>JBHADA010000155.1:0-3555 GCA_041854805.1 Arachnia sp.
GATGGGCCCGAATGTGAGCCAGGTACCGCATGGGCGGCATCCCGAATCGTTGTGTGAACGCTCTGCCCAGCTGTGACACCGAGAGGTGAACCAGCGCGGCAAGGTCACGGAGCCGCCAATCCCGTTGAGGTGCTTCTGCGAGCAGCCGCGCTGCCAGTTCTGTGGATGTTTCACCGGAACGGTGCTCCGTGGCACTCCTAGCTGTTGACGTGTAGCGGCAGGCCTGGTGCCGCGCAGCGATGGTCATCGACGGCGCCTCCTCGACTTCACCTGCTGCGTCTGCGCACGGTGTGCAGGCGGTGAAGAACCGGTGGTCTTGAACAAGTCCACCCATGCCTCGACGGGCATGTCCTTCGGCAGTCCGGCAGCGTTCACGCCCTGGCGTGTCAGCCACGCCTGTGCCGCCTGTGGCGAGCCGAGCGAGGTGTTGCGTGCGAGGATCTGGGCGAGCCCGCGTCCGGGACCGGTGTAGGCGCGGTGGACCAGGGCGTGGAACTGGCGTCGCTCGGCCGGAGTCAGCAGCGGGTGTTCGCGGCGGTGGATGGTGAGGATTCCGCCGTCGACGCCCGGACGTGGGGTGAACGCGCGAGCGGGAACCCGACTGTGCAGCGTGAAGGTGAACCAGGGCGCCCATTGCGAGGTCATCATCGTGGCACCGCCAACGCCCGCTCTGCGCCGCGCAACTTCCCATTGCACGAGCACGATTGCATCGGTCCATGCCGGGGAGTGCAGGATGCGGCGCAGTATGGCCGTGGTCTGGTGAAACGGCAGGTTGCCGACGAGCACATGCGCAGATGTTGGAAGCCGGTAGGTCAGGAAGTCGTCGGCGACGACCTCCACGTGCGACGGGAGACGTTGGGCCAAGCGTTGGGCGAGCCTGGTGTCGATCTCGACGGCAGTCACCGGTCGCCCGAGCTGGGCCAGCGGGGTGGTGAGTGCTCCGTCACCGGGGCCGATCTCGATGATCGGGCCCTCGGTGGCAGCCACGAGCCGTGTGATCGTGGCAATGGTGGATGGGTCAGTCAGGAAGTTCTGGCCGTGCTCATGACGGCCACCTCGATAGGTAGGCACTGTTTGCTCCGTGGTTGTTGCGGAGCCGGGCACGCTGAAAGAGCCGCCCGGCCGTGATCACCGGGTGCGGGAGCAACAACCTGTGGAGGGTGCCCGCCGCTGTTAGCGGCTGCGCAGACGCAGCGAAGCAGTGCCGTAGAACAACATGCCCACCAGCGTAGGTGACCCCGCTGCCGGTCAGCGACTCAATATCCCGTCTCTGCCCAAAGACGCGGAGATCCGTATCAATGATGGCCAGTACGAATCCCGAGCTAACCCACGGCCGCAGAGCCTCGACAGATCTGCCACGCCTCTTGCAGATCGAGGTTGGGAGGCTGCCAGCTCACCTGTGTGGCGACCAGGTGGGGTTGACTCGGGGTGGCGATGCTGACTCTGTTGACGTGCTACTGCGCCGACGCGGGCACTTTGCGTCTCGACTTGGTGGACTGTGATTGTCATCCTGTTTCGGGCAGCGTCAACCGCTGGCCCTTCCATCGTTTGCGCAGCCACCGGTCGTGTGATGCAACGACGACAGTGCCAGGGTATTGGGCGAGTGCGTATTCGAGCGCGGTGACGAGGCTGAGCGAAAAGTGGTTGGTCGGCTCATCCAGCAGCAGGATCTCTGGGGGGTCAGCCAGGAGTACCGCGAGGGCAAGGCGACGCTGTTGGCCGACGCTGAGTTCCTGCACGCATCGATTGTGGTCTCGACCAGCAACCAGTCCGAAGGTGCCCAGCGGCACTCGTGCCGCACGCTCCATGCCGACCAGATCCGTGTAGGCGTCGAGTGCGGTGCGAGCCGGACCGCGATCGTAGGGGTCAGGTAGGGCGGTCTCTTGCGCAAGCAGCCCTACGCGGTCGACCGGTGCGCGAGTGACCTGTCCGCTGCTGGGTTCCAGCGTGCCGGCGAGCAGGCCGAGCAAGGTCGATTTGCCCGACCCGTTCGGGCCGGTTATGAGCCACTTCTCGCCTCGGCTGATGCTGAGCGACGTGGCCGGGAGCCGATTTTTCAGCGTTACGTTGACGGTGGTGAGCACGGGTTCAAGGGCGCCGATGGCACGCGGGGCGCCAGCAACGGTGAGCCCTTGGAATTCGAGTTCCCGTGGCGGCTTCCGGATCTGGCGGTCTTCAAGGTCCGTCAGGCGTGCGCGAGCGTCGTTGACGCGGCGAGATACGACCTGCGCGTTGCGGTCAGCGTAAAACTTCTGTGCCATGCGTACCTCGGTACGCGGGCGCCAATCCGAGTGCCCCACCGTCTGCTGATCCTTCACCGCTTTACGAAGCCGGGAAAGCTCGGCCTGTTCATCGCGATACTGCCGTTCCCACCTCTGCCGTGCTTCAGCTCGTGCGGTTAGGTAGTCGCTGTAGCTGCCTGTGAAACGGGTGAGGCCGATCCCGGTTCCCGTGCCGTCGTGAACCAGCGGCCCCGCGACCGCGTGCGGGAGTGGCGAAGGGTCGAGATCGAGCAGCGACGTGACCGTCTCATCGAGAAAGGCCCGATCGTGACTGGCGATCAGCAGCGGACCCCGCCACGCCGTGAGCACGCTGACGAGATAGGCGGTCGCGGCATCATCGAGGTGATTTGTCGGCTCATCCAGCAGCAGCACATCCGGTGCACTTAGCAGCAGCCACGCTAGGGCGAGCCGAGCTCGCTGCCCTCCGGAGAGCGCTCCTACAAGCCGGCGGCGGTCGATGTCCCCGATCCCGAGACCGGCCAGCATGCCGGAAATCCTCGCGTCGATCTCCCACGCTCCAAGGCGCTCGGCCGTCTCCAGGGCACGTGCGTAGTCGTCGGCCGTGACAGGATCGTCGGGGCGGTCTGCAAGGGCGACGCCGAGCCTGCTGACCTCTTCGGCGGCACGACGAGACGGCGCGACCGCGGTCTCGATAGCATTATCGATGGTCTCGGTAGCAGAGAACGGGTGCTCCTGATGTAGCAGCCCGAACACCGGCGCATCGGCATCCGGCGCATTCACGGTGACCGTTCCCGATGCCGGCTCCAAGACTCCGGCGATCGCCTTCAGCAACGTCGACTTACCCGACCCGTTTTCCCCGATGAGTCCTACTCGGGCACCGGCAGGCACGACGAACGACACATCTGTGAGGACCCGCCGATCAGGATAGGAGAACGAGAGACCCTCCACCCGTAGATGCGAGCCCGCGGCAGTGAACGACGATGAAGTAAGTACATGAGGCATGAGCGAGATCCCGAAGACGTGACGAAACCTGCCGGGCAGACGGCCTCGGACGCAGGTCAGGGAAACGCTCAAATGGTCACGGACCCAGTCTACCGAGTCTTGTCATCGGGTCAACCAAGCGGGATGCCGATTGGGTACGGAGCACTCGACGCCTACTCCGGTGCCCGGCGGTTCAAAAGGCCGCTGGTCTGGCTCACCTGCTGAGTATGACGGTGTCGATGCGGGTGATGTCGGCTGGTGACGGCTATAGGTACCTGCTGCGCACCGTGGCGGCTGGTGATGGTGACCGGTCGCTGTCGACTCCGCTGAC
>JBHADA010000156.1:0-17735 GCA_041854805.1 Arachnia sp.
TCCTGGACATCGATCTGGTGTCCGAAGAGGTCGGCTCAACCGTCGCCCTGCAGCCGCTGCTGCTGGTCGACGGCGACAAGATCACCTCTGATGCCAAGGGCCTCGGGAAGGTGAGTGTCACCGCCGAGGTGCTGGGCGAGACCAAGGGTCCCAAGATCCGGATCCTGAAGTACAAGAACAAGACCGGCTACAAGTTGCGCCAGGGGCACCGTCAGCGGTACACCCAGGTCAAGGTCACCGGCATCAAGGCCTGAGGAGTAGGAAATGGCACACAAGAAGGGCGCGTCCTCGACGCGCAATGGTCGTGACTCGAACGCTCAGCGCCTCGGGGTGAAGCGCTATGGGGGCCAGTTGGTGGGCGCGGGAGAGATCCTCGTGCGGCAGCGCGGCACCCATTTCCACCCCGGTGACGGCGTGGGCCGGGGCGGCGACGACACGCTGTTCGCCTTGGTCGAGGGCCAAGTCGAGTTTGGCGTGAAGCGCGGTCGCCGTGTCGTCAACGTCGTTCCCGCCTGATCGGGACATTTTTCTCAAGAACGGCCCTGCGGGGCCGTTCTTGCTTTTCGCGGCACCATTAGACTGCGCCCAGGGCGTGTTGTGCCTGAGCCAATCCAAGGAGCTTCCATGGCTATTCCCTCGTTCGTCGACCGGGTCAAGCTGACCGTTCAGGCAGGCAACGGCGGACATGGTTGCGCATCCATCCGCCGCGAGAAATTCAAGCCTTTGGGTGGCCCGGATGGGGGAAACGGCGGCGACGGCGGGTCCGTCATCTTCCGCGTCGATGACTCCCTCTCGACCCTGGTGGACTACCACCGGCAGTCCGTGCGCAAAGCCAGCAACGGCCAGCCTGGCAAGGGCGATCATCAGCACGGAGCACGCGGAGAGCCGGTGGTGCTGGCCGTTCCCAGCGGCACCGTCGTCACTGATGCCGTCACCGGAGAACAACTCGCGGACCTCACACAGCCGGGCGAGGAGTTCGTCGTGGCCCAAGGCGGCAAGGGTGGCCTCGGTAACGCGGCCTTGGCCTCGGCGGCACGCAAGGCTCCAGGGTTCGCACTGCTCGGCGAGGAGGGCGAGTCCAGGCTGGTGCGGCTCGAGCTCAAGGTGGTGGCTGACGTCGGACTTGTCGGTTTCCCCTCGGCCGGTAAATCCTCGCTCGTCGCGGCCATCTCCCGCGCCCGGCCCAAGATCGCTGACTACCCATTCACCACCTTGGTGCCCAACCTCGGCGTTGTGGTCGCCGGAGACGTCACCTATACCGTCGCCGACGTGCCAGGACTCATCGAGGGGGCCTCGGAGGGCCGAGGGCTCGGGTTCGACTTCCTCCGCCACATCGAACGCTGCCAGGCCATCGTGCACGTCATCGACCTAGGCACCTACGAGCCAGGCCGTGATCCCCTCACGGATCTCGAGATCATCGAGGCGGAGTTGGCTGCCCACGGCGGTTTGGAAGACCGGGCACGGCTGATCGCCCTCAACAAGATCGACGTGCCAGAGGCCTCCGAGATGGCCGAGATCGCTCGCCCAGAGCTGGCCAGGACAGGCTTCCCCATCTTCGATATCTCCACCAAGACCGGCGAGGGTCTGAACGCGCTCAAGTTCGCGATGGCCGACATCGTGGCCCAGCGGAGGGCGCAGACGCCGATCCCGCCGAACCCAGTGCTGCGTCCCAAGCCGGTGGGGAGCGCGGCCAGCCCTGCGGCGGAATTCACCATTAAAAGACAAGGCGACGGCGACGGAGGCTTTCTCTGGCGCGTGCGCGGTGTCAAGCCAGAGCGTTGGATTCGGCAGACCGACTTCAACAACGCCGAGGCAGTGGGATACCTGGCGGACCGGCTCAACCGGCTGGGCGTCGAGGACAAGCTTCTCGAGATGGGCGCTCGAGCGGGGGACGCCGTGGCCATCGGGGGAGAGGACGCGGTGGTGTTCGACTTTGCCCCACAGGTGGAAAGTGGCGCGGAGATTCTCAGCCGCCGAGGCGAAGACGAGCGCCTCGTCGAGGAGCGTCCCTCCGTGGCGAGACGACGCCGCATGGATGCCGAGTACCACGCCGCGAAGGCAGGCGTGGACCATGCCACGTTGGGGTACGGGCACGAGGACGACGATGCGCGCTGAGGTACGCGAGGCGAGACGCATTGTCGTCAAAGTGGGCTCGTCCTCATTGACGGACTCGCAGGGCTATCTCGATGTGCGGCGGGTGACCGAGTTGGCTGAGGCCCTTAGCGTTCGCCATGCCGCGGGGGCCCGTGTCGTGCTGGTGAGTTCGGGCGCGATCGCCTCCGCGCTGCGCCCCCTCGGTTTGAAACGCCGCCCGCGGGATTTGGAGACGCAACAGGCCGCCGCGGCCGTTGGTCAAGGGCTGCTCATCCAGCATTATGCGAAGGCCTTTGGCGAGCGCGACATCCAGATTGCGCAGCTCCTCCTCACAGTCGAGGATGTGTTGCGACCTAAGACTTATCGCAATGCACTCAACACCATGTCGCGGCTGTTCAGGCTCGGGGTGATCCCGGTGGTCAACGAGAACGACACCGTCGCCACCCACGAGATCCGCTTCGGGGACAACGACCGGCTGGCCGCACTCGTCGCGCACCTAGTGCGCGCTGACGCGCTGCTGCTGATGAGCGACGTGGACGGGCTGTATACCGCGCATCCGGAAACCCCAGGGGCCAGGCGTTTGGACCGCGTGGACGACATCTCGAAGCTGGACGTGGATACCTCACGGGTCGGGTCGCGGGTGGGCACGGGCGGCATGCGCACCAAGCTGCTGGCTGCGGACATCGCGTCCCAGGCAGGCGTGAACGTGGTGCTGGGTAGCGCCGCCGATCTGCATGCGGCGTTGGCCGGCGAGGACGTGGGGACGTATTTTCCGGCCCGGCGCAAGCGTCGTCCGCGGAGACTGTTGTGGCTCGCGTTCGCCGCTGAGCCCCGCGGCGTCCTTCACATTGATGACGGGGCTCGTGACGCGCTGCGGCGTGGCCGCGCATCGCTCTTGGCGGCGGGAATCAAGCGGGTGGACGGGGCTTTCGCCGAGGGCGAGCCGGTGGAGATCGTCGGCTTGGATGGCGCACCCATTGGCCGTGGCTTCGTAGGCTATTCCAGCGTCGAACTGGCTCAGGAAGCGGGGCATTCGAAGGAAGAAAACGGGCACGCCGCGCAGCGTCCCGTCGTGCATCGCGATCAGCTCATGCTCTCGGAGTAGTGCCATCCTCCCACTGCCCCTGCCCGGGCCGCAGCCCGACGGCGTTCAGCAGGCCCGGAAATCGCCGTTCGATGGCGGCATCGCGTCGCGTGATGCGACGCCGCTTGCCCAACACCTCGGTGTGCATGAGGCCTGCCTCGCGTAGCACCCGGAAGTGGTGCGACATTGTCGACTTGGTGACCTGGTAGTTCAACTCACCGCAATAAAGCGGGCCATTTTCCGCGATGCGCCGTAGCACGTCGCGCCGGATGGGGTCCGACAGCGCGTACAGCACCCGGTCCAGATCCAGGTCTGCCTGCTCTGGGTGGTACAGCTCCCTGGCGTGCACAGCACTCTACCCTCCTCTTTCCTTATCTATCAGACACGCGGTGTTCGGCGAATCTCTAACAAAGGCTAGGGCAAGGCTGCGCGGGCGGCAATGAAGTCCATTCTCAAACCCTGGACGTCAGCTTTGTGGGCGGCCGGGAGATTGAGGGCGGGTTAGACTCACCCGCATGGAATTTGCTGCCCAGGCCCAAGCCGCCCGTCGCGCGGGAGCCCAGCTCGCCACGCTCACCCGCGCTTCCAAAGACGCGGCACTGCATGCCATGGCCGACGCATTGGCCGCGGCCGAGCAGGAGCTTTTGGAGGCCAACGCCCTCGACGTCGCGGCCGCTCGCGAGTCCGGCACGCCAGAGTCCATCGTGGATCGGTTGGCTCTCTCGCCCGAGCGGATCGAGGGGATGGTGCAGGGCCTACGCGATGTCGCGGCTTTGCCGGATCCGGTGGGAGACGTGCTGCGCGGCTGGCGTTTGCCAGGCGGGGCGAGAGTCACGCAGGTGCGTGTGCCGTTCGGCGTCATTGGAATCATCTATGAGGCCCGTCCCAACGTGACCGCCGATGCAGCCGGACTATGTCTCAAATCCGGCAACGCCGCCCTACTGAGGGGATCGTCATCTGCCATCAACAGCAACCGGGTCACTGTGGCGGCCCTGCGTCGCGGATTGGAGACGGCGGGCGTTACACCAGAAGCGGTTCATCTCGTTGAGGGCGGACGCGAGATCACGGGCGAATTGATGCGGGCCCGAGGCCTGGTCGACGTGCTCATTCCCCGCGGAGGCGCTGGCCTTATCCAGGCCGTCGTCGAGGGCTCCACGGTTCCCGTGATCGAGACCGGCACCGGCAATTGTCACATCTTCGTCGATGCCGCAGCGGATCAGGAGATGGCGTTGCGGATCCTGCTCAATGCCAAGACGCAACGCCCCAGCGTTTGCAACGCGGCCGAGACCCTGCTCGTCCACGGCGACATCGCGGACGAGTTTTTGCCCAAGGCCTTGGCGATGCTGGCCGAGCACGGAGTCACGGTCCACGGAGATGAGATCACCCGCGGGTATTCCGATGCGGTGATTCCCGCCGGCCCTGAGGAATACGACGCCGAATACCTGACCTTGGATCTCGCGGTCAAGGTGGTGGCTGGCCTCGACGAGGCTCTCGAGCATATTGCCGTTCATACCACTGGCCACTCGGAGACGATCGTCACTGGCTCCAAGGATGCGGCGCAACGTTTTGCCGCCGAGGTGGATGCGGCAGCCGTGCTGGTCAACGCGTCGAGCCGTTTTGTCGATGGTGGCGAATTCGGTTTTGGTGCCGAGATCGGTATCTCCACCCAGAAGCTTCACGCCCGCGGACCCATGGGGCTGCCCGAGATGACCAGCGCCAAGTACATCATTGAGGGCGACGGACAGATCAGGCATTAGGCGCGCGTGGGGCGCTTGCAGCGACATGCTGTGCTGAGCGTCATCCCTCCTTGGTGTAGTGGGCGACGTAGTCGATCTCGATGTCGGACACGGCGGGCGTCGACGGCCCAGGCACCCCATAGTCGACAGTCTCCTCCTCGCGGTTGTCACCGTTGGGGTCCATCGCCCCGGTCTGGAAACCGACCCACATCCGCTTAGTCGTCACGTTGGGATGGTTGATCACGCCCCAGGGTTCGCCGTCGAAGGTGAACGTGATCTTGGTCGGCTCCACGATCACCCCGTAGGTGTGCCACCCGTTCATGTCGTTGTTGTCGAAGAACCGGTGCTCCTGCTTGTCATCTGGGTCCCAGTGGTACACGCCCATGACCTCGGGGCCGTTGGCGAAACCCTCGGCGAAGTTGATCTCTGGTGGCCAGATGTCCTCTTCCGGCCACAGCAGGAACGCGTAGCCGAGGCCCTTGGCCCGCGGGAACTTCGCCCGGGCCTCCCAGCGGCCCTGCGAGGCGGCGAAGACGTGACGCGAACCCGCTCCACCGGCGCTCCACAGGCCGTTCTCGTATTGGGTGCGGATGATCAGCTTGCCGTCCTTGGTGAAGGAATTGCGCTGGCTCATCACGCCCATGGCGCCGTGTCCGACCGGCGGGTCGTTCCAGCCGTAGCGTTCCCACTTCGTCTGCTCGATGGGCACATCGAAACCGTCGAAAAAGTCCATCTTCCAGCCAGCGATGGAGGTGGCGGTGCTGGGAGCACTGACGGCGGGAGTGGCGGTGGTTGGAGTAGCCGAGGATCGGCTTTGGCTGTGAGTTTCCTGTGGAAAGAAGTGAGACCGCACCAGCAAACCTCCTGCGATCAGGAGGGCGGTTGAAACCAGTGCGATGAGAATTCGAGTGGCCCAATGTTTCATGAGGTCCCCCAATCTGTAGTCACACAAACATAACTGCCAGGTGGTTCACCCCGTGCTCCACGAGCACTCCACGTGCCCAGCTTCGCCGTGCCTACTTGCTAGGATCTCCTGACATGAGCCTATTTCTGGAGACCGCGGCGTCGGCGCCGCTCGTGCCTAGCTGGGTGATGGGCGCCCTCGCACTGCTCGTCTTGCTGGGCATCCTCGGCTGGGTCATCGGGTTTGGATCGGGACGCCCGCATTCCAAGTGACCAGTACCGAACTCGGCCTTGCCCGCGCCGAACGAACCAGGCGTTACCGTCTTGGGGTGATGGGCGGCACGTTTGACCCGATTCACCACGGACACCTCGTGGCCGCGTCCGAGGTGGCAGCCAAGTTCAGCCTCGACGAGGTGGTGTTCGTCCCCACTGGCGTGCCCTGGCAGAAGCGCAACCGGAAGGTTTCCCATGCGGAGGACCGGTACCTTATGACGGTCATCGCCACCGCATCGAATCCGCGGTTCTCCGTTTCGCGGGTGGATATCGACCGTCCCGGAGACACATACACCGTCGATACTTTGCGGGACCTGAGAGCCGAGCGTGGCGATGACACCGACCTGTTCTTCATCACTGGCGCGGATGCGGTGCGTCAGATCCTGACGTGGCGTGGCGCGGAACAACTCTTCGACTTGGCTCATTTCATCGGGGTCACCCGCCCCGGCGTTCCGATGACCCAGGATGACATCGCACATCTGCCTCATGACGCGGTGACGTTGCTGGAGGTTCCAGCCTTGGCGATCTCGTCGACGGATTGCCGAGATCGGGTGCGCGCCCATCAGCCTATCTGGTATCTGGTGCCCGACGGCATCGTCCAGTACATCGCCAAACGGGGCCTCTACCCGGCCTCCGAGACAGGAGTCATGAATGAGCGTTCCTGACGAGGTGCTCGCCCTGGTGCGGATGGCGGCCCAGGCCGCCGCCGACAAGAAGGGCCGCGATATCGTCGCGTTCGACGTGTCGGAACAGCTTGCTATCACCGACGTGTTTCTCATCGCTTCAGCCAATAACGAGCGTCAAGTGGGCGCCATCGTCGACGGAGTGGAGGAGGGGCTCCTGAGGGCGGGCCGTAAACCTGCGCGCCGCGAGGGCGACCGAGAGAATCGCTGGGTGCTGCTCGACTACATTGACCTCGTGGTGCATGTGCAGCATTCCGAAGAACGCAGCCTGTACAACCTGGAGCGGCTTTGGAAGGACTGCCCGCAGGTGCCCCTGGAATTGGACGTGCCCGACGAGGACGACGATCCGGACGCCTCGTAGCGACCGGGGAACCGATTGCTTTCTCACACCGGCACGGTGTGCCGTGATGGATGCCATGCTGCATCGTGCAGGCTGAGGTTTCCAATGAGGCGCAGTGGCCCGGCGGTGTCGTGCGTCTCGTAGTACACCAGCGCCAGGGAGTCGATCCGAAGCGGCGCCAGATGCGGTCGTTGCCAGCGTGACATTGTTGCTGCGATACCGGCCATGGGAGTCGCGGTGCGGTAGAGCCCGACGGTCAGGTGCGGACGGTAGCGGTGGCCACTCGGGGATCCGAGCGTGAGAGCGGCGTTGACGGCGTGGAACTCGTCGGCCTGCACCTCGAGATAGGGGGCCATCTGAAAGCTTCCCCAGCCGCCGATTCGTGCCTCGAAGGGAGATAACCGAAGCCCGCGAAGTCGCTCCAGATCTTGGTGGAATCGCGAGGCTGTGTAGATCGGGTCCGCGGGCATGGCACCGTGAGCGGGCAGGGGGCCTGCGTAGGCCACGGTGATGTGGGGAGCGCGTTCGTACCGGGTGTGCAGCAGGGGCTCGAGGGCCGCGCGAGCCGAGGCCAAGACGCCCCCTACGTCGTCGCGCTCCACCAGCGCGACCCACACGGCCGCGTGCCTGGCACCTCCGTGCCACTCGACGAAGTCGCGGTCCTCGCACGCGATGGTCATGCTCACCGGCACAGCGTATCCGTGTGGCGGAATAGATCGCTCACCCTCGTGGTTAGTTGAATCATGAAGAAGATTGGGTTCCTGTCCTTCGGGCACTACCGTGACGTGCCGGGAGCCCGCGTCCCAGATGCGGGCAAAGCTCTACGCGACCACGTCGAATTCGCGAAGGTCGCCGACGAGGTTGGCCTCGACGGCGCCTGGGTGCGGGTGCATCACTTCGAGGAGTCGATGGCAGCTCCGTTCCCGCTGCTATCGGCCATGGCCGCGGTCACCGAGCGTCTCGACGTCGGCACCGGCGTGGTCGACCTGCGCTACGAGAACCCGCTGTACTTGGCTGAGGAAGCCGGTGCGACGGATCTGCTCTCCGAGGGCCGGCTCCAGCTCGGCGTCAGCCGAGGCAGCCCGGAACAGGCGGTCGACGGCCAAGCCCAGTTCGGTTACCACCTCGCCGAAGGGGAGTCGTGGGCCGAGCACGCCCAAGGCAAGGTGAAGCGATTCCTCGACGCGATCGAAGGCCGGCCGATCGCGCATTCCGAACGGGCGCAGGCGCTGCGGCAAGGCCCAGACCTGCCGATCAGGCCGCTGAGCCCGGGGATGCGGGACCGGATCTGGTGGGGTGCCGCCACACATGCGACGGGCCTGAACGTGGGAAGGCAGGGTATGAACCTGCTCAGCTCGACGCTGCTGCTGGCCGATGACGGCCGCCCGTTCCATGTACAGCAGGCGGACCAGGTGCGCGGCTACCGCGAGGAATACGCAGCCGCGGGGCACACGGGACCTGGCTTGGCGGCTGTGACCCGGCCTGTGTTCCCCATCACCACCGACACGGATCGACGCTATTTCGGAGTCCGCGGCGACGGAGGCGACTCCGTCGGCTTCCTTGATGGATCCGTGGCGCGCAGCGGGCCGACGATGGTTGGTCCTATCGAGCAGGTGGCCGCCGAATTGCGCGCGGACGAGGCGGTGACCGAGGCCGACTACGTCCTGTTCGCCATGCCCTCCCAGCTTGGCGTCGACTACAACGCCCACTGGATGGAAAACCTGGTGGCGCTCGCCCGCGAGCTTGGCTGGAAGTAACCGGTCAGGTGCGCGGCTGCCGCGCGATCCAATCAGCCAGCTCCACACGGGGCCCGGTGAAGAACGGCGTCTCCTCGCGTACGTGCAACCGGGCCTCGACGGAGCGCTGGTGGCGCATCGCGTCCGTGAGCCGATGCAACTCATCGGCCTCGAAGGCCAGGATCCATTCGTAGTCGCCCAGGGCGAAACTCGACAGCGTGGAGGCCACCACGTCGGGATATTCCCGTCCCGCCACCCCATGTTCGTGGAGCATCTTCGAGCGATGCTCGTTGTCGAGGTAGTACCAGTCGTAGCTGCGCACGAATGGGTAGACGCACAGCCAGGGCCGAGGAGCGAAACCGGCGAAACAGCTCGGCACGTGCGTGCGGTTGAATTCTGCGGGGCGGTGCACGCCCATGACCGACCACACCGGCACGAGGTAATCGCCCAGCGCCGACTTCCGAATGGCGTGGTAGCCCGCCTGCAAGGCGGAGGGATCGTTCGCCAGGGTCCAGACCATGAGGTCGGCGTCGGCGCGGAAACCGCCAACGTCGTAGAAGCCGCGCACGTCTACGCCGGTATCCCTCAACGTCTCCTCGAGCCCACCCAACTCGTCGTTGTCGGGAAGCGGTGCGGCCGTCGCGAAGACGGAGTACATGGCATACAACGGGGTGGCGTTGATGGCCTCAAGGTCGACGTCTTGCTCGTCTCGCTCGTCGCGTCCAGGGTGCTTGCTCATGAGGACTCCTCAGCGGTTGTGGGGCGGGGCAGGCAGCACCGCCCGGTGGAGAAATGGCATTGCCGAGGAGGGGGAAGTTCCCCGCGAGCCTCGGCGGCGCGTTCCAGGAGGCGGTCCACCAGCAGCGAAACCAGCCCTGGGTCCGTGCCGATGGTCGCGGCCCGCTCGTAGGCAAGGCCCGCGTCCGCGGCCGTCTCGTTGGCCTGAGTGTCGAGGTCGTAGGCCACCTCCATGTGATCGGAGATGAATCCGATGGGGGCGGCCACGACGCCGACGACGCCCTCGGCGAGCACCTCGGGCATCCGGTCGTTGATGTCGGGTTCCAGCCAGGGTACGTGCGGGGAGCCAGAGCGGGAGCAGAACGTCAACTCCCATTCCAAGGTCTCGCCCAGCGCGGCCGTGGCTTCGGCGGCCACCGCATCCGCGACCCGGAGATGCTGCGCCTCGTAGCGTCTCTCGGGCTCGCCGGTGGAGGACGCGGCATTCATGGCGAGCGGGATGGAGTGCGTCACGAATAGCACCCTGATCCTCGCCTGCCCAATCCGTCGACGCAGGTCCTGCACCGCGGTGCGGAGGGCTCGTGCGTTGGCGGAGACGAACTCAGCCGATTCGGCGAAGGGTTCGATCTTGTCCACCGTGATGTCGAGTCCATCCAGGGCACCGAGAATGTCCTCGTGGTATTGGCGGCAACTCGAGTACGACGCATATGCCGACGTCGCCAATGCCACGACTCGGCGATGCCCCTCCTCGGCGAGGGTGCGCATGGTGTCGCCGATGTAGGGATGCCAGTTGCGGTTACCGATCACCACCGGGACATCAATGCCGCGCCGTAGCAGTTCTTCGCGTACCGCGGCCATGAGCGCAGCGTTGAGTTCGTTGATGGGGGAGCGGCCGCCAAACAGTTCATAGTGTTTCGACACCTCAATGAGGCGTTCGTCGGGGATGTTCTTGCCCGCGGTGGCATTGCGCATGAAGGGAAGCACATCGGCTGGCTCGTTGGGGCCGCCATAGGAAGCGAACAACACCGCGGAGTAGGGATCGAGGTTCATCGGCGAGACCGTTGTGGGGACAGGTCGCACACCCTCATGTGGGTTACCGGGCATTGCGCCGTCTCCATCTCGTTGGGATCCACGGGGACGTCCCCAATGCCATACAACTCCGCCATGGCCAGCAGATAGGCGTCTGTTCGTCCCTCCTCGGCCGCGACCCGTGCCCGTGACGAGGGGATGTGGAGGAGGCGGGTGGCGAGCCGGCGCAGCGCGTGGGCCGCGTCCTCGTGCGTGAGGTCACGCTTGGGCAGGCGCGCCACCTCGTCGGCCACCATGTCCATGACCGTCTCCCGCAGGCCGGCGACCACCGGATCGACGATGCGGGCGCGTAGCTTCGTCAACGCCTCCCCAACTCCGGCCGCGACGATCTCCTCCGCCCGGCTGGCGTCCTCGGCGTAGGCGGGGCCAACGCTGCGCTGGATGTCGGCCAAGTCCACCACGTGGACGCCTGGCATCGAGTCCACTTCTGGGTCGATGTCGCGCTGTAGCGAAAGGTCGAGGAAACGGGCTGGCGCGGTTACGTCGGAGGCGTGGACCACGGTGGAGCCGAGGCCCCGGCAGGCGATGACGAGGTCTGCTTCGAGGGCCTCCCGGATGGAGCGGACATGCCCCACCCCATGCGACTCGGCGAAGGCGGCGCCGCGACCGCTGGCGGAATGAACCGAGATCTTGGTGGCTCCCCGTGCACGCAGCGCGGCCACCACGGCCCCCGCGTACGCGCCAGTGCCCACCACCGCGAAGCTGCTCTGGGCCCAGTCCAGATCTGTGAACCGGTCGAGCCCAGAGCTGACCACCGAGCGGCCATTGCCCTCGAGGCTGGTCTCTCGAGCGACTCGCCGGGACGCCCGAAGAGCCTCATCCACCGCGATGTTGAGAGGAAGCGATGAGCGTCCCGCCTGAACCGCGTCCTGCTGCGCCCGGCGCAACTGACCCGCGATCTCGCGTTCACCCACCACCATGGCCTCCAAGCCGGCCGCCACACGGAATACGTGGGTGAGGGCGGCCTCGCCGAGAAACAGGTCCCAGGAAGGGGGCGCGTCGAAACCGGAATTCAGTTCGGTACGCAGCGCGGTGTGTGGGACGTCGCCCGTGGTGTCGAGGAGCACCTCCACACGATTGCAGGTGGATAGGACGACGACGCCCGAAACCTCGGGATGGGCGGCCATCCGCTCGGCGATGGATGAGGCGCCAGCGGCGGTTCGCTCGACCTCGGCGAGGCCTTGGCGGTGATGCTGAACTGAGAAGACGCGCATAGTCATGAGTGGACCCATTGAACCATCAACGCGGCAATGAGGCAGAATCAAACACGATGAGTTGCCTACTTGACGCCCTCAATGGAAAACGACCATCGCGCCTGCCGGTGTGGTTCATGCGGCAGGCCGGACGCTCGCTGCCCGAGTACCGTCAGGTGCGCGGACAGACGACGATATTGGAGGCCTGCCTCCAACCCGACCTGGCCGCCGAGATCACGCTGCAGCCCGTGCGGCGCCACGGCGTGGATGCGGCCATCTTCTTCTCCGACATCATGACCCCGCTCGTGCTAGCTGGCCTCGACATCGAGATCCACTCCGGTGTGGGGCCTGTCGTGGCGGACCCGGTACGCACACTCAGCGACGTGGACCGTCTTGTCAGCAGAGGGGCAGGGGATCCCGCTCCCGTCCAGGAGGCGGTGCGTCTCGTTGTGGCCGAGTTGGGGGAGACCCCGCTGATCGGGTTCGCGGGGGCGCCGTTCACTTTGGCGGCCTACCTGGTGGAGGGGCGAGGATCTCGAGACCATCTCGCTGCGCGGGCCATGATGCATGCCGAGCCTGAGGCATGGGCGCGGCTGCTCTCCTGGTGTGCGGACGTGTCCGCAGCGTTTCTTACCGCTCAAGTCGATGCCGGGGCCCGTGCCGTGCAGGTGTTCGACTCATGGGCTGGCGCACTCACCCGCATCGACTACGTCGAGCGGGTCGCGCCCTACTCGGCGATCACCCTCGCGGCAGTCGAGTCGCGCGTGCCAAGAATTCATTTCGGCACCGGCACCCGCCATATTCTGCGTGACATGGCCGCCTGCGGAGTCGAGGCCATGGGCATCGATTACAGGACTCCGCTCGATGAGGCGGCCGAAATGCTGCCGGGGATGGTGTTGCAGGGAAACATCGACCCGGCACTCCTTGCGGCGGGCTGGGCGCCACTCGAGGCCCATGCCCGCGACGTTGTTGCCCGGGGCAAGGCCGCCCCCGCGCACGTGGCCAACTTGGGCCATGGCGTGCCACCCACCACCGACCCAGGCGTGCTCACGGATCTGGTGGCGCTCCTCCACGAGCTATGAGTACCGCCGTCGTTGGAGGAGGCCTGGCAGGCCTGGTGGCCGGGTATCGCTTGGCGCAAGCCGGGCAGCCAGTCTTGGTGTTGGAAGCCGCCCCCGCGCTCGGCGGGATGATCAGGCCGGTCGACGTGGGCGGCATCGTGGTGGATTCGGGGGCGGAGGCCTACGCCGTGCGGGGCGGCGTCGCGCGGGCACTGTGCGACGAACTGGGACTCGCCGTGGCCGCTCCGCAGGGCAGGCCCCATGTCTTCTTCGGCGAGGGGGCCTATCCCATGGCCGAGGGCATGCTGGGGATTCCTGCGAGTTCGGGCGATCCCGCGTGGTCGGTGCTCGACGGGCCGGAACGGGCCGAGGCTTTGCGAGACCTGGATATGGGACCAGGACCTGGGGCTTCGGCCACGAGCGTGGGTGAGCTGGTTCGGACCCGCATGGGCGAGGCGGCCGTGGCTAAGCTCGTCGCGCCCGTCGCCTACAGCATCTATGGCTCCGCGCCAGACAAGCTTGCCCTCGCGGACGTGGCACCCGCTCTGCCCGCCGCCTTGGCCGCACAGGGCTCACTAATGAGCGCCGTGGCATCGGTGCGTACCCCGGGCGGGGCGGCCGTGGAGCAACCCATTGGGGGCATGTTCCGCATGATCGATGCGTTGGAGCGTGCCATCGAATCCCATGGGGGAAAGGTGCTCACAGGTACCGCCGTGGTCGCCATAAGGCGTCACGCCTCCGGGTTCCTCATCATCACCCGAGACGGCGACCAACGGGAAGCAGACCACGTGGTGCTCGCCGGCCCCGCGTCGGCCTCCTGCTCGCTGCTCGGAAGGGTGGGGGTGGACTTCACGGTTCCACCCGTGCGCGAGGCACGGCTGATCACCCTTGCGGTTAACCACCCAGCGCTGCTGGAGGCGCCCATTGGATCCGGCGCTCTGGTGGCGCAGCCAGCCGACGCCTTGGCGGCCAAGGCGATCACTCACTATTCCGTCAAGTGGCCGTGGGCCGAGGTGGACGGAACCTCGGTGCTGCGCCTGTCCTACCCCGGAATGGCGCTGCCAGGCAGGGCGGAAGCCATCGCCGAGGCGTCGCGTCTCACCGGCGTAACCATCGATGACCGAGACGTGCTGGGCATCGCCTCGGTAGGGTGGCACGCGATGCCCACGAGACTCGAAGCTTCCAGACGCGACTATCTAGTGGAGGCCGCCGCCGCCGCTGGGGTCGACGTCGTCGGCGCGTGGGTGGATGGAAACGGCATTGCATCCGTCATCGCCGGCTGCGAGAGAGTAGTGAAATGAGATTGAAACTAGGCACTCGAGGATCCGCCTTGGCGGTGGCCCAGGCAGAAACCGTGGCCGAGAGGCTGCGGGGCATGGGGCACACCGTCGAACTGGTTCGGATCAAGACCAGGGGAGACCGTGCCATCGACTCCCTCATCCGGCAGGGAGAACTGGGCGTGTTCGCCGCTGAATTGCGTGAGGCGATTCTGGAGGGCCGCTGCGACTTCGCCGTCCACTCATTCAAGGATCTCCCGGTCGCGCCGGTACCCGGGCTGACGATCGCCGCGGTGCCTACCCGGGCCGACGCCCGAGACGCCCTGTGCAGCCGGGGTCCTCGGCTGTCCGAATTGCCCGCGGGAGCACGGGTGGGCACAGGTTCGCCGCGACGAGTGGCACAGTTGCGTGCCCGTAGGCCGGATCTGAACTACGTCGACGTGCGCGGGAACCTGGGCACTCGTCTGGCGCGAGTCAGCGAGGGAGACGTCGACGCGGTGGTCCTTGCCGTCGCCGGGCTCACCCGATCGGGCCGTGCCGATGCCATCACCGAGATCCTCGATATTCTGCCCGCGCCAGCCCAAGGAGCCCTGGCGCTGGAGTGCCGCGCGGACGCGGAGGATACGCTGGCGCTGCTCGCGACGCTTGATGATCCGGATACCCGCAGGGAAGTGGAGGCTGAACGGGCCCTGCTGCGCAACCTCGGTGGCGGATGCGCGGCCCCTATTGCCGCGTGGGCGCACGATGGACGACTCGAGGCCGGAGTATTCGCCATTGACGGCTCCGGATCTGCGACGGCCGGAGTGGCCTTGTCGGAGCGGGCAGGCGACACCGCGGCCGAGGTGCTGATGGGGCAGGATGCTGGCAGCGTCGCGGATCTTTCCGCGAATGCGCCGTCACGGATCGCCAATCTCCACGACGATGTCTCGCTGTGGGGTGGGGAAACCTCGCTCGCCGGCCTGCGCGTCTTCTACCCCCGCACGGACGACCACCTCGCCGAGGCCATGCGGGCGGCCGGGGCCGAGGTGGTGGCGGAACCAGTGCTGGAACGGATCAATGTGAAGCCTGAAAGCACCTTGGATGGGGCCGATTGGGTGGTCATCACATCCGAAGCCACGGTCGATGCCTTGAGAGAACAGCACATGCGGATTCCCTATCGGGCGAAGGTGGCCGCTGTCGGCCCCTCCACGGCCGAAGCGCTGCGGGCAGCGGGATACTCGGTCGACCTTGTCCCGGCCGGAGGGCAGGCAACGGCCGCGACGCTGGCCGCGGTGTGGCCCACGGGTCGTGGAACGGTGGCCATGCCCGGCTCGGCGCTGTCGAGCACCACCTTGGCGGAGGCGCTAAAGGTCAAGGGATACGAGGTGAACCAGTTCGCCGTGTACACGGTTGCCCCCGTCGCCTCGCTGCCGCAGGAGATCCGTGACGACTTCGCTGCCGATCGTTTCGACGCGATCGCCGTGCTCTCTGGTTCGATGGGGCAGGCAGTCGGGCACCTCTTGGGCTGGCCGGATCCGCTTCGGGTGGTGGCCTTCGGGCCCGCTACGGCCGACGCGTTGGCCCTTCAAGGTGTCAGGGTCACCGCGGTGGCTGAGACCCAGGACGCGCGCGGGCTGATCGCCGCGGTGGCCGAGGCGGGAAGGACCAGGCCATGATGCCCCTCAGACCGCGACGCCTGCGTACCACGGCGGCCATGCGTCGTCTCGTCCGAGAGACGACGGTGAGACCAGCCCAACTGGTTCTGCCCGCGTTCGTCGCCGATGTGCCCGGACCGATCGGCTCCATGCCCGGCGTCGCCCGGGTGACGGTGGCCGGTGTCGCTCGCGTCGCGGAGGAGGCTGCGGCGGCAGGCCTGGGAGGCCTCATGCTGTTTGGGGTTCCCTCAGATGAGGCCAAGGATGCCGAGGGCAGCCAAGGATGGGCGGCTGACGGCATCCTGCAGCGCGGCCTGGCCACGGCTAGGGCCGCCGTTGGCGATGACCTCGTGCTTATGGCCGACACGTGCCTCGACGAGTTCACCACCCACGGACACTGCGGGGTGCTCCGCGACGACGCGGTGGTCGACAACGACGCCACGCTGATCTCCTACGCCGCAATGGCCGTGGCACAGGCGGAGGCCGGGGCCCACGTCGTGTCCCCGTCGGGGATGATGGATGGCCAGGTAGCCGCGATCCGTGATGGGCTCGATGCGGCGGGGCACGAAGACGTGGCGATCCTCGCCTATGCAGCCAAGTACGCCTCCGCGTTCTACGGCCCGTTCCGGGAGGCGGTGGCGTCGTCATTGGAGGGCGACCGTCGCACCTATCAGCAGGACCCGGCAAACCGGCGCGAGGGCCGGAGGGAGGCCGAGCTGGACCTAGCTGAGGGGGCCGACATGGTGATGGTCAAGCCTGCCGGCTATTACCTGGATGTGCTGGCCGATGTGGCCGCGATCTCTAACGTGCCGGTGGCCGCTTACCAGGTTTCGGGCGAGTACGCCATGATCGAGGCGGCGGTTGCGAAGGGCTGGATCGATCGGCGGCCCGCCATCGAAGAGTCCGTCACCGCCATCGTGCGGGCGGGCGCAGACATCGTGTTGACCTATTGGGCGAAGGAGCTGGCCGGATGGCTGAGGTAAACGAGGAACTATTCGACCGGGCGCGTGGCGTCATCCCTGGCGGCGTGTCGTCCCCGGTGCGGGCGTTCGGATCCGTGGGCGGAGTGCCCAGGTTTATCCGCGAGGCCCGGGGAGCCTACGTCACCGATGCTGGAGGACGCGAGTACGTCGACCTCGTGTGCTCCTGGGGGCCTGCGCTGCTCGGTCACGCACACCCGGAGGTGGTGGACGCGGTGCGCGCGGCCGCCGGACGTGGCCTATCGTTTGGTGCCCCCACGGGAGCCGAGACCGAATTGGCCGAGGCGGTGCGTGCTCGGGTACCAGTGGCCGAGCACGTGCGATTCGTCTCCACCGGCACCGAGGCCACCATGACCGCCATCCGCTTGGCCCGCGGAGCAACCGGCCGCGACAGGATCGTCAAGTTCGCCGGCTGCTACCACGGCCACTCCGATGCGTTGCTGGCCGCCGCCGGTTCTGGCGTGGCGACGCAGGGCCTGCCAGGCTCCGCCGGTGTGACGGCCGCCGCGGCCGGCGACACCATCGTCGTCGACTACAACGACATCAGTGCCGTGACCCGGGTCTTCGACGAGGTCGGCGACACGATCGCCGCCGTCATCACGGAGGCGGCTCTTGCGAACATGGGTGTGGTCGCCCCCGTGGACGGTTTTAATCTGAAGTTGCGCGAGTTGACGGCCAAGCATGGAGCGTTGTTGATCGTCGACGAGGTGCTCACCGGGTTCCGTGTCGGCCCGTCCGGCTGGCTCGGCCTGGAACCGGAGTTGACGCCGGACCTGGTCACGTTCGGGAAGGTGGTCGGCGGCGGGATGCCATTGGCCGCGTTGGGTGGCCCCGCCGAAGTCATGGATCTCCTCGCGCCGCTGGGGCCGGTCTATCAGGCGGGGACGCTTTCGGGTAATCCGCTGGCCACGGCA
>JBHADA010000157.1:0-13599 GCA_041854805.1 Arachnia sp.
ACGCCCGCTTTGCGGGCGCGGCGATACCAGCCCGGCAATAAGCATCGTGGAAACCAAACAAAAAAACCGAGAAGCGTGATACTCAGAGACAGCATCATCACGACCCCGACTGCCTGGAAAAGCCATAACGGTAAGTCCTCTCTGAATGTCCCGATTGCGAGCGTGAACATGTAGACGGCCCCATAGGGAAGGGAAAGTGCTGGGCTCGACCATCCCCGATATTCCACAACGAAACTGGGTGTCGCCGCCCACCGAATCTGTAGCCCTCGTGCCAAACCGAGAATGCCAATCGTCAGTGTGAAGAGCAGGAAAACCGCATCTCCGTAATCAAGTTGAAGAATCATAGCTGCCAAAAATCCTCTTGAGGGCATCCTTCGCTGCGTTATAGTTAGCTCCACTAATGTCCGTTGTGCGATCGCCATGGGATTTGCTGCCTGCCTCGCTTGATATCGCTGACTCGACACCTAGGCTCAAGGCCAGGCTTGCCGTGGTGTCGCTGGTTGGAGGCGTGGGGCTGGCGGTGGTTTTCGCAGTCATCGCGTATGTTCTTCCTGGTCTGGTTCTTCAGGGATGTTTGGCCATTTAGCTCCGCGTTGTTCGGCTTTGGCCAAGCGTTTGAATCGGGCCATGGCGTATGGGTCATGCCGGGGCACGCCCGCTTTGCGGGCGCGGCGATACCAGCCCGGCAACAAACACGGCGGGAACCAGATGAAAAAGCCGAGAAGGCTAGTCAAGAATGAGAAAGCGTAAAAAAATGCTACCGGAATTTCAGCCCAGCTTGGTAAATCCTCCCGGAACATGACAATGCCCAGCGCGATGAAATAGAGTCCTCCAAGTGGCAATGAGAGTGCGGGATTGCTCCAACCGCGGTAGGCCACGACAAAATATGGGATGCGGGCAAAGCGAATCTGAAGTCCTCTGGCGATCAGGAGGCTTCCAAAGAGGCAGAGGATGACGCCGAGGATGGCGACTTCTGGATGGGTTTCTAGAGAAGAAATCACGAGAAAAACCCCTTGATGCCCCGGTAGACCCACTCTCCAACGTCGGCCGTGCGATCGCCGAGGGACTTGCCGCCTACCTCGACTGACATCGCCGCAGCGCCGCCTATAGCTGGGGTCAGGGTCGCCGTGGTGTCGTTGGGTTGGGGTGTGGGGTTGGTGGTGGTTTCTGCAGTCATTTCGTGTGTTTCTTCTGGTCCGGTTCTTCGGGGATGTTTGGCCATTTGGCTTTGCGTTGCTCGGCTTTGGTCAAGCGTTTGAACCGGGCCATGGCGTATGGGTCATGCCGGGGTACGCCCGCTTTGCGGGCGCGGCGATACCAGCCCGGCAGTAAGAATGGTGGAAACCAGATGATCATGCCCAACATGAAAACCAAGAACGAGGGGAGCGCGATCACCACATTGAGTTCTAAGATCCATAGAGGGAGGAGAGCGTCGAAGGATTGAATACCTAGCCCGAATACAAAAATTCCGCCAAATGGGAGCGATAGAAGGGGCGAAGACCATCCATGGTATCCGGTCACGAAATAGGGAATCCTAGCGAAACGAATCTGAAGGCCGCGGATAAAACCAAAAATGCCAAGGGCGAAGAGAATCAAGCCGACGACTTGACCTCCAGAATACATGCTCTCGCACGGGGTCATCCGAAGGCTTTCTTCCAAAGATCCTTGCCGTTATTCCAGAACCTCTCGCCGGCATTGCCCACGTGGCTGCCGAGGGATTTGCCACCTATCTCGACTGGTGTCGCCGTGCAGACCCCCTGAGTCACGACAGTCCTATCCCGATGTCGCCGGTTGAAGGCGTGGGGCTTGTGGTGGTTTTCGCAGTCATCTCGCCTGTCTTCCTAGTCTGGTTCTTCGGGATTGTTTGGCCATTTGGCTTTGCGTTGTTCGGCTTTGCTCAAGCGTTTGAATCGGGCCATGGCGTATGGGTCATGTCGAGGCACGCCCGCTTTGCGGGCGCGGCGATACCAGCCCGGCAACAAACACGGCGGGAACCAGATGAAAAAGCCGAGGAGGCTAGTCAAGAATGAGAATGCGTAAAGGAGCATTACCGGCTTTTCGGCCCAGCTTGGCAAGTCTTCCCGGAACATGGCAATGCCCAGTGCAATGAAATAGAGGCCTCCAAGTGGCACTGAGAGCGCGGGGTTGCTCCAGCCTCGGTAGGCCACGACGAAATGTGGGATGCGGGCAAAGCGAATCTGAAGTCCTCTGGCGATCATGAGGCTTCCAAAGAGGCAGAGGATGACGCCGAGGATGGCGATTTCCGGGTGGGTCTCTAAAAAAGAAATCACGAGAAAAACCCCTTGATGCCCCGGTAGACCCACTCTCCAACGTCGGCCGCGCGATCGACGAGGGACTTGCCGCCTACCTCGACTGACATCGCAGCGCCGACACCCAGACCCACGGCCAAGCCCACCACTGTGCCACCGACTGGGATCGCGGAACCGATAGTGGCCCCCGCGAACATCGCTGTACCTATCTGGGACGCGGTGCGTACCGTGGCTGTCTCGGCCACCTTGCCGTTGCGCTCCGCCTCAGATAAACCAGGCTCCTGCTCTTTAAACCGCTCCTGGGCCCGACTCCACTCGCTGGCGAAGGTCAAACCAGCGCCAGCCAGGCCAAACGCGCGGCCCCCAACCTTTCCCCACCCGGAGACCCCGATCTTGCTACGAGTCTCGACCGACAGGCCAACCCCAAACCTGCCCGCAGGGCCCGGCTTTAGGGGGCGCCACGGCGAATACCGTCCCAACGGAGGGCCGAGGACTGCCTGCCGCAGCAGAGTAACGAATCGCTGCCCGTACGTCCTTGAAGGCGGCTTGCCGCCAAACCGCCACGAGGTCCGCACCCTGGTCTCTCCTGGCAGAGGCACCGGAAGATTCTTACCGAACATGCGGAAAATGAGGCGACGTCGAACCTGGGTGACCTGCTTGTAGCGAGACTCAGCCCCGGCGGCGAGCGTGCTGATCGCCGAGTCTCCGGCGTAGGAGGCCCACTCGCTCTCCCTCCACCCCGCGGGCAGGCCGTCGTCGCGCATCCTGGAGATATCCTGCTCGCACTGGGTAACGGCTTCCTCGTAAGCCTTGGCATGGGCATCGATCTGCCGCTGCAACTCCCGATGCTGCTTAGCCTGTTCCTCGGCCTCGGCCTCGCCCGTGGGGACCGATGCGGCGTTGGCGGCCTTCGCCTGGGCAATCAGGTTGTCGCGTCGCGACCGCATAGAGGTCAGCGTCGAACTGAATACCCCCAACGCGGAAGCCGCGGTGGCGGTGCCGCTGCTTACCGCGGTAGCGAACTCGACCGCGCTATCCAGCGCTTGGTACTACCGATCCTGGTGCGGGGTCTCATAGCACCCGGGCAGCCTTCCCCACACTGACTTCGCATCCTCGACCGCCAGACCGAACTCTTCGCCGTGTTTACTCAGGTCTAGGGCCGCCGAATCAATCGTGCCGGGATCGGGCCAGTTGAGCAGCTTATCGAAGGTGACACTCATGATGGTTTTCCGTCCATGACCCGAATGTCGACGACGGCATGAGCATCACGCTCAAACTGTTCGACCATCTCAGTTGTGCCAGCCTGGATCGCCCCCAACGCAGACCTGCCACCCGCTACAGCGCTTCTGGCTCGCCCTGCCGAGAACCCTGTTATACACGCCCGACAGCGCCGACGCGATGCGGGCGGCCTCGCCCTGGGAGCAGGCGCCACGGGCCTCGTCGATGTCGCCGGAGATACTCGTGCGCTTGGCGTTGGCTGTCGACGCATGCTGTTCCGCCTCGGTGAATACCTTCCTGCACTCCTCGGGAACCGTCTTGTACTCACTCATAGATCGCTCCTGACATTCCATGGCCCAGGCTAAGCGACAAAGCGCTCAATGAGATCAACTGCCATACGGGTGCCTCCGGCGAACGCACCAACGTGGCCCGCTCGACCTTGCCTCGGTGCGCCTCGAACTCGAGGAACGCCCCGCCGCGTGTCGGGGTAGTCACCCATGAGAAACCCTCGTGAGTCAAATCGTCCTCCACCGCGGCGTATGCCCATGGTTGACGGCAGAACTCGGCGAAATCACCCTCGTCTCCTGGCAACTCCGACTGGTTGCTCAAAAGCTCTTCGAAATCGTGACCCGAGACAGAGCGATCGAAAGTCATCGGCCATGCGGCGGTAGTGCCTGTCCACCTGAGCAGGCATCGGGATATCTCGTTGGTCGGGCAGAAACCAAGGTGGTACTTTCCGGCCGATTCCGCCGAGTACGCGATCAAACTGGTCGTGCCACGGCCGTAGGCGTAGAATTTGGCGTGCCGTTGGGCAGTGACCATATCGCAGGTCCAAGCGTCCCCGCTTTGGATGAATTTCACGAGGCGTTCGCCAAACTCAGTGAGGTCTGCGTTCGAATCGATCACCCCAGCCTCTTCCAAGGCGGCTCCCTTCATCTTCTTGAGCCGACGTAAAAACTCACCGCGTTTGGCATAGCCTTGGAGGTGTGCAAAGGAATCCTCGTCGATGACGACTGCATCGGTCAGCGGGATGTCCATTGGCGATGGCGGAAGTGGCAGCAGTTCACGAGGCTTGCCGTCGCGGGCCGTGACCCACTCGTCGAGCCTCACGGCCCCCGGATCGGACACGGTGGCTGGCTGCCGTCGGGTTTCGACGGGCAAGAGGCTCAAGCTGTCAAGGCAGTCGAAGACGGTGGTCAGCGCGTCAGGCTCGACCGGCGGCAGGGTGACCGTCACCTCGGCCACACAATCACCGGCCAGACACAACACCTGCAACGCGGTCACGGTCATGACCAGCCCATCGTCCAGTTCGACCGGCAAGAACGCCCACGAGCGACGTCGTTCCCCCACGGGACTGTCAGGATCCGGGATCGCCTCGATATGCACAAGTTGATAACCAGGAACCTCCTCGGCAGCCGCCACGATATTTGCCTGAGACAATGCGGCCAGTGCATCGGGCGCAGGATCACTCAGCCGCGACTCACGCAAGACCAGGGTCGGAGTGAGCCCGACGTCCGAGTGATCACCCACAGCGACAGCCATTCCCTGAGCCGAGTCCACCTCAGACCATGCCTCGGGCAACTCCACGCCAAATGAACTACCTCGCAACAGCATGCGACCTCCCTGCGACAAGATCCAGGCTAACCCACGGCGGGCCCGCCTTCAGGGCGTCCGGCGGAACAATCCAGCAATAGCCGACCCGCTACAGGGCCGGGCGGTGAGAGCCGAATCTAACTGGGTGGCTCTGTTGACTCTGACACGATGTCAGGAGCCACGATGGGGCTATGACCGAGATGAGGATGCTGCGCATCGGGGAATTCTCCACCCTGACCCGGCTGTCCGTGCGGATGCTGCGCTACTACGACGCCCACGGCGTGCTGCGCCCTGCGGCCACGGACGAGGCCACCGGCTACCGTTACTACGACGCCAGTCAGGTGCGCGAGGCGACGCTGATCCGCCAGCTTCGCGACGTCGGGTTCTCCGTCTCGGCCATCGCCGCCCTGCTCCCGTTGCGCGACGACCCGGAGATCCTGGGCCGTGCGCTGAGCGTGCAGCGCGATCAACTCATTGCCGACGCCGAGGCCGCCCGCCGCCGCGTCGCCGAGATAGATCAACTCATCTCCATCACGAGGAGGGCCATCATGGCCGACATCACCATCACCACCCACCCCGCGCAGCTCGTCGTCGCCCTACGCCGGAAGATCGACGCCTACCAGTTCGAACACCTGGCCTGGGAACAGCTCATGGGCCTCATGCAGGACCAGGGCATCGGCTGGGACGGCGAGGCCCCGTGCGGCGCCACCTACCACGACGAGGAGTACCGCGAATCGGACATTGACATCGAAATCTGGGAGCCCGTCGCCGCCGGGACGACGGCCGCGGCGCCGCTGACGGTGCGCGAGTTGCCCGAACAGAAGGTGGCCGTGGCCACCGTCCGCGGCAACTACAGCCAGCTTGGCGACCCCAACTCCGAACTCGCCGAGTACATCGGCAACGCCGGGCTGAGGATCGCCGGGCCGATGTACAACCGCTACCTCGTGGGCCCTGCGAACACGCAGGATCCGGCTGAGTACGTGACCGAGGTTTGCATCCCGATCGCCTAAATAGGACGAGGTGACACAACAGTGCTCTTGTTGTGTCACCTCGTTTCGGGTTACCCGGCAATCAGTTTCATAGGAAAACCCGCCAACCGGGCTTGTAGTGCGCGTTCTGCTCCGTGGGTACCAGTTCTTCTTTGGAGGGAAACCTCGCCGGTCGACTCGCTGGGCCCCCGGGACCGTCGACCAGCGGGTATTCTTGGGTTCTGTAACTAGACGTGGAGCGGGCCCAGATGACCGGGCGCATTTCACTGCTCACTTGGCGCGTCTTGGGCTGCCCAGGCCAAGAAGAGGTCCAGCGCTTCGGCAAGATTGAGCGGCCCGCAGAAGATCTGCAAGACCCGAGGCTTGCCAGGCAACTGAGTTACCCGCAGGTTGAGCCAGTCATCCGGCGAGCGGTCGATCTCAACGTCGATGAATGGCCGGTCCCGGAGTGCCGTGCCTACCAAGTCGATACGGACGCTCCATCCGGGGTTGTCGAGATTGTCAATGGCAATCCCGTAGCTGTGCTCCCACTCGCCGTCGCATTGGGCCAGATACCAGCGCTGCAGCCTCTCCAGGGTCATGGCTGTTGGGGCGATGGCTTGTGCCGGGCGAGCGTGAGCAGCGACAGCGTCGCGCCGGGCACCAGATATAGCCCGGATCCGATGAGCGAGCCCACCGAGCGGGGTGAAACCAGGATGGGGGCTAACGGATTGATCACCGCCAGGGCAACCAGCGCACCCAGCAGCCCAACCAGGCAGCCGCCAAACCAGGCCAGCAGCCCCGACAAGACGTGTTGCTTGCCCGTCTTCCGTGACGCTATAGCCCAAACCAGCGGCAGGTAGGCGGCGGCGTTGAAGAAGGCGAACCGGACCCACCAGGACGGGTGGTTGTGCACCGCGGCGCGAACCGAACTCCACGTGCCGATGGCGCCCGCCCCGGCGAACGCCACCAGCGCGGCCAACACGAGCCAGACGATGCGCTTGCTGACGTGGATTCCCATGTGTCCTCCGTGATTAGAGCCGCGCAGAATGCTCCTGCCTGCCTGACGCGCGGAGTCTATAGCGCCTCCAGCGCAGCGGCGCCCATCAACCAGCCGCCGGCAACTGGCCCGCCGTCATGGGTTTCGGGCTTGTCCTTGCTGCCCGAAGGTAGCCCATGGGTGCGTGCCGTGAATGGATGCTAAGGAGCTGGAGGAAACCATTACTTTCGCGCCCGAGACTTTCAACCTTGCCCAGGTGACGCGTGGTGTGGGGGCGCCGGCAGCCTGATCCCATCCAGTGCCGGATGCGTCAAGTTATCGAGACGACACGGCACTAGGGGCCCAGGAGCGATAGCGGCACGACGAGGACCCCGTCTGGGCGACGGTAGGCGAACTCCCCGGTGCTGACGATCACGCGGGCCGCGAGCCGGTCCCCGAGTTGGGTCTGCAGCCAGTTCAGGTGACGCACGTCGTGGTCGCTGATGGTGGCGGCCAGCTTGACCTCGATCGCCACCACCCGTCGGTCCTCTCCTTCGACGAGGATGTCGATCTCGCGGGCGCCGTCCGCGGTGCGGAGATGTCCCACGCTGGCCCACGTGGCCTCCGCGTAGATTCGTACGCTTTGGGTGACCAGCGACTCGAATAGGGCACCCAGCCAGGTGCCTGACGCGCCGACCCGCTGCCCCTCACCTTCCAGGAACGCGGTTCGGGTCACCCCGATGAGCCGCGCGGCTAGGGCCGGGTCCACCAGGTGGTGTTTCGGCGTCTTGGTGAGCCGCTTTAGTGGGTTGAACACTGGAATCCAGGCCGGAACAGGGTCCAGGATGAACAGGCGGGTCAATAGTTCGCGGTAGGCGGCAATGGTGGTTCGGCTGGGCTTATCGGGCTCTCCAGCGGTGGCGGCGTTGAGGATGGTGGTGTAGCTGGCGTCGGTGGCGGTTGCCGCCGCGTAGGCGCGCAGCCAGGAGGTGAGTGCCTCCGGCCGACGGACCAATACCCCGTTCTCCGGGAGCTCACGTTCCACGATGCGCGCCAGGTAGCCGTCGAGCGAGACCCTGGCGGCCCGGTCGCCCAAATGACGCAGCCCGGGGAACCCGGATTTCAGCATCTCGTCCGCATAGCCCGACAGCGTGATGCCGGTCCGGCCAGATGCTTCTTGTTGGCCGGCGAGCAGATGACGCAGCGAGACCGTCGGCGACTCAAGGCCCCGTTCAGCGAAGCTGAGGGGGCGAAGCCGCACACTGACGATGCGCCCCGCCCCGGAGTGAACCGGGATCCCTGGCGCCAACCCCGCCGAGCCTGCCAGCAGGAATCGACCGCCGCTGGGGTCGTCGTCGACGGCGGTGCGGACCCGGTCCCAGACGGCGGGCTCAAGCTGCCACTCATCAATCAGGACCGGTGGGGGCGCCTCCACCAGGTAGTCCATGTTTGCGGCGAGAGCTTCGCGCTGACCCGGGCGGTTGAGGGACAGCACAGTTTTCGCGCGTTGCGTGGCCGTCGCGGTCTTGCCCACGCCCTTGGCGCCTTCGATGGCGATGGCCGCCAACTGAGGGAAGAGGTCGTCGAGGGTGTCGTCGACGATGCGTCGCTGGTATCCCACATCTGGAATCTACCGGATGGCCGGTACTGTGCAAATTTCCAGGTTTCTGCTGTACAAATTTTCAGGTCTTAGCTGTGCAAATTTATGCCGCGCCACGTCGCCCTCCCGTCCGCGCCTCGTGGGCTCAGTCCCATGACCACGGTAGACAGGCTGTGGGCCCGGCCAATGCCAGGCCCACAGACGAGTTCTCGGCGATCAGATCTTCTCCAAGGCGACGTTGCGGGTCTCCTTGGCGAACATGTACAGCACGCCGCCAACCACCAGCAGCGCCGCGAACAGGAAGAACGCAGGCGGAACGGCGTCGCGGGTGACGTTTTGCTGGATGGCATCGCCGCCGATGAGGGCGCCCATGAGGAACGGACCCACCACCTTGGCCATCGCGCCGATCCCATAGCCCAGCCCGAGCCCGGTGGAGCGCGCCTCGTTGGGGAACTGCTCCGCGCCGAAGGCATTGAGGATGCCGAACGCCCCGTCGCCGAAGGTCATGACCACGAGAATGCCGACGAAGAACACCCACGGATCCTCGGCCAGCGCCGCAATCACGCAGCCCAGAGCCCCCAGCAGCCCAAAACTCAGCATCACGTAACGACGGCCGATCCGGTCGGCCAGCCAGGCGGACCCGAGGCGGCCCACCATGTCGAGCACAGACACGATGGTGAACAGCGCGCCCACCATGGCCGCCGAGAACCCGAAGCCGTCTTTGAGCAGCGTCTGGCCCCAGGACTGGACCGTGAACGAGCCCAAGATGAAGCTGAACGAGCCCAGCGTGATGATGGCCAGCTCCTTCGGGTACTTCCGGAAGACGACGCCGAACGACGACTTCTCCGACGTTTCGACCTCAGGCAGCGTGCCAACCCGGTCGACTGGCTCGTGCAGCGCCCAGGCGTAGGCGGCCTTCGCCTCGTCGGCACGCCCCGTGGTCTGCAGGAACCGCGGCGACTCTGGCATCTGCCTCAGCCACAGCAGCAACAGGACGGGCACGGCGCCCAGCGCGATCAGGCCACGCCACCCAATCAGCTCGCCGAGCCATTGCTGCGCCTGCGCGCCGAGCAGCAGACCCAGCGGGATGAACACCGACGCCAACCCGGCCAGCAGGCCGCGCCGCTTCGCCGGCACAAACTCCTGCACATACGGGATGGACGTGATGTTTAGCCCACCGACGCCCATGCCGACAAGGATCCGCAGCACGGCCAGCATGATCCAGCCTCGCTCCGGTGTGAGGACGGTCACCGCCGTGAACACGGTGAATAGCAATACGCACCAGAAGAAGGAGCGGCGGCGCCCGATCTTGTCGGCCAGCGCGCCCCACAGGATGGAGCCGGCCACAGTGCCCAACCCGGAGCAGGCCAGGATGATGCCTGCCTCCCAGCCGGTCAGATGCCATGGCTTGGTCAGCAGCGACACGACGAAGCCGATGAGGAACATGTCGAAGAATTCGGAGATGTTGGCGACGATCACCAACGCGATGAGGTTCTTCTGGTTCTTGGTCAGGGGACGGGAGTCTATCTGCTCGCTCGCGGTGGTCTCTGAAGGGATGTGTGTGCTCATGAGATGTCCTCCGCTCAGCGGATGATGTCGGTGGTGGTGGGGATCGCTAGCTCCGACGGCGTGATGTGGGTCAGGTCGCCGTGGTGCGTCAGCGCGTACTTCGAGACACGCAGGCCGTAGCTGATGCCTTGGCGCACGTCGCCGCTGAGGAAGCCGTGCAGCGTCGCCGCGACGAACGAGTCGCCGGCGCCGGGCCGGTCGATGACAGGCACGATGTCGACGGTGCGGTCGTCCAAGCCGTCCGGGCCGGCGTAGTAGACCCCGTCCTGTGCGTCGGTGGAGACGACGAACTCGGCACCGAAACGCTCCCTGAGCTGCCGCGATACCTCGGCCCGATGCCCCTCGAGCCCAAACACGACGCGTGCGTCCTTGCGGGAGCAGAAGATGATCCGGGCCTTCTCCGCGATGCCGCCCAGCACCTCCCGGGCCTGTTCCGGGGTCCACAACAGGCCGCGATAGTTGACGTCGAGGGCTATGTCGATGCCGCGCTCGTGGGCGGCGTCGACGAAGTGGGTGATCACCTTGGCGGTGTGCTCGGTGAGCGCGGCCGTGATCCCGGTGACGAACACGAGCCGGGTATTCAGCATGGAGTCCCAGTCGACGTCGTCGACCGTGATCTTCCTGAACGGCGTGTCCAGCCGGTCATAGGTGACGCGTGAGGGCATGGGGGGCTCGCCGGGTTCCATGAAATACAGCGCGACCCGGCCCTCCTCGGTGCGGATCATGTTGCTCATGTCGACGCCGACGGAGCGGAACTCGGACAGGCAGCGTTCTGCGAGGTCGGAGTGCGGTAGCACCGAGCACCACGACGTGTGGCGGCCGAGCTGCGACAGCAGGCCGGCGACATTTGCCTCGGAGCAGGCCGCCGTCATGCGCAATTGCCGGGTGTTGGAGAGGCGTTCCCCCTGGGGGACGGTGAGGCGAATCTGGCCTTCGCCAATGGTGGTGAGGTCGAACATGTTTTACCTGCTTACTCCTGTGGAAGCTTGGTCGGTTCCGTAGCGATGGGTGTACCGGTCGTGGTTGGCGGCGATCTCCTCGTCAGGCAGGTCCTCGACCCGCCCGATCTGCATGGCCGCATAGACGGTGCGCGCGACGTCCTCCACCATGACCGCGGCCTGCAGGGCCTTGGCGATGGTGGCGCCGATGGTGAAGACGCCGTGCTGTTTCATGAGGACGGCAGGGGAGTTGCCGATAGCGGTCAACAGTTCGTTGCCGATCTCGTCGGAGCCGATGCGCGCATAGCCGCCGCACGGCACCGGACCGCCGAACTCGTCAGCGATGGCGGTCAGACAGCATGGGATCGGTGTTCCCGTGGCGGCGAATGCCGTTGCGTAGGTGGAATGCGTGTGCACCACCGAGCCGACGTCCTCACGTCCTCGGTAGACGGCCAAGTGGGAGGCGGTGTCGGACGACGGGCCGCGCTGCCCGTCGACGACCTTGCCCGTCATGTCGACGACGACCATATCCTCGGGGCGCATGTCGGGATAGAGCATCCCGGACGGCTTGATGACGATCAGGTCGCGGTCCTCGGCGATGGCGGACAGGTTGCCTCCCGTCCAGGCCACTAGGCCGTTCTCGGGCAGGGCGAGGTTGCCCCGCCAAACTTGTTCACGAAGCTCGTGCAGCATCATGGGTGACTCCTATTCCTCGGCGATCCGCAGCCCCGCGGACGCCAGTTTGTCTTCGATGAATATGCGTGCCTCCCGGCACTTGACCAGAGAGTCGGGGGCATCGTCGTGCCACATCTCAAGCATCACGCGCCCCGACCAGTCCTGGCGGGCCAGTTCGGTGAACGCCGCGTCGAAGTCGGCGATACCGGTGCCGAACGGCACTCGCCGCGGCTGCCCCGGCAGGACGTCCTTGACGTGAAGCGCGACGAGGTGGCCCTCGCCGGCCCGCAGCTCCTCGGCCGCCTCGCCCCCGTGACCGGCGATGTTGCCGACGTCCGGGTAGCACTGCACCCAGGGGGAGTCGGCCAGCGTGACCAGTTCCATGACGTCGGGCACCGATGCGATGTCGTGCCCGTCGACGTTCTCGATGCCCAACACGACGCCCTCCCGAGCCGCGTAGGGCACGGCGTCGAGCAGCGTGTCGATATAGCGCTGCCGGGCCGCCGGGTCGGGTGGCTCGTAGTAGGCGTAGTACCCGGCCACCTGGACGACGCCGACGCCGAGGTCGGCCGCCAGAGCGATGCCCTTGCGGTACACGTCGGCCGCCCGCGCGCGCATGGCGGGATCGGCCGAGCCAGGCATCACCGAGCGGTGCAGGCTGAGGCACAGTCCACCGATCTGGGCCCCGCCGTCGGCAGCCGCGTCGCGGACCTCCCGCCTGGTTGCCTGGTTCCAGTCGAGCCGGGCGGCCCGCTCCGGGGACTCGTCGATCGACAGGTCGACGAAGCCGAACCCACCTTCCGGAACTTGGGCGAAGAACTCTGCCCAATCGGCCTTGCCCATGAGCGCCTTCTCGTAGATGCCGAGCCTCACCCCGCTCATGGCCAGACCTGCCCGATGGCGGCCTGGAACTGTTCCGCCGCGGCCAGGGGGTCCGGGGCGCCGACGATGCCGCGGCCAGCGATCACCACGCCCACGGGGGCGCCCGCGAAGGAGCCCAGCTCGTCGGCCGAGATACCGCCGGTGATGGTGACGGTGAATCCGAGGCCGGCGAGTTCGTCGATCCGAGTCAGGTCGCCGGGTCCCCAACTGAGGTCGCCCGCGGCCTCCCGGTCGCGTGAGCGCTTGACGATGACATGCCGTACGCCCAGGTCACGCCACGCCTTGGCGCGTTCGACGTCGTACGTCTCGCCCAGTTCCACCTGTACCTCGCCGCCGAACTCGTCGGCCACCTGCACTACCTGGGAGATGGTGGCCAGCGACGCGCCCGCTACGCACGAGACCCAGTTTGCGCCGGCCTCGAAGCAGTGACGGGAGATGAGCGAGCCCGCCTCGGCGATGCGGACGTCGGCCAGGATCGTCTTGCCCGGGTAGAGCGCGCGCACTGCCCGGACGGCCCGCAGACCTTCCGCGATGATGAGGATGGTGCCGCACTCGATGACGTCGACGGCCGGCTCGGCCCGGTTCAGGGCTCCCAGTGCGGAGACGAGGTCTGGGATATCGACGGCCACCTGAAGCTTGGGGCGCATGTCACCCCTCCTCGACGAACGCGAAGAAACGGTGGGCGTTGTACATCAGCAGGTCTTCCACCACGCCCCGGTCGAAGCCTTCCGCGATCATGCGCGGCCCGTCGACGGCAGGGTTGTAGTCGACGCCGGTGACCGCCCCGTAGGCCTTCTGATAGGAGCGCTTGCCGGAGTCGGTACCCAGCAGGATCCGCTTGCCGTAGCCCTTGGCGCTCAGCTCTCGCAACTCCATGATGCGGTTGGAGTCGGGCTGGTACTTGATC
>JBHADA010000158.1:0-74874 GCA_041854805.1 Arachnia sp.
ACGTCGCGCACCCTCGGCGCGTTCCTCAACGCCAAACGCAGGGAGGCATGAAGGTACCGGCCGGCCAGCCATTGCGGCCAGCCCGCCTCATCGACGAGCACCACGCCATCCGCACCGGCTTCGGCCTCCGCCAGCGCCTCCACCACACACCCTGGCGCGGCCAGATCTCCCGCGAGAACCATGACCTCCCAGGCGTCGATCACGGCGAGCGCCGCGGCGATCCCGGCGACGGGCCCGCCATAGGGCGGCTCCTCAGAGACGAACTCGTAGGGAAGCTCACGCGGCGGCCCCGCCACCACTACGCGGTCCGCCCACGCCTCTGCCGCCCGGCACACCGCGGCGAGCAGCGACAAGCCGCCAACATCCAACCCGAGCTTGTCCGCGCCCATGCGCACGGATCTCCCCCCGGCCAGCACGATCGCGGCACGCACCACTAACCGCCCGCGAACGGAGGAAGGACATCCACTTGGGACACCCCCGCCAGCGACGCCGTCCCCGTCACGCGTACCCCGTCGGCGAGAAACGAACTGACCGCCAGCACCTGAGCCAACCGGTCGTTGCCCGCGGCCAGCAGGTCCACGAGCTCTTCCGCCGTGAGCCCGTCGGGCACCTCCCTCTCCTCCTGGCCCGCGGCATCGGCCGCTCCAGCGAAGAACCTCACCAACATGATCACCCTCCAATGGAGTTCATGGTTCGCGCCGGCGGCTCGAACCCAACATCGTCGATCCCATGGGCACGCGGCTTCACCGCATGCTCCGCTCGCCAAATCTCGACGATCTCGTCGTCGCTTCCCCCGCCGCGCAGCACTGCTCGCAGGTCGCCCTCGCGTGAGGAGAAGAGGCAGGAGCGCACCTGCCCGTCAGCGGTGAGCCGGGTCCGGTCGCATGCGCCGCAGAACGGCTGGGTGACCGAGGCGATCACCCCGACGCGGCCGCCCGGCTGATCTGGACCGGGACGCACCAGCCATAACTGGGCGGGCGCCGCCCCGCGCGGGGATCCGACGGGCTCCAGCACGAACCGTTGGCTGAGCAGGCCAAGGATCTCCTCCGCCGTGACCATCGTGGAGCGGTCCCACATGCCGTGCGGCCCCAACGGCATCTGTTCGATGAAGCGCAGTTCGAAGCCGCGGGCGAGACAGAACTGTGCGAGCGGAACCACGTCTTGCTCGTTGCATCCGCGCATGATGACGGCATTGATTTTGAGCGGCCGTAGCCCCGCCCGATCGACCGCGTCCACGCTGGCCAGCACGTCCGCCAAACGGTCCCTGCGCGCCAGCTTCGCATAGCGCTGCGGATCAAGCGAATCCAGCGAGATGTTGACCCGGCTCAATCCCGCCTCGATCAGGCCGGGGAGACGCCTGTCGAGACCGAGGGCATTGGTGGTCAGGGCCAGTTCCGGCGGGCCCTCCTGGCCCTGGCAGCGCGCAACGCCGGTCAGGATTCGCTCCAGCCCTGGGCGGAGGAGTGGTTCTCCGCCCGTGAACCGGATCCGGGTGATTCCCAGCCTGGTCACGGCGATGCGGATGAGCCGGATCATCTCGTCGTCGCCGAGCATCTCGTCGGTTGGCCGCCACGGTAGCCCTTCAGCGGGCATGCAGTAGGAACACCGCAGGTTGCACCTATCAGTCAGCGAGACCCGCAGATCAACGGCACGACGACCATGGCCGTCGAGCAATTGTCCAAGAACCATGGACAAACCTTAGTGCCGCCTTGACCGCTCGTGTAAAACTTGTCCGGTGACACCTCCGGCCACCCACGAGTTGGGCCCCACACGCGCGCGGGTCCTAGCCACGCTGCAGTCGGCCGACGCTCCCCAGTCCGTATCGGAAGTGGCCGCTCTGTTGGGCCTACACAAAAACTCCATCCGGTTCCATCTCGACGCCCTCGTGGAGTCGGGCTATGCGCATCGCGCCCCAGCCCCCAACGGCAAGGCCGGGCGCCCACCCCTGCGCTACTCCGCGACCCTTCATTCACCCACTCTGGGAACCCGGCACCTCATCGAACTCAGCGAAGTACTGCTGGACACCTTCGTCTCCTCGTCCCGCGACGCCCTAGCCAAGGCGGAACACGCCGGCCGGGTGTGGGGCGAACGGGCCTGCGCCCACCGCCAGGAGGGAGACGACGCCACGACCCTGGTGACTCAACTGACCCAGCGAGGCTTCGCCACAACGCTGAGCCACGAACACGGTGCTGCCCGGCTGACCTTCACCCGCTGTCCCTTCCGCGACTGCGTCTCCCCCGAGCGGCTCGCGCTGGTCTGTGCCGTTCATCAGGGTTTCATCGACGGCGTGCTGAAAACGCAGGGAGCCGCGCCAGCGGCGCGGCTCCAAGTGGGTCCCAAGGTGTGTCACACGCGGCTTACGACGGCTACCCCTTGACACCACCGGCGGTCAGGCCGGAGACGATGTACTTCTGCAGGTACATGAACAAGGCGATGACCGGGATGGCGGCCAGCACCGCCCCAGCCGCGAACAGCGACCACGGCGCGTTGCGCTCGTCTGAGCCCCACACGTACAGGCCCACCGCGAGGGTGTAGTTCTCCGGACGCGCCAGCACGAGCCGGGCCAAGATGAACTCGCCGTACGAGCTGACGAAGCTGAGCAGGCCGACGACCGCCAGGATAGGCGTGACCAGGCGCATGATGATGCCCCAGAAGATCTGAGCATGAGACGCCCCGTCGATCTTGGCCGCCTCGTCGATCTCCTGCGGAATCGTGTTGAAGAACCCGTACATGAGGAACGTGTTCGCGCCCAGCGCGCCGCCCAGGTAGATGCAGATCAGGGTCAAGTGCGAGCCGACGCCCATCCCTGGGAAGACCGAGCCCAGAAGCTGCGCCAGCAGGAAGATGGCGACGAAGGCAAGCATCTGCGGAAACATCTGGATGATGAGCAGCGCGGTAAGCCCGCCGCGACGCCCCTTGAACCGGAAGCGGCTGAACGCATAGGCCGCAGCGGCGCCCATGACGACGGTCCCGATGGCGGTCACGGTGCTGACATAGAACGAGTTCAGCATCCAGGTGAAGAATTGGGTCTCCGCCAACCGGGCATAGTTCTCACCCGATACCTTCTGGAACAGGTTGACCGATCCGGTGAGGGTGCCGCCCGGGTTGAGGGACGCCGACAGCGCATACAGCAGCGGGAAGACGGCGAAGACGATGACCACGATGGCGACGGCATGCTTCCATCCCACCTGCGCGATCCATCTGCCGAAGCCAACCTTGCGGCCCTGGGCAACGATGGGATCGGCTTGGGCATTCAGTTCGGTGTCGTGACTCATCACACCATCTCCTCAAGCTTGCGGGTCTGCCTGAAGCCGAGCCAGGAGATCAGGCCGACAACGAGGAAGATCAGGATGGACAAGGCGCTGGCAAGGCCGTACTGCTTGTTGGCCCCCTCAAAGGCGATGGCGTAGACCACCGAAATGAGGATGTCCGTCTCGCCGACGGGGAACGGCGCCGCCGGATAGTTGGGACCGCCTCCCGTGAGCATGTAGATCAACATGAAGTTGTTGAAGTTGAAGGCAAAGCTGGCGATGAGCAGCGGCGCGAGGGAGACCATGAGCAGCGGCAAGACGATGTTCCAGAACCGCTTCCATGGGCTGGCCCCGTCCATGATGCCGGCCTCGGTCAGTTCGCCGGGCACCGCCTGCAGGGCGCCCGTGCACACGAGGAACATGTACGGGAATCCGAGCCACAGGTTAGCCAGCAGGATGGAGAACTTGGCGAGATTGCCGTCACCTAGCCAGTTGATGTCCACGCCGCCGAGCAACACGTTGTTGATGAACCCGAATTCCCGGTTGAGCAGGCCGCGCCACACCAGCGCCGCCAGGAAGGCCGGGAAGGCGTAGGGAAGGATGAACAGCGAACGATAGATCCGACGCCCCTTGATCCGCGGATCGTTGAACACGTACGCGAGAAACAGGCCGAACGCGAACGTGGTCAGCACCGACAGGAAGGCGAATGCGAACGTCCACACCACCGAGCTCAGGAAGGGCTGCACGATGCGGCTGTCGGAAAAGATGCTGGCGAAGTTGTCGAAGCCCACCGTGACCCGCCAGCCCGGGGTGAGGCTGGTGCCGTCGTCGGCGACGAACAGGCCCCGGCTGTTGTCGGCCCGGTAGACCTTGCCGTCGTCGGCGGTAAACGTGTCGCTGGCCTTGTCGTAGGTGAGCAGGGACTTGGCGACGTAGCCCATGGAGCCGTTGTCGGTGCGGAGCCACCCATCGTCGGGATTGTCCGTCATGGAGACGCGCAGTTCCAGCACCTCGTTCTGGCGCTGCTGGATCTCGCTGATCCCCAGGACCGTCGCGCCAGGCACCGCGGTGACCCGGTTACCGTCCACCTGCGCGGCCGGCTCGTCAGATAAAGGAGTATCGGCGTCACCCACCTTGGCAGTACCGTCCTCGACGATGGCGAAGGCCACGGCGCCGTCCCGGTCGAGCACGGTGATGGGATAGGTGGCGGTGCCTTCGACGCGCCGGTCGGAGGCCTTCATGATCTGGGTGATCGCGGGGCCCTTGTCGTCGTTATGCCCATCGCCGTAGTTGGTGAACGCCACGAACGCGGTGTTCGCCATGACGTAGATCTGGAAGACGATCAGGAACACCAGGCCGGGCACGAGATACTTGGCCGGAATGGAGCGCTTGGAGAAGTAAACATAATCGACCACGATGAGGGTGGCCACGAGGAAGGCGAGCACTCCCCATTCACCGAGGCCAGCGCTGGTGATGATGCCGTATACGCCCAAGGCGTTGACCAGCATCATGAGCACGAGTTTGACGTAGAACCCCGGACGCGAGAGGTCGTTCGCGTGGGAGAGCCGCTTCGACTGCTGTGTCGGACTCACGAGATTTCCTTACCCTGCGAAGGCGGGGGCGTGACACCACGCCCCCGCTCAGCAGCACCGTTAGCCGGCGATCTTCTTCTCGATGGTGCTAACCATCTGCTTCCACCTGGCGGCGGGCTCAGCCTTGCCGTCGATGATGTCGGCCTCGGCCTGTCCCCAGTCGGTCCACACCGAGCTCATCGCCTGGACGCCAGGCATGGGATGCCCCTGGGCGCCCGCCTCGCTGAATCCCTTGAGGATCTCGTCGGAGACCTTGCCCGCGGACTCGGTCAGGGCCGGCATGCGGCCGCCCAGTTCGTACAACGCGTCCTGGGCCTCGACGGAGGCCAGGTAGGTGACGAACTGGTTGGCGGCCAGCGCGTTCTTCGACTTTGAGGAGACGTAGACGCCCTGGACGCCGATGAACGGGGCGGAGGGCTTACCGCCGGCCGAGGGAATGGGCAGGACGGAGACGTCCATGCCGCCCTTCTTGAATTCCTGAGCCCACCACGGCCCGGTGATGATGTAGGGGGTCTTCTTGTCCAGGAAGGCCTGCTTGGCCTGATCACCGCCGACGGACGTGCTGAGCACCTTCTCGCCGGCGAGCTTCTTCACGTAGGCCGCGAAGGCCTCTCCCTCAGAGCCGCCCATGCCCAGCTCGTTGGTGTACTCGCCGTCGGAGCCGGTCTTGAGCACGGAGCCGCCAAATGAGGTCTGCAACGGGTACAGGTGGTACGCGTCACCCGCGGCGCCCGTCTGGATGATGACGGGGAACTGGGCCCCGCTGGCCTTCTTGCCCTGGGCGATGAGCTCGTCGAAGGTCTTGGGGGTGTCCTTGAGCATCGCGTTGTTGCGCACCAGCCCGATGTTCTCCAGGGCATAGGGCACGCCGTAGAGCTGGCCGTCGTGCGTGAAGGCCTTGATCGCGTTCTTGTCGAATCCCCCAGTGTCGCCGAGCTCGACTGGAGCGACGACGCCGTTGGCAACCAGGTCCCCGGTCCAGTCGTTGGCGCCAACCACGAGGTCCGGCCCCTCGCCGGTGGGCGTCTGAGCGATGAAGTCCTTCTTCACATCGTCAGTAGGCTTCTGCACCACGTCGAGGGTGATGCCGTTGGACTTCTTGAACTCCTCGCCGATCTTCTTGAAGGCGTCGACGCGTTTCTCATCGGTCCAGATGGTGAGCTTGCCGCCAGCGGCGGGAGCCGACGACTTGCCAGACTCCGACGGGCTGCCCGAGGTGCCACCCGAGCAAGCGGCGAGCGTCAGCGAGAGCCCTGCAGCGATGGTGATGAGGAGGCCTTTGCGCATGTATTTCTCCTAGGTTCGTGGGCAGCCTCGGCGCTGCCCGCTGACAGCAGCGTAACTGATCTTGCATGATTTGCAACTAACTTACATAACGATTGTGTAACACAACGCGAGGAGCGGGGCGCAACTTACGCCCTGACGCACGATACTGCTCCCCAAGACGGCTCGACCCGTTGAAAAAATCTGTTCGAGTCTGCAAGATGACTCACAACTACGCACCACTCGATGGAGAGGAAGATTGGCGTGATCCCACCCCGCGCCCGGCTGGCCGACCTGGCGGCCGCGGCTGGAGTCTCCACAGCAACGGTCTCACGTGTCCTCAACGGCAAGCCTGGGGTCGCCGAGTCGACACGCTCGTCCGTCATGGCCGCGCTGCGCGCCCTCGGCATGCCTCCCAGCGAGACGACCGCTGGGTTCGTGGCGGTGGTCATCCCAGAACTCGCGAATCCGGGCTTTGCCAGCTTCGCGACCGAGCTCTCGCTGCGTTTCTCCGCAGCGGGGCAGAACATGATGATGTTCACCACCGGCCCCGGAGCCAACACCGAGTTGCAGTATCTCGAAGCCATGCAGCCGGCCGACGTGGTGGGGCTCGTGTCCGTCTCGGGCACCCTGGCCGATTCCCTCGTCTCTCACGAGCAGTACCGACGACTCACCGCCGCCGGGCTCCCGGTGGTGGTGATCAACGCCTATGACCCGCAGATCGAGGCGAGTTTCTTCTCCTGTTCGGACGCGGAAGCGGTAGCCATGTCGGTCTCCCACCTGCGTTCCTTCGAGCACGAACGCATCGGGTTGGCCGTCGGGCAGCAGCGTTACCAGCCCAGCGTGCGCAAACTCGAGGCATTTCTCGGGCTCGGCTTCGACGAGTCGAGCGTGGCCTCCACCACGTTCACCGTCGAGGGCGGACACGCCGCGGCCGCCCGGCTGCTCGACGCGGGTCACACCGCCATCGTGTGCGGTTCCGACGTTATGGCGCTGGGGGCCATCCGCGAGGCCAAGTCGCGGGGGCTCGACGTGCCGGGGGACGTGTCCATCGTCGGCTACGACGACTCACCGCTCATGGCATTCACCGCCCCGGCGCTCACCACCGTGCGCCAGCCGGTTCCCACCATGTGCCAGGCGGCCGTGCGCGCACTCCTGGCCATGATCAATGGGCAACCCGCGGAACCCACCGAGATGCTGTTCCACCCAGACCTCATCATCCGCCAATCGACAGGACCCAAGCCATGACCCAATGGTGGCGTGACGCAGTCATCTACCAGATCTATCCCCGCTCCTTCGCCGACGCCTCAGGCGACGGCTACGGCGATCTGCCCGGAGTCATCGACAAGCTCGGTTATCTCAAGGATTTGGGAGTCGACGCGATCTGGTTATCGCCCTTCTACCTCTCCCCCATGGCCGACGCGGGCTATGACGTGGCCGACTACGAGTCCATCGACCCGCTGTTCGGCAGCCTCGATGACGCGCAACGACTCATCGACGAGGCCCATGCACGCGGCTTGAGGGTGGTCGTCGATCTCGTCCCGAACCACACCTCGGACGAGCATCGCTGGTTCCGCGACGCTGTGGCCGCGGGGCCCGGCGCCATAGAACGCGAGATGTATCACTTCCGCGATGGCAAAGGTGAGGACGGCTCCGAGCCACCCAACAACTGGACATCCGTCTTCGGCGGCAAGGGCTGGACACGCCTGACCGCGCCCGATGGCACACCCGAGCAGTGGTACCTCCACCTCTTCGACGTCAAGCAGCCGGACCTCGACTGGTCCAGCGAGCGGGTGCGCGAGGCATTCGATGCCGTGCTGCGTTTCTGGCTCGACAGGGGCGTCGACGGGTTCCGTGTCGATGTGGCCCATTCCCTGGTCAAGGCCGAGGGGCTGCCCGACACGGATGAGGACGCCGAGTTGCTCGGCGGACAGCTCGGCCCCATGTGGGATCAGGACGGAGTGCACGAGATCTACCGGCGCTGGAGGGCCATCCTCAATGAGTATCCCGGGGATCGTTCCCTGGTAGCCGAGGCGTGGGTTCCCGATCCTCAGCGGCTGGCGTTGTACGTGCGCGGCGACGAGATGCACACCGCCTTCAACTTCGAATTCCTGGACTGTCATTGGGACGCCGCGGCATACCGCGAAATCATTTCGGCCACAATGGCTGCCAACGCCGCGGTCGGCGCCCCAACGACCTGGGTGCTGAGCAACCACGACGTGCTTCGCCACGTCAGCCGATTCGGACTTGCTGAGCCTGGATCGAGCCACGAGGGACTTGGGCAGCGCGACGAACAGCCCGACAACGTGGCAGGTCTCCGGCGCGCACGGGCCGCCACCCTCATGATGCTGGCGCTACCGGGCTCCGCCTACCTCTATCAAGGCGAGGAACTGGGCCTGCCCGATCACACGATGCTTCCCGACGAGCTCCGTCAAGACCCCGCGTGGTTCCGTTCGGAGTTCACCACCGTGGGACGAGACGGCTGCCGCGTACCGTTGCCCTGGAAAGCCGACGAACCCGGCCTGGGCTTCTCGCCCACTGGAAAGACTTGGCTGCCTCAACCCGATAGCTACCGCGACCTGGCCGCCGACCGGCAGGTGGGGGTCCCCGGGTCTACGTGGAGCATGTACCGCGATGCCTTACGGCTCCGGCACGAGCACGGCCTGGGAACCGCGACACTGTCCTGGGTAGATGCTCCCTCCCACCTGGTGGCATTCGACAGCGGCAAGGTTCGGGTGCTCACTAATGTGCTCGGAAAACCGATCGCCCTACCCCGGGGCTACGAGGTATTGCTGTCCAGCTCTCCCGTGCGCGACACACTGCCCACGGACACCACTGTGTGGCTTACCGCCCTTGATTGGCCCGTCTCGTCGACACACGAGTAGACTGGGGCTAGCTGTTTGCAGAGTGGCCAGCGAGAGGAGACCAAGAATGCCCAGTAAGACCGTGACCGTCGCCTCTGCCGTCGGTCTGCATGCCCGTCCGGCCGCGCTCATTGCCGCCGCCGCTTGCGAGTATGACGACGAGATCACCATCTCGATGAATGGACGCAGTGTCCTGGCGGGCTCGTCCCTACTGATCATGACCTTGGGAGCCGAGAAGGGGGCCGTGGTAACGGTCGACTCAGTCAACGAAGAGGCCGTCGACCGGATCGCTGGAATGATCGAGCAAGATCTCGATCAGTAATCAACGCCCGTCTTGGCGGGCTCAGCGCAGGGGGACCCATGTGCCAACGCTGTGGAAAACCAAGTACCAACCAGTTCTGTGACGCGTGCGCCGCGCAGCAAGGCGGTTCGGCGTGGGATGCCGCTGCGGGGGGCCAGACTCCGCGGGACGCGGATCCCTATGAAACCCAGAACCCATATGACGCCATCTATGAGCCCATACAGCCGGCGCCGCCGTACCCACAGGAGCCTGGCCGGAAGACGAGCAACGTCAAGGCCATAGCCGTGGTCGGCTTGGCCCTAGCGCTCTTGGCCGCGTCGGGAGTCGCCTTGTGGTGGTTGCTCAAGACGCCGACCGCCCCACAGCCTCAGACCTCCTCGTCCGCAGGCAATGCCGCCACGGCGACGGTGACCCAGACCGTTAGCCCCACGACGACGGAGTCCTCGGAACCAACGGACACCCCGGAAGCACCTCTCATCACCGAGGAGGAAGCGGTAGCCGCCCTGCGGCACTACTTCAGCGTGGTTCCTGGGGATCCAAGCGCGGGCTGGCCCCTCCTCAGCAGGGCGCGCCAATCCTACGAGAAAACCGAGACCTACTACGACTACTGGACTCGGACGACAAGCGCGAACGTCGCCAACTGCTCCTATGACCCAGCCGAGAGTAAGGCCACCTGCGACCTGACCGTGGTGACCGATGGCAAGGCCGGCACCTCGCCAGCGGTCGGGTTCTATCTGGTGCGCGAGGACGGTGGGGTCAAGATCGACGCGCCACGCTGACAGGCCTACCGGGCGAGTCACTAGACCCTGGCAAGCGCCACTGACGATAGGTTTAGGAGTCGTCGCGGCGATCGGCCTCGTCGAGGGCGCGCTCCATTTCCGCGATGCGTTCGGGCGTGAGCGCGGGCATGGGACCGGTGTCGAGGATACCTCCCGAGAGCCGCTCCGGGTTCAGGGCCGCGTCGATCTCCTCAGGCGACATGAGCCCGTCCGCCAGCACCATGTCGCGGATGGATACTCCGCCCTTGAGCGCCTCCTTAGCTAGACGCGACGCGTGAAGGTAGCCCAAGCGCGGCATGAGGGCCGTGATGACGCCGACGCTGCCATCGACCTTCTCCTGGAGCCGTTTCTGGTTCGCCGTGATGCCGTCCACGCAGTTGATTCGCAGGGTGCGCACGGCGCGCCTCAGCCAGGTGCAGTTTTGCAGTAGGACGTGGGCCATGACGGGCTCGAACGCGTTGAGTTGAAGCTGCCCAGCCTCCGACGCGAGGGCCACCGTCACATCGGCACCGGCGATGACGAACGCCACCTGGTTGACCGCCTCAGGAATGACCGGGTTAACTTTGCCCGGCATGATCGAACTGCCCGCCTGCACCGGCGGCAGATTGATCTCCCCCAGCCCAGCCTGAGGGCCAGAGCTGAGCAGGCGCAGGTCGTTGCAGACCTTGGAGAGCTTCATGGCGGAGCGCTTCATCACCGAGGAGACGGACATGAACACGCCGGTGTCGCTGGTGGCCTCGATGAGATCACGGGCGATGATCAGCCGAGGCTCACCGGTGATGTCTCGCAGATGGTCCAAGACCGCCTGGCTGTACCCGCGAGGCGCAGCGATGCCCGTTCCGATGGCCGTGGCGCCGAGGTTGAGTTCGGTCAGCAACGGCCAGGTGTCCTCAATGCGGTCGATGTCCTCGCCCAACGTGGTGGAGAATCCCCAGAACTCCTGCCCCAGGGTCATGGGGACGGCGTCTTGAAGTTGGGTGCGCCCCACCTTGAGAATGTCGCGAAACTCACGCCCCTTAGCCGCGAACGAATTCCGCAGCAGGCGCAGTTCCTGGGTAAGCCTGCCGAGCGACCTCATGATGCCCAGCTTGACCGCACTGGGGTAGGTGTCGTTGGTGGATTGGGAACGGTTGACGTGGTCGTTGGGCGAGAGGAAGCCGTAGTCACCCCGAGGCCGACCGGCCAATTCGAGGGCGCGGTTGGCGATCACCTCGTTGACGTTCATGTTGGTAGACGTCCCGGCACCGCCCTGAATGACCCCCACCACGAACTGGTCGTGCAGATTGCCGTCGATGATGTCTTGCGCCGCCCGGTCAATGAGGTCCGCACGTCCGGGGTCAAGGATGCCGATGTCACGGTTGGCGCGGGCCGCGGCCTGCTTGATCTGTGCGTAAGCGACGATGAGGCTCGGGTAGACGCTGATCTCGCGTCGGCTGATCTGGAAGTTACGCACCGCCCTAGCGGTGTTGATGCCCCAGTAGACGTCATCGGGAATCTCCAACTGCCCCAGTGAGTCAGTCTCGATCCGTGCCACCCTGTCCTCCTCGCGCCAAAGGAACACCCTGTTGTGCCCTCTTCGAGACACAGTAGCCACCCGCGGCCGCACGCGAGCGGAATCGGCGCAGTGTGCAGCAGGTGGCTACGTCGCGTCACACGGCGCTGCTTCATCAGCGAGGGTGGGGCACGGTTTCGTGAGTAGCCACGGCGGCGCCCCGCGGTTCCGCGCCAGCAGGACTAACCGCGTACCTGCTGCGCGGCTTCGAAGCTCATCCAGGCCTGCAACTGGGTGGACAGTTCCACCCGTTCGCCGACCTCGCCGTGCTCAATGGAGGTGTCCTGCGGGAAGCAGGTCACCGGAACATGCCTCCAACCACGGGTGACGCGTCCCTCCCACAGATTCTCCGCGGTGTCGATGACCAATTCGGCCGCCACCTGACGGGTGTCGCTGGATGGGCGGGCGTCGGTGGCCACCAGAGCGAGGTAACGCACCAAGATTCCGGTAAACAGGCCGCCGTCACCAGAACCGTGGGTCTTCAACACGCGGGTGCCGGGCAGAGTGAGGTGGTCCGCAACGGCGCCGACGAGCGTCTCGATGGCGGCCAGGGATTCGTCGTCTCCCAGTTCGAGCCAGGTCCCCAGGACCGGGCCCTGGTTGTAGGTGAATAGGTGGCCCTCGATGTTGAGGGTGCCGTCGGGGCCGAGCCGCATCCCGTCCCGGAACAAGCCGGTATCGGGGTCGGCGAGCCGGTCGGTGAGCCAGTGCGTGAGTCTTCTGGCCGTGTCGTGATCGCCGAGCCGAGCGAGATACAGCGAGATCGGCGCAGTGGCTGGGGTGTTCTTGAACTCATGCTCGACGCTCCAGAACGCTCCGCCACCCCACTGCTCCGAGATGGCCCTACGCAGCACCGGTTCCAGGCTGGCGATGGTACGCCCACCGCGCTGGGCCGCGAGCGCGAGCCAGGCCATGTCGTCGTAATAGCGGTTGCGGAATCGCAGTCCCTGCATGAGCCACATGCCACGCAGTTGGGCGTCGAATAGCGCGGGAGAGGCCTCCGAGGAGCCTCGTCGCAGGGCGTCGACGAGGCAATCGACGAAGTGGGCTTGCCACCAGTAGGTCCACCGGATGCGCGGTGCCGCGGGCCTCTGCAGAGCACATAGATTGGTGCCGGGAATACCGAACAGCGGCCGGCAATACAAGGCGATGACGCTGCGGGCCGCCTCGTCCGCCGCCGCCCTCACGACCCGAGTCCCTTAAGCAGTAGGGCCTCGGCGTGGCAGGCCTTGGCGAAGTCCCCCAAATGCAGCGATTCGTCGATGCCGTGCATGCGTGACGTGGGATCCACGACGGCGGTCAACAACACGAGGGCGTCTGGGTTGAGGGCTTGGAACTCGGCAGCGATGGGAATGGACCCTCCCACCCCGGCCCGCACCGGCGCCGTGCCGAATGCCTCGGTGAGGGCCTCGATGGCAACCGCCGCCCGGTCTCCCGCCATGTCCACCGACATGCCCGCGCCGAGTTGACCATCGGTCACCTCCACGCGAACTCCCCAGGGGGCGTGGCCGATCAGGTGTTCACGCAGCGCGTCGAGAGCGGCTGTGGGATCTTGGCCCGGCGCGATGCGTAGGCTGACCTTGGCGCGGGCCGACGGGACGAGGGTGTTGGAGGCGTCCTTGACTGGTACGGAGTCGATGGCTAGCACGCTGGCCGCGGGCTTGGTCCACATGCGCTCGGTGAGCTTGCCCTCGCCGATCCAGGCCACACCGTCTAGGAGACCAGTCTCTTCCCGAAGCCTGTCCTCGGGGTAGTCGACCTCCGGCGAACCGGCCTCGACCAGCCCGGCGATGGCAACATTGCCACGGTCGTCGTGGAGGCTGGCGAGCAGCTTGGCCAAGGCGGTCAACGCGTCCGGCACGACTCCTCCGAATTGTCCGGAGTGTAGCCCCGTGCTCACGGTGGACACGGTGACCTCGACGTCGACGAGGCCGCGCAGGGTGGTGGTGAGTGCCGGGGTCCCGACCTCCCAGTTGATGGCGTCGGCGACGACGAACACGTCCGCCGACAGTTCGTCTCCGTGACGTTCGAGGAGTTCGGCCATGCTGGGCGAGCCGATCTCCTCTTCCCCTTCGACGAATACCTTGACGGTGACGGGTGGCTTACCGTCGAAGACCCGCAAGGCTGCCAGGTGGACACCGATACCGCCCTTGTCGTCGGCCGATCCTCGGGCGTAGAGCCGTCCGTCTCGCACGGTGGGCTCGAAGGCGGGCGAGGTCCACAGGCCTGGGTCGCCGGTGGGCTGCACGTCATAGTGGGCGTACAGCAGCACGCTGGGCGCGTCGTCCGGTCCTGGGAAGGTGGCCAGCACGGCGGGCTTGCCCCCTGTCTCGAGTTGCCTGGCCTGGCCGCCTGCCTCCCGGAACAGGGCCTCGACACGTTCCGCCGCTGCCCGCACATCGGCGTCGTGCTCGGGTTGGGACGACACGGAAGGGATGCGGATCAGGGCCTGAAGATCCTCGAGTACGGATGGGAGGACACGGTTGATGGCTTCCAGCATGTGCTCAGCCTACTGATTGCAGGCTTGGCTCGCCCGCAGGATTCCCGCGGGTTACCTGGCCGGACGGGCTCAGGCGTCCAGTTCGGCTGGCAGCGGCGACTGCCAAGCTGTCTTCGCCTCATCGAGCGGCACCGAGAACCGGCCAAAGTCGAGGCGCCCCTCCCCGGTGACCGTGCCGATCCGCTGGCCGGGCACGCCGTGGCGAACGCACAGGCTCAGGAACTCCTCCAGCCGCGTCTCCGGCAGGGATACGACGGCCCGGGCCGCGGTCTCCGCGAACAAGTGCACCGTCGGGCAGCCTTCCGGTAGCGTGACCTGGAACCCGAGTCCGTTCCTGAAGGCGGACTCGGCCAGAGCGACGGCAAGACCGCCCTCGCTGAGGTCGTGGGCGCTGCTGAGCAGGCCACGTCGCGAGGCCTCCCCCATCAGCGCGGCCAAGGCCTTCTCCGCGTGCAGCCTCACTTGGGGCGGCATCCCACCCAGATGTCCATCGTGGAGCGCCGCCTCCCAGATCGAGCCGGAGAGTTCCTCGGCGCTCTCTCCCAGCAGCACCACCGCGTCGCCTTCGTTGGTGAAACCGCTGCGGATGCGCGCTGTCACGTCGTCGATGACACCCAAGACTCCCACCGTTGGGGTGGGCAGGATGGGCGTGGTGGCGGTCTGGTTGTATAGGGAGACGTTGCCACCAGTGACGGGGATGCCTAGGGCCTCGCAGGCATCGACCAAACCAAGAATGGCCTCGGCGAACTGCCACATCACCTCCGGATCCTCCGGGGAGCCGAAGTTGAGGCAGTCGGTGATGGCGACGGGTTCGGCACCGGTGACGGCGACATTGCGGTAGGCCTCGGCCAGCGACTGCTGGGCCCCTAGGTAGGGGTTGAGGAAGGAGAAGCGCGAGTTGGCGTCCAGCGCGAGCGCGATTCCCAGGTTGCTTTCCTCATCGATGCGCAGCATGCCCGAGTCCTCGGGTTGGGCCAACACGGTATTGCCGCGCACGTAACGGTCGTATTGCTGGGTGACCCAGGTCTTATCGGCGACGTTGGGGTGGGCCAGCACCTTCAGGAACGCGGCGCGCAGCGCTTCTGACGCGTTGTCACGGGGCAGGTCCTCGGCGCGATCGGCATTGACTTCGTCGAGCCATCCGGGGCGGTGGTAGGGCCGCTCGTAGACCGGGCCATCGTGGGCGACGGTCTTGGGGTCGACGTCGACGATCGTCTCTTTGTGCCACGAGATGATCAGCCGGTCGCCTTCGGTCACCTCGCCCACCACCGTGGCCTGCACGTCCCACCTGGCACAGATCTCCATGAACCGCTCGACGTTGCCGGGCTCGACCACCGCCATCATGCGCTCCTGGGACTCGCTCATGAGGATCTCCTCTGGCGCCAGGTTTGGGTCACGCAGCGGCACCAGGTCGAGGTCGACGGACATGCCGCCGTCGCCCGCGGAGGCCAACTCCGAGGTGGCGCAGGAGATACCGGCCGCTCCGAAGTCCTGGATGCCAGCCACGATGCCCGCCTGGAACAGCTCCAAGGTGCACTCGATCAGCAGCTTCTCCATGAACGGATCGCCCACCTGCACGCTGGGCCGCTTGGCAGGGCCGGTCTCGTCGAAGGTCTCCGAGGCGAGGATGGAGGCGCCGCCAATGCCATCACCGCCGGTGGCGGCACCGAACAGGATCACCTTGTTGCCGACCCCAGAGGCATGAGCCAAGTGGAGGTCCTCGTGACGCAGAACGCCGACGCACAAAGCGTTGACGAGCGGGTTGCCGAGATAGGACGGGTCGAACTGGACCTCGCCGCCGATGTTGGGAAGGCCGAGGCAGTTGCCGTAGCCGCCCACCCCGGCGACGACTCCCGGCAGTACGCGGTGGGTATCGGGCTCGTGCAATGGGCCAAACCGCAACGAGTCCATGACGCCGATGGGACGCGCCCCCATGGCGAGAATGTCGCGGACGATACCGCCGACACCGGTGGCGGCACCCTGATAGGGCTCCACATAGGACGGATGATTGTGAGACTCTGCCTTGAACGTCACCGCGTAGCCCTGACCGATGTCGACTACGCCAGCGTTCTCGCCGATACCGGCTAGCAGCGGACCGCGAGGGGTGTCTTGACTCAACTTGCCGAATTTGCGCAAATGCACCTTGGATGACTTGTAGGAGCAGTGTTCGGACCACATCACCGAATACATGGCTAACTCGGCCGAGGTGGGGCGTCGACCCAAGATCTCGCGAATGCGAGCGTATTCCTCGTCCTTGACGCCAAGCGCGGCGTAGGGCTGGTCCAGGTCTGGGGTTTGGCGTGCGTGCTCAACGGTGTCTGCCACGAGGTCAATCTATCGTGTGGGCCGCCGCGCCGCCGCGACATCCACGCATGCCTTATACGGCCTGTCAAGACGGACGGTGCTGATAGATTCACCGCGTGCCGTTGACTCTCGCCCAGGCCAGACGGATCGCACTGGCCGCACAGGGACTGTCTCGCCCTCGCCCACAGCGAGCGACAATGCGGCACTTCCAGGGCGTGGTCGACCGTCTCGGGGTCATTCAGATCGACTCGGTCAACGTGCTCGCCCGGGCACACCTCCTACCGGTCTACTCACGCTTGGGTGATTACGACGTCGCCCTGTTCGACCGTGCGGCGAAGTGCCGCCCACCCCGGCTCGTGGAGTTTTGGGCCCACGAGGCCGCCTTGGTGCCGCCTTCGACCTACGCCTTGCTGGCCGGGCGACGCCGTCGCTACGCCGATCCCACCCACTTTTGGGGTAGCTGGCTCGCCGAACATCGCGGGGTGGCCGACGATGTGCTGTCGCTGCTGACCGAGCGCCCAATGACAGCACGCCAGATCCATCAGGTTCTGGGTCACGCCCCCGCGGCCAAGAGGCACTGGGGCGGAAATTGGACGTACGCGAAGCGGGCGGCGGAATCCCTATTCGCTACCGGTGAGCTGGCGGTGACCCAGCGCAATGGGCACTTCGAGCGGATCTACGACCTTCCCGAGCGTCTGTGCCTGCCGCCGGACACCGGCCTCCCGTCTGCCTCCGCCGTCGACGAATTGGTACGGCTGGCCGCGCGGGCGCAAGGCATTGGCACCGCCCAGTGCTTCGGTGACTATTTCCGGCTACCTATCGCCGATACCCGGGCGGCCGTGTCCCGGTTAGTGGACTCCGGTGAGTTGCTTCCCGTCGAGGTGCGCGGCTGGCCTCGCGAAGTCTTTCTCTATCCCGAGGCGGCCCGCCCACGGCGAGTGCGCGCCCGGGCCTTGCTCGCCCCGTTCGACCCTCTGGTGTGGGAGCGAAGGCGCATGCTGGAGTTGTTCGGCATGCACTATCGGATCTCCATCTATACGCCCGCGGCCAAGCGCGAACACGGATACTACGTGCTGCCGTTCCTGCTTGGCGAGGATCTGGTGGGCAGGGTGGACCTCAAGGCCGACCATCAGGGCTCCCGCCTCCTGGTACGCACCGCCTTCGCCGAGCCGGACGCCCCCAGCAACACCGCCCGCGAACTGGCCGCCGAACTGGAGGTCGTCGCGAACTGGCTGGGGCTGGGAGGGATCAGTCTCGTCAACGAGCCTCGGGGAGACCTCGTGCCCGCCCTGGCCCGGGAACTGTGATCCCCAACCACGTCCGACCAGCCGTCCCACCTGAACCAGCCGCGTCTGACGCGCGGGTAGGGTGGATGCCGTGTACGTGCCAGCCCATTTCGAGATCCCGGTCGACCGTCTCGACGTTTTGCTCGCGCAGGTGCACGCCGGGAACCTGGTCACAACGCACGCCGACGGGCCCAAGGCCACATTCGTGCCGTTTCACTTGGAGCGACGCGGCGAGCAGCAGGTATTGGTGACGCATTTGGTGCGCAACAACCCGCAGGCCCGAGAGCCCATCACCGGGCCCGCACTGGCAATCCTCGATATTGACGACGCCTATATCTCACCGCTGTGGTACGCCAGCAACGAGGCGCTCCCCAACGTGCCGACCTGGGACTACATCACCATCCACCTCACTGGACCGGTGCGTTTCAGCACCACCGCAGAAGAGTCGCTCGCTGCGGCGCGGGCTCTCACCGAGCGGATGGAGGCACCCGAGGTACTAGAGTCGGTGGGCGAGGCCAAGCTGCTCAAGATGGCACGCGCCATCGTCGGCGTCGAGTTGCTGGTGGAGAGGGTGGAGGCCAAGGCCAAGGCCAGCCAGAACCGCCATCCAGAGGATCTGCGCAGCCTCCTGCCGCACCTTGAGACCGACGGCCAGACGGAACTCAGTCGCTACATCCGAGAAGTTTCGCTTCCCCATGCCGAGAAGCGTTTCGGCACCATCGAGTCCCTTCGCGGCGACCGGCGTCTACCCACTTCACCGAACTGATTCGGAAGGTCCAAGCGTCCTCGCCGAACGGCTAGGCGGCGCGGTGCGCGCGTGAGGCCAGAGTGGCGATCTCATCCTCGTAGGCGGCCTCGCGCAGGAGCCGGCGCAGTGTCGCCGGGGCGTCCTTGTGGCTGATGAGCCAGCGATGCGCCTCCGGGGAACCACCGCGGGGAAAGCCACCGCGCACGAGTCGCAGCGCGATCTCGATGGGGTGCTCCTCCCATACCTGTTCCAGGCCAGCGAAATAGCGTTGCGCGAACGGGGCCCGCAGTGCGTCTTGTCCCAGCGCGTTGAAGCCTGCCAGCAGCGCGTCGACGGCCTCGTTGCTCTCGCCTCCTACCGCGTGCGCACGCGCCCAAACGTCCTCCTTCACGGCGGCCACCGGACGCGCCGCCAAGCAACGCAGGTGAGACTTCCGTCCCGCGGCCGTGTCGTCGGAAGACAGCGGAGCGTCCAAGTCGTCCTCCAAGGCCCGTCCCTGAGCGGCGAGGCTCTCCCAGGCCAGCCACATGATCTCGACAGAGACCTCCAGCCCGGGCACTCCCCCGTCCAAGACCCAGGTGACATCCTCGTTTACCAGGGCCGCGGCCCGCAGATATGCCTTGGTCCACAGCAACTGTTCTTGCGACCCCGCTTCCGCGGAGACAGCGCGACGTCGCGCCCCCAGCACCCACTGCGCGGCCGGGGCGCCGTAGCGATCGACGGCGACGAGGCATCGCTCCAGCAGCGAGGTCAATACCCCGGCCTGCTGCTCATCCGCCCCGAGGACCGCATGCACGAACCGGGATGGCGCGAGCAAACCACATCGCACCTCAGCCCACAGGGCGGTCCAAGCCACCGCCCGGGCGAGAGGATCGAGATCGCCGACGTGGCGCAGCAGCGTCTCGCGAGTACGGTGGTCGAGGCCGATCTGGGCGAAGGTGTGGTCGAGGTCGTTGACCAAGACCGCATCCGGTGCGGGCAACCCGTTGGCCTCGGGGACCTCCACTTGCGGGCCATCGACCGTAACCGGATACCTCGCCGCTAGGTGAAGCCGTCCGTCCTTGAGACGATAGAGTCCCACCGTGGTCTGATGTGGCCGGTCGGCCGAGCAGTCACCGGAGCCGTAATGGTCGCGTTGCACGGCGAGCTGATCGATGATTCCGTTGACGTGATGCACGTAGCCCTTCAAGGTGTCATGGCCGGCCGTGCGCAACCAGTCGTCAACCCATCCGCTGAGATCGCGGTCCGTCTCGGCGGACAAGGCGTCCATGAAGTCTTCTAACGTCGCTGAGGAATAGGCGTGCTCGGCGAAGTAGCGCCGAGCCCCCCGCAGAAACGCGTCCAGCCCCACGTAATGGACGAGTTGGGTCAGTACGGAGGCACCCTTGGAGTAGGTGATCCGGTCGAAATTGGTCTTCGCGGCCTCCAAGTCGGCCACCCAGTCCACCACCGGATGCGTGGTGGGCATCGCGTCGGCCAGGTAGGCCCCCACCTTGCGAGCGGTGGCGAAGTTCACCCAGCCGTCCCCGAATCCACAGGCCTCGACGGAGACGTGACTACCCATGAATTCCGCGAAAGACTCCTTGAGCCATAAGTCCCCCCACCACCGGCAGGTCACGAGGTCGCCGAACCACATATGGCTCATCTCATGCACGAGCGTATTGGCGCGAGCCTGAAGTTGGGCCGCGGTGGGTGCTGAGCGGAACAGATAGTGCTCCGTGAAAGTGACCAGGCCGGGATTCTCCATGGCGCCCAGGTTGTATTCCGGCACGAAAACCTGATGGTATTTGGGCCCCCAGGGATAGGGACCGAAATTGGTCTGGAACCAGTCGAGCCCGGCTTTGGTGAGACGGAACAACTCGTCGGCATCGAGATGCTCGGCGATCGACTGGCGGCACAACAGGGCGAGGTCTAGGTCGCCGTGGGTGTCGTCGACCCGATGGTAGGGGCCGGCAACGAAGCAGGTGATATAGGTGGATAGCGGCTTGGTGGGCTCGAAGTCCACCCGGACCACGCCGTCGGCCACCTCGGTACGCGCCACCTCCGGCTCGTTCGAGAGAAGTTGCCAGTGCGCGGGGCCCGTCAGCGACAAGTGGAAAGGGGCCCTGAGGTCTGGCTGTTCCAGGTTCGGAAACACGCGTCGCGCATCCGCGGGCTCGTACTGGGTGTAGAGATAGGTGTTGCCGTCTGCCGGATCAACAAACCGGTGCATCCCCTCCCCCGTCCGGGAGTAGTACGCCCGCCCCGAGACCGTGACGATGGTTCTGCGCGGAGGCAGGTCCGTCAGTTCAATCCGGGCGCCGTCATACTCGACGGCACGGGGATGTCCGTCCACCGTGACCTCGTCGACCTCGCCAATGAAGTCGAGCCATGTGTCCTCGGCGTTGCAGGTGAGTTCCAATTCGGCACGCACGGGAAAGGATCTGTTGTCAGGGTCCGCGGCATCTCGCACGTCCACGTCTACCCGATAGGCGTGGACGGCGACGGCGGCGGCTCGTCCGAACACCTCGGCGTGTGTGAGATTCGCTGCGCGCATGCCCCCATCAAACCAGACAGATCGACCAACTCAACCCATGACCAGCGATTTATTACGATTCCCTGGTACTAAACCACCACGCCCACCCCGCCCTACCGGGCGATGACTAGCGACTTTAGCATGCGAAAACGCCCTCAGACCCGAGCCCCAAGAAACTTGATAGCAGACTCGAAGAACCTTACCCCATCCAGCGAGGGACCGGTCAGGGACTCCACGTTGTGCTCGGGATGAGGCATGAGGCCCACGACGTTGCCCTGTTCGTTCGTGATTCCCGCGATGTCGTTGGCGGAACCGTTGGGATTATCGAGATAACGGAAGACCACCTGGTCGTTGCCCTCCAGCTTGCGAAGGGTCTCAGGTGAGGCCTGGTAGTTGCCCTCCCCGTTCTTCAACACCACGGTGATCTCCTGCCCCGTCTCGAAGGAGCACGTCCATGTGGTGTCCACCGTCTCGACACGCAGCCGCTCGTCGCGGCAGACAAACCTCTGCGAGGCGTTGCGGATCATGGCCCCTTCAAGCAGATGCGCCTCACACAACACCTGGAATCCGTTGCAGATCCCCAGCACCGGCAACCCCTTGCGCGCCGCCTCGATGACGGTGGCCATGACGGGACTAAACCGGGCGATGGCGCCGCAACGCAGATAATCCCCGTAGGAAAAACCGCCGGGAAGGATAATCGCATCGACTCCTCCGATGGAGTCTGAACCATGCCACAGCGGCACCGGTTCCGCCCCGGCGAGCCTCACCGCCCGCAGCGCGTCGTGGTCGTCGAGTGACCCTGGGAAGGTGACGACTCCGATGCGGGGCATCAGTCGGCCACCACGTCATAGGACTCGATGACAGTGTTGGCGAGTAGTTTTTCGGCCGCCTCCCCGATCTGGGCAAGCACCTCGGGCGTCACATCGCCGTCGACCTCCACCTCGAAACGCTTGCCCTGCCGCACGGACAGGCCTGCGAAGCCCAGCCTCTTCAGGGCCCCGGTGACCGCCTTTCCCTGCGGGTCGAGGATCTCCGGCTTGGGCATGACATTGACGACGACGCGTGGCATGGCTCAAGCCTAGCCATCCTGATGGCACTTGGCGAAGGTCACATGCTGAAGACATGGACCGGCCCCGTCCTCGTAAAACTGGGGGCTGAGGACGGGGCCGGCGATTGGGCGGCCACCACGGGTTGGGGAGGTTGAGTGGTGGCCGCCAGACCTGAATCACTGAGCGCTGGTCTGCTCCTGCTCATCGGCGTTGCGGTTCGCCGCCTGAGCGGCCTGCTTCATCTGCTCCGAGGCCCGCTGCAGGTTGGGGGCATGCTGTCCCTCCCACTCGCTGCGGAACTTCTCGGCATCCTGACCCTTCCATTCAACGCTTTGAATCTTGGCGGTACATTCAGTGCGGGCCGCGTCGACCTCGCTGGCCTTCTGATCAAGCAGTCGAGCCAGTTCCCGGACCTCGGCCGGGTTCATTCCAAGAAATCCACCAGCGGACATGTTTGTCTCCTTCTTGTTAGCCTTTTCCTTTGGGCGTTTTCCCTTTGGGGTTTCCCTCGGGCTTGGTAACCATCAAACCCTGCCTCGCGAGAACCCGCAATGGGTTCACCTACCCATCACGTAGCGCCACCTGGACCTTCGTGGCCTCTCCTCGGTGCACCCAGAAGCCCCGCCCGGGAGACATCGATGCTCTGGAGAAACGCGGCAGCTTCGTCGCCATCAGGTTGTACCCGTCGTCAGCCCCCGGTTCCAGCAGGAGCGCGGTCCCCGGCTTGAACACCTCTTTCAGCTCGTACAGCTTGCTCCACTGGTCGGAGACGCCCTCCGCCACGAACAAGTCGCCCGCGTTCAGGCAGGCCCGCACCAAGCGAGGCAAGGCGTCGCCGGTGCCGGGGTTGAGCGCGGGAACAGACTCGGCGAAGATGGCACGACGCGGCTTGCTCGTCTTTTCGCCAGCCGAGGCGATCAGTTCCTCCGCCAGCTCGGTCACCTCGCTCGCGCTCGACGCCGATCGGTCCCACAACGGCAGTGAGGTGAGGCTCGTCCGCCCCGGCGCCAGATGGATCAACTCGATCCGCTCGAAGGCGTCACGCATCGCGGCGGCATAAACCGCCAGGGCATTCGACTTTCCACAGCCAGCGGGACCAGCCACGAGGACAGTGGTCTGAGTCGGCGCCACCAGAGGACCCAGGTCGTAGTCGGACAGGCCAATGACGGGCCGCCCGGGGGCGGAACGTGGCAACTCGGCACGAGGCAACAGGGTGGGCAACGACAGCACGGGCTCCGGTCTGAGCGTGTGATGCCGCTCCAAGGCCCGCGCGAGTTGCTTCATCTCGGTGATCTGGTCGGCGATGCTCGCCTTGCCCCCCAAGGTGGCCAACTGGAGTTCCTGCGGCTTGCCCACTTGGAGGCAGCGCCCCGGCGGAGAGGAGGGATCAAGGATATCCCTCGGGACCCCCAGATCCAGGTAGGCGTCCTCGTTAGGCTGTCGCAGCACCAGGCGCCGCGGGAAGGCGGATGCGACGGCGTTGGGCATGGCGTTAGCCCTACCGATGGTGACAGCGAAATGTATCCCTACCGCGCGTCCCTCCGCCATGACCCTGACCAGGGCGCTGTGCAGCGCGTACAGATCCGCGCTGCCCTCACCATAAGTCTTCTGGAAACCCCCGAATCCGTCGAACAGAATCAAATAGCGAGGCTCATCCTTGTTACCCGACAGGTCGCGATACTCGCCCAGGCTTGCCGCGTTAACCTCCCCGTACCGGGCGGCACGCTCGTCCATCACATCCCCAAGCCGACGGATGAACCGGGCCACCCGTTCGTCGTCGTCGCCACCGATGATGGAGCCCACATGCGGCAGCATCTCCAGCGACGCGAGCCCTCGGCCCGCGAAGTCGAATCCGAAGACGTGCACGGGGCCAGTACGGGGCGTGATCCCGGCCGCGATCGCCAAACTACGCAGGGCGGTGGTCTTGCCCGACCCGCCACCACCGACGATGAGCAAATTGCCCGCGTCCGGCTGGAAGTATTCCGTGTAGTGGCGCTGATTCTGTGGATCGTCAATGACACCCAGCACCAGTTCGTCGTCCCGGCGCTGCCTCAGCTTCATCAAGTCGTAGGCGGTGGCCAGGCCATCGACCCACGGGCGGTGGGGAGCCGGGATCCTCGCCTTGCCCGCGGCGAGCCTCAGCGTACGCACCAAGCGCACGATGTCCTCGTCGACGTCCTCCTCGTCGGTAGTGACTGCGGGAACGCGCCAAGCCTGCTGGTTGCCGAAATCGAACTGCACCACGTCCACGGGTGCGGCCGCAGGGCTCGCCGTGGTCCGGGCGCCGGGGTAGGCGCCTTGGAAGCGAAGGATGCGCCCCGGCCCCACCCGGGCTGCGCCACGGCCCGGCAGGCTCGGGTCGAAGGATGCCGACATCGGATCGCCTAGGACGTCCTTGGAGTCGTGCACGTCGTTCATGCGCAGCGCGATGCGCAGGTTCGTGTTGGCCCGGATGTTGTCGCCGATGACACCCGCTGGACGCTGGGTAGCCATGACCAAATGGAGTCCCAGGGAACGGCCACGCTGCGCGATATCGATGACGCCGTCGACGAATTCCGGAACCTCCATCTTCAGCGCAGCGAACTCGTCGATGATGATGATGAGGCTGGGTGGGCACTCCGGATCCCCACGCATCTCGAGTTCGAGCATGTCCTTGGCGCTTTTGGCGTTGAGCAGTTTCTCGCGGCGGTGGATCTCCGCTCTCAGGCTGATCAGCGCACGGCGCACGAGATACGGCGACAGGTCGGTGACGAGGCCGACGCAATGGGGCAGGTTGAGGCAGTGCGCGAAGGCTGCCCCGCCCTTGTAGTCGACGAACAGGAACGTCAACCGGTCTGGTGAGATGGCCTGTGCCATGCCCAGGACCCAGGCCTGAAGGAATTCCGACTTGCCTGCGCCCGTCGTGCCACCCACCAACGCATGGGGCCCCTGGGCCCGCAGGTCCAAGGTGAAGGGCTCCAGGCCGGTGTGCCCCACTGGCGCCCGCAACGCAAGCTTGGACGTGCGGGGCACGGCGGGCCCGTGGTGATCGATGAGGGTCTGGTTTTCCCGCCACCGGGTCAGCACCAGGTCGGGGTCGTCGAGCAGGTCACGTCCCACCAGGCTGCCCATCGAGATGAACGCGGGCAGGTCAGACTCGTCTTGCAGCGCCGCCCCACTGTCCACCACGGGGGCCAGGAGCCGGGCCACGTAGGCGGCGGTATCCACGTCCGCGCCCTCCGCCTCGAAGGGGTTGAGGCGCATCTCCTCACGCACCATTCCAACCTCGGAGATGCTCTGCCCCACCTCGACATAGGTGCGGCAGGCCGCGGGCAACTGAGTCCGTTCCGGAGCCAACCAGACCAGATGCACTGACGCGTCGGGGCCGATCTCGGCGATCCGGTTGAGGCGGCTGTAGTCGATGGAAGCGTCATCGACGAAGAGGACCACTGCGGGCACCTGCTTCCGCTCATCCCCATCGCTTTGAGACTTTGGCCCGCGCGTGACGGGCTTGTCGAACCTGGCCTCCACCAATTCCTCGACAGAATCGACGATGCGCCGCGAGTTGGCGGGGTCCGAGGCGACGCAGCGATCCCCGATCGGCGAATACGGGGACACGACATGGGGAAGCCATTCGAGCCACTGCCAGCGTTCCTTACCGGCTGGAGAGGTGAGGCACCCGATGGTCAGCTCGGCGGGTGAGTGCGCGATGGCCAATTGCAGCGCAAAACCGCGGATGACTTGAGCCGCCATGGCCATATCTCCGCATACTCCGAGGTTTCCGCTCTCCGCCAGGGACATCGACACGGGCGCCTGCCGTACCCAGCGATGCTTGGCACGCAGCTCATCGAGTTCGCGCAACAGCTCGGGGCGCCCACTGCGCTGGCTAGCGCCTCCGATGGAGACGGCGGGGGCCACGTCGCCGATCCCGAGCCTGGCAGTCAAGAACTCTGGGTGCTCTGGGCGGCGGCTCCACAACGCGTCCTGCCGTTGGGCCGCGGCAGCCACATACTCCGTCAGCGACGGGTACATGCCTTTGAGTTGCTCGCGTTGCAGATTCGCGGCCTCGGTGAGGGTCTCGTCGAGGACGGCGAGCTGCTCGCGGAATGCCTTCTCCTCAAGCCTGCGCTGCTTCTTCGCCTGCATCTTCGAGGTGCCCCACGAGCCGATCATCATCAAGGGACTGAGCGAGATGAAGATGATGCTCAAGAGGCTCCGCGTGAACATGAACAAGATGGCGCCCATGAGTAGCGGCGCAAACAGCATCAGGAGTGGGAAGACAGCGGCCTGGGGTTCCTGCGGTACCTTGGGCGGATCGAGCTCCTGGGCCACCGGGCGCGCGATCACCCGTGGAGAGCGGATGAATTCGACATCGGCGGTAGCGGGCCCCTGCGTCTGCGATTTCAACTGCAGGATCTGGAACCGGGTGCTGCCGAGCACGACCTGGTCTCCCTCGGCCAGCACTGTCTTGGAGACCGGATCTCCCCCGACAAGCACCCCGTTGGCCGAGTTGAGATCTGTGATCTCTATCCGGTCGGTGATGTCCACCTGTGCGTGCACCTTGGAGACGCGCGGGTCCGTGAGACGCACCTCGCACTGCGACGAGCGGCCCACGAGGGTTCTGCCCGTCTGAAGCATCACCTCGGTGCCCGCATCAGGGCCAGCAAGCACCCGCAACACCGCTGACGCGCCCCCGCTGGTGACGCCCTCAGGCCGCGCCAGTTCTATGTGGGCACCCGACTGCACACCGGCATGGAGGATGTTCTGCTGCGGTTCCAGAACCCGTCCCCGGGGCGTCACCTGATCGAAGCATCGCAGCGTGAACCGAGTGGACTCATCCCAGGCGATCCCGGACTCTTGGCAGGTGCCCAAGGCGCGCGCTATGTCGCCGACCGTGGCCGTTCCATCCACCGTGATCTGAAGATTTGCTGGAGGAATCTGCTGCCCTCGCCGAATAGTGACGCGAAGTTTCACTCAGCTTCCTTCCGCTGCGCGATCCTACGGTTCTGCTCAGCCTCAGCGTCGAGGACCGGAAGGTGCTCGGCCGTGACCAGACGCGATGTCACGGCCCAGTCCACGAGGTTCGCCCGGCGGCTATGGGCCTGAGCCCCGACCCCTCCGCGCAGGCCCTTGACGCCAGCCTTGTCGAGCTTGTCGCACACGTTGTCGAGTTTGCGATTGAAACGTGTCTGCGTCCACCCAAGGCGAGCCGCGGCGTCGACCGCCGAGGGGATCTGCCATGCTCCCACCCCGGCTCGGCTGAGCACCGGCTCGGCCAGCGCCAAGATGACTAATAATTGGGAGTGAGTGAATCTGGTCTCGCCCATGGTGGTGTCACCTAGCCCATCATCGGCTGGCAACACCGTCTTGAACACCGAAGAACTCAGTGACAACTCCAACTCGTAACTCGTCTGCCCGGCGTGAAAGGTCAGCAGCATAGACTCAAACACCAAAGGCATGGCTCCACCAGGAGGAAGCGTGCTGGTGGTGAGCCGGTTGACGTCGGAAAGCCGTGCCGGGACGCGGGTTCCGACGTTGTGCACCCACCACATCTGCCCATCGTGTCGCACCGATAGGAAGTGGCGATGGAGATAGGGATTGTCATCGATGGCCAGGTCGCCAAGGCGCCCAATGATGAACTCCTCCCCCGGCAAGACCCGGTAGATCTCCCCCGCGAAATCAATCTGTAGCTCGTTCACGGCGCACATCCCGTCACTCCCGACGAGCCGCGACCATTGGCTCGTACCAGTTTCACCTCAATACAGGTATCGCCCTCCAACGCGGTCACTGTCACCTCCGTAGCCTTCGTGTGTTCCCTTACTGTTCCTCCGCGTGGATCAATCACCGTGTAGGTGTATTGATCTCCCTCCTCTGGTTTCGGATTGGTCCATGTGAATTTCACCTTGGCACCATCCACCTTGCCCACGAGATTCTTCACCTCTGGCACCGTTGCTGTCAGCGGATCAACGGCCACCACAGTGGGGCTCTGCGAGACGCTCTGGTTGGGAGTCGTCGCGCTCTTGGACCCATTGATCAGAAAGAAGGCGGTGCCCCCGCCCAGCAGCAAGACGACCGCCACGGCTGAAGCGACGAACCCCACAGGCGCCTTCCGCCGAGGCTCCTCGGGCTCCTCCTGGTCCGGTTGCCCGGGCTGCTGGGCCATCTCGTAGCTGCGGATGGAGGGAATCTCTCTGGCCGTGAAATCACGCAGTCCAGGCACCGCACGTCCCCGCCCGTGCTGCATGACGCCGTCGATCTCGGCGGGCTCCGAGCGATCGATGGGGGTGGTCCTACCGGACGTGGGACCCGTTAGGTGGCTGGTGGAATCGGCCTGGTCTGGGTCGATCAGGCGGAACCCGGAGATTCGGGTTCCTTCCCCCTCCAAGTCCGGTTCATCTTCGATCACCTGCTGCTCGGCGTAGACATCAATCGGTGTCACGGCCTGATTGATGGCCCCCTGCACCCCTTGCAGAGCCCGGGCGAACTCAAGGGCGGATTGAAACCGTTCCCGGGGATCCTTGGCCATGCCGACAGCGAGTACCCGCTCCAATTCCTCCGGTACGTCGGCACGGCCGGTCCTCGGCACAGGCATGGTGCGAATACGGGCGCTGAGGTGAAGTATGTCGTTGGGCTCACCCGCCACATACATGGGGCTGTGGCCTACCAGGGAGGCCCACATGGTGGCCGCCAGCGAGTACACGTCGCTCCATGGCCCAAGCCCCTTCGATGCCCCACCGAACTGTTCCATCGGTGCCCACAGTGGGCTGAGCGCAGTACCCGCCGCGGTGCCCTCATCGAGTGAGACGGAGATGCCGAAGTCAGCGAGCGCGGGACGCCCGAAAGCGGTGAACAAGATGTTGGCAGGCTTGATATCGCGGTGCAGGATGCCCAGGCGGTGCGCCGTCTCGACCGCACCCGCGATCTGGATGCCGACCTCCATCGCCTTGGCTGGACCGTAGCCGCGCCGGCCAACCCTATCGCCCAGATGCGGGGCGGGACACATCTCCATCACCAGGTATGGGCGCCCATCTGGAGCAGTGCCCACCTGGAAGACGCTGACAATATTGGGGTGACTGCTGAGCTTGGCCATGAGGCTGGCCTCATTTCGGAAGGCGGCCAGCGCCGACGTGCTCACGCCTCTATGCAAGACCTTGATAGCCACCTCTCGCTCAAGGCTGTGGTCGTGATAGCGAAACACGTCGGCGAACCCGCCTCCGCCAAGCCAGTCGATGAGCGTGAACCCCTCCAAGGTTGGGGCAGAACTACGAGGCGGCATGTCAGGGAATCCGTTCCAGGTTGATGAACACTCCGTGGCCCAAGTCGATGACATCCCCAGGCACGAGCGGCGTGTCCTGCTCTGGCAAGCGGACGGGCGGTTTCCCATGCCTCCGTAGGTAGGAACCATTGCTCGACCCCAAGTCCCGGGCGAGCACCGTCCATCCCTCGAGTAGAAAGGCAATGTGGTTGCCTGACACGTGCCGATGCGGCAGGGCCAAGAGCCGTGGTTGCTCCTCCGCCCTGATGGCGACCGTCTTCGGGTTGCGGCCCGCCACCACCGGCCCTCGCAAAGGTACGCTTTCGCCGCCAGTTACCTTGAGCCATCCGAGTTGAGGGCGAGGCACCTGCCTCGGCGACCCACCAACTCTCGCTCCGCAGGAGTAGCACGTGCCCCGTTGGGGTGGGTTGGGATGGCCCTTGTCACAAAACGCCGCCAAGACCTGGGGGCCGACCGGAGCCGGAGCCGCGGCCGGTTCCACGTCGACCTCGCTCTCATCAACGACCGTCAGCCCATCGTTGACGTCGTTGGGTTCGTTGGGAGCCTCCACGCGTACCGCTGCGTCTTCCGCGTCCATCGCGACGGATTCGTCCCACAGGAAGTCGTAGTCTTCGCTGTGGCCTGGTTCCAGCGATGGGTCCGTGCGCGCAATGATGCCCGGGTTGCCAGTAGCAGGGCTCTCGGGCGCCAGCGTCGCCAAAGGATCCGGGTCTGCCCGGCGTGCCTGGACCGGCGAGGCTGGGGTTGGGGGAAGGACCCGCTGCGGTACCTGCCCAGTGATAGCTCGGGTCGCCTCGCCCGCCGCGCCACCAGCGCTTGAGGGATCCAGCACCGTCTCATCGTCAGGTCCCCAGCCCACCCGGCTAGCCTCTAGGATTCCCGCCACGATCGGCAGCCTGCGTTGCGCGTCCCCGGCATCCCGCGATCCCGTCGATCGGATCTCCACCCCTGCGACACGCGGGATGAAGCGCTCCTCCCATGTGGTGACGCCCCTGCCGTCGACCTCGACGCCTCCCCCCTCGGTGCGCACGAAGACCTGGAACATGCCTCGCACGGCAATTTGCACGCCATCCTCGCGAAGCACCGCCACCGCGAAGGCGGGGATGTTGAGGAGCCCCTGCCCCGTCGCCTCCATCAGCACTTGGAGGAAGTAGCCCAGTTGGGATTCACGGCGCATGGCGTGCCACAAACGCTCCGCCTGCTGATCATCCGTCTTGCCTTCGAGCATCGCAAGGCCGCGGTCCCATACCAGCAGCTTGTTGCCCCCAGGGCTCCATCTGTGGATCATTCAAGTTCCTCATCCGGCACCGTGTCATCTGTACCACGAAGTGTCTCATCGGTGTCCCCAGTAAGACCGTCCGTCCCCAAGACCTCATCGGCGACCAGCACCACCGCTGTGACGTTATCACGGCCACCGGCCGACTTCGCGGCATTGACCAGAGCGACCGCCTTGTCGTGCGGATCGCCATCGCCGAGCAGGATGGCTGCCACGAGCAGATCGGTCACCTCGGTGTGAAGCCCATCGGAGCACACCAGAATTTGGTCCCCTGGCCTCGCGGGAAGGAGCCACTGATCGGCGACGCTCGGCTTGGCCAGGCCTGCACCGAGGGCACGGGTGATGACGTTCCTGGACCATCCGCCCGGCCTGTCGTGACGCGCCACGTGGTCGACACTGATCTGGGTCAGATAACCGTCGCGTAGAAGATACGTGCGGGAATCACCGATGTTGAACACCAGCCAACACGGACGACCGGATTGGAGGCTGAGCCCGACCCCGGCCAGCGTCGAGCCGGGCGGGCGGCCCACGCCACCGAGTTCGCCTATGGCCATCCCCGCGGCGGCGACCGCCTCGACCACGCCGTCCGACGTGGCCCATCTGAGTTCCGGCGCAGGCAGAAATGCATCCACGGCGGCGCGCGAGGCTGCCTCTCCTCGTGCGTGGCCCCCCATGCCGTCAGCGACCACGAAATAGGGCGATGCGACGAGGAACGAGTCCTCGTTATGCATTCGCACCATTCCCTTGTCCGAGCAGGCCCCCGCCCTCACCTTGAACACCGGCTCGCGTATGCACGCTTCGGTCATGGCAACACCTGGAACCAGCGCCCGCCAATGTGAACCGTTGCGTCCGAAGGCACCACGGTTTCCACCTTGGGGGGAATCTTGGACTTGGCCCCATCCACCTTGAAGATGACGCCGTTACGGGACCCCACGTCGAAGATGGTCACAACGTCGTGGTTGGCGAACACGACAGCATGGGTCTTCGACAGCTTCATGGAGGGATCCACCAGTTGCGTCGGTTGCGCATCCGGATATTCCGATGGCGCGACCGGGTTACGCCCGAACACAAGTGGGGTGCCCATGCTCAAGACCGTGTCATCGTCGAACTGGATCCGTGGACCCGAACCTACATACGCGGCATCGAGGACCGTTTCCTCCGCAGGCAGCGGAGGCGGGCTTGAGGTGATGGTCTTGGGATCCTCCAAGGGCGGGGATGCAGGCACCGAAGTCATGGGCGTCGGGGCGGTGTTGCGCGGCCCAAACGGAATGCCGACGATCAAATCTGGGTTCGTCGACTGCGTCGGCGGCGGCGCCGGCGGGGGTGGCGTTGGAGGCAAGGGTGGAGGCGGTGGCGCGGGAGGTTGCGCCATCGGCCGTGGCGCTGGCGCAGCGGGAGGCGCTGGCCGCGACGGCGACACCCCGCTGCCCCAGGAGCCTGGAGCACGCGGAGACTGACCCGAAGCTGTGGCTGGTGGCGTGGACACCGCTGGCATGGTCACCTGCTGAACCCGCATAACCGGCGGTGAGAGGGCGTTATCGGTCCCGCCCGAACGGATGCGTTTAGGGTCGACGCCCACGACACCGAGCCATCGGTCCACCATGGACTGGCCGTCGCGATAGGTGACCAACACGATGATGCCCATGATGCCGGCAGTGGCTTGGATCAGAATGTCGGTGAGGAGCAGCTTGAGGAAGGCGACGCCGCCAAGGCGTTTCCCGTCGCTAATCGAGCGATACTCGAACCCCGCCGCGAGCGCACCGATGGTGCGCGACTGGGCCAACACCATGATGGCATTGGTCACATACCAGGCGAACGCCACGACGAAGGAAACGACGATCAGCGTGAGGTCGGGGGGCAAGCCCCCCGCGGGGATCACGACTAGTGCCGTGGCGACGGTCACGGCTGCGCCCGGCAGCCCGTTGATGACGCGAGCCACGATCCGGGCGCCCAGCCCGACGGTAGCCCTCTCGAACTGGGCGGGCAGCGGGGCACTAGTCATCCATGGCCTTCCGTCGGCTCGGCCTCCCCTCGTTCAGGGGCCTTACGGTTCTTGGTACGCGGGGCCACGCGAGCCTTCCGCAATGAACGCAAGGATAGAGCAGCAAGCGGGCGCTTGAACCAGGGCAACTGGGCCATGAGAGCCGCCTTGACGGAGCCGGCCTCCTGCCAGACGGCCTCCACCATCTCCTCGGGTGGATGGGTGGGGCCAAACACTCCGGCGTCGACATGCGTAGCGATGGCGGCGATCCCCACGTCTGGGTACGCATCCTGCAAGTGGGTGGCAGCCTCGCGGCGGGTCCGGCTCAGCGCCGCCGAATACCCCATGTCCCGGGCCCTGTCAACGATTTCGTCCCAGGCACCCGCCACGCGATCCGCAGCCTCCACGGCGGTGCGCCGCTTGGTTGCCCGGCGCGCCTTCCACGCCAGGATCAGCAGGAACGGTGAGGCCACAAGCCCCGCTCCCCCGAGAACGCCGAGAATGAGCAGCACGATGCCCCAGTCGAACCCGTCCTCGTTGTCGTCACGATCGGCGGGATCCTGGTCCGCCAGCACCGGCTCATCCGGTACCTTCTCCGGCGGGTTGGGCGGTGGATCGACCTGGGGCTTGGGCTTGGGTTTGGGCTTGGGCACCTCGGTCTTGGGTTCCCTGTTCCGCTCTGGCGTGGGGTTGAACGCCACCCAGCCATGGCCGGCGAAGTTGGCCTCCACCCACACGTGCCCCTCGGTGCCCTTGACCTTCCAGACCTCGCCGGGATGCTCTTCGGGGTAAAAACCCAAGACGACACGGGCGGGAACTCCGAGTTGGTTGGCCATGATGGCCATCGCCGTGGCGTACTGCTCGTCGTCGCCGATGAGCGCGGGATTGCGGAACATCGTAGAAAGTCGCTCGGTGGTGTGCCCAGAGCGAGACTTGTCCTTCGTGCCGTCCGAGTAGTAGCCCTGACGAAGCCTGGCCTCAATGGCGACCAACTGCTCGAAGGGGGTGCCTTTTCCCTCCGAGTATTCAGAGGCCAAGGTGGTGAGCAACTCGGGCACCCGGTCCATCTTGGCTAGGGGTTCGGTGCCGGGGGTCTTGGCGCCCAGCCCGGCGCGCTGCTCGTCGGTGAGTTCGGGAGTCACCATCGCGTCGAGATGGAACGAGTCCCCCTCCTGCAGCCCGGCCGTGCCGATGGTTTGACTGGCCGCAGAGTTGTAATAGGTGCCGTCCGACAGCACGGTGGCGCGGCCCCCGCCGAATTCAAGCCATCGCGGCGCACCGGCCAGCGGCACCCACACGTCCTTGTACTCGCCCACCTCTACCTTCAACTGGGTGTTGGTCTCAAGGTCTTGGGCCACGCTGCGTCCGGTACGCCGATACTGGCTGGTTTGCTGGGACACGTTGAACACGTTGCCGTCGTAGGTGTTCATGACCGCAAGCCGCAGCCGCGAATTCTCCGGCATGCCGGTCACAGTGAACAGCGTGTCGTCTTTCTGCTCCGTCTCATAGAAGCGGTACTTCATCAGCGGCGATGGATAGTTGCGCAGGTCGAGAGGAGGAGCTATGTCGTCACGCAGCACCTGCCTGTTGACCCGATGCCCAGTGGCTACCGTTGCACCCACCGCTGCCCCAGCGGCCAGCCCAAGAATGACAACCCCCACGACGGCCCGCTGCAGTTGCTTGGCGCCATCACTCGAGCGGTTAATCAGGATGTCCGCATTGTCGCGGTGCTGCGTCACCGTCTCGTGGATCCACACCCAGGCCACCATGCCCACAGCCAGTGCGACGCCCAGCCAGGCCGCGGTCGGTGCGGTACGCACACCAAACGCGATGCTGAAGGCCAAAAGGGTCACGGGAACCACCAACGGCCAGAAGACGGCCTTCGTCCGGGCGACGATGCACGCAGCCACGACGCCACATACAAGTCCCGTCAACCAGGGCACGACGGCAGGACCCGTGAAGTCACCCGCCGGAGTGGCTACGGTGAGAAGGTCCCGCCAGCCCTGTACCAGAAGCAACGTCAGCCGCCCCAAGGTCTCAAGGGTGGGCACCACACCCGCGATCGTGGTTCGCGACAACGCGACCGCGCCGCCCAGCAGGTAGTAGACAGCGGCGATGGCCAAGACGGTGACCAGCGGCGACCACGCGAACCGCGCCGCCACGAGGCCCAAGAGAATGCCGGCCGTGATACCCGCCAGGCCAGGCAGGTATCCCTCCCAACCACCAAAGGCCGGTTGCAAGGCCACCACCCCGGGGATGAGCAGCGTCCACATACCGAGGCCGCGAATCAGTGGGATCCTCATCCGAGCCTCCGCAAAGCCATGGGAAGTTGCTCGAGGCTCGGCAGATCCAAGATCGTGAGATCGCCCGCTTGGCGCCTAGCCAAGGGCGTCCCCGCCTGATGGCGCACCGCAAAGGAACGAATCTGCGGAGGCAGCACGAGTTGTGCGGCTCGCAGGTCCGCCGCGTCCGTGCTGCCGGTGATGAAGCTGGCCACCGACACGCCGGTGGCCTCGTTTCCCGCTCGGAGCGTGACCTCACGCAACTCGGGCCCGTGATCGGCCAGTTCGACGCGGCACAGTTCATCGAGCAGGCCTACCGTCGAGGGGAACGCCACGCGTCCTCCCGAGGTGTACAGGCTAACTTGACGCTCATCGCGCAGCGCCGCGACGCACAGCGAAGCGGCGGTGCTCACAGCCATCTCGAAATCGTCCTCGCTGGTGTAGTCAGCGCGCACGGTGGACAGGAGCACCAGCAGATGAGCACGCATGGTCTCCTCGAACTGACGCACGATGATGCGCCCGGTGCGAGCCGTCGTGCGCCAGTGCACGCTGCGCCGGTCGTCTCCGGGGACGTAGTCGCGCAGGGCGTGGAAGCTGACGTCGCTACTAGATAGGTTGGCGGTGGTGATGCCCTCCACGTCCTTGAGGAAGCCAAGCGCGGTCGCCTCCACCAACACCACCCGGGGATGGACGAACATCTCCACCTGATCCGTGAACACCTTGGTCCGGTGCATGATGCCGACGGGGTCGGCCTGCACCGCGCGCACCGGACCGACGGGGATGACCCCGCGACGACGCGTGGGAATGCTGAACAATTCCTCGTGTTCGTCGCGTTCGCCGAGAGCCCCGACACGGAAACGGGCGACCGCCTTACCGACGGGCAACTCCACGCTGGTCGCGGGCGTGCCCCGGCCCGCACCGCGAAACAGGACCCGCCCAAAGCCTGGCTCTCCCACTTGGACCCGAGGCTGGTGCAGCTCAAGGCGTACCTCGTAGGCGGCGCGCCTCAGGGTAAGCAGAACCGCCACCACGAGAAGAATGGCGCCCAGAAACGCGATGCCGCGAAACTCTAGCCACCCCTTCGACCAGCCGATGACGGCCGCCAGCACCGTCATCGCCAGCGTCGCCCACCCCAGCCTGGTCACGGCCTGCACGAACTCTATGGCCCGTACACGTCGCCACAGAGCCAGGCCGCGTTGCCACACTAGTCGCCCCACGACCACTCAGGCCGCCCGGGTTGTGGGAGCGGGAACGAAGTCGAGAGCACGCGCCACCACCTGCGCGGCCGTGACGCCGGCGAACTCGGCTTCGGGGGACATGATGATGCGATGGGTCCATACGGGCGCCACCAACTCCTTGACGTCGTCGGGCAAGACGAAGTTGCGGCCATGCGCCGCGGCCCAGACGCGGGCGGCACGCACCATGGAGATCGCGCCACGCGTCGACACCCCCATGGCCGTGTTCGGGTCGTCGCGAGTGGCCTCGGCGAGGCCCTGAATGTAATCGAGCACTGCCATATCGACGTAGTTCTCCTTGACCAGGTCGCCCATCTCCGCCACGGCCTGCTGCGAGATGATCGGCGTCAAGGTCTTGGACCGGTCCGGTTGTGCCGAGCCGGCCAGCACCTCGACGGCGGCCGCCCGGTCCGGATAGCCGACGCTGGTCTTCATGAGGAAACGGTCGAGTTGCGCCTCGGGCAACTTGTAGGTGCCCGCCTGCTCCACCGGGTTCTGGGTGGCGATCACCATGAACGGCCGGCCCGCCGAGTGCCGGACCCCGTCGACGGTGACCATGGCCTCCTCCATGACCTCCAGCAGCGCCGACTGCGTCTTGGGCGAGGCACGGTTGATCTCGTCCGCGAGGACGATGCTGGCGAAGATGGGGCCGCGGTGAAATTCCCACGAGCCCTTCGACTGGTCGTACATCGTGACGCCGGTGATGTCCGAGGGCAGCAGGTCGGGCGTGAACTGGATCCGATTGTGCGTTCCCTGCACCGACGCGGCGATGGCCCGCGCGAGCGCGGTCTTGCCGGTCCCCGGCGCGTCCTCCAGCAGGAGGTGTCCCTCAGCCAGCATGCAGGTAAGCGCCAACCGGATCACCGGGGCCTTCCCCAGCAAGGCCTGACCCACGTTGTCGGTGAGCTTGGCGAACGTGTCGGCGAACCACGCGGCGTGTTCAGCGGTAACTGTCATGGTCTTCCTGTCTAACGAGGGGAGCAACTAGCGGTCTCGTCCTGACCGAACGCAACGGTGTTGGACTGGGTGTACTTCTTAAGCCGTGCCTTCACATAGCCGTTCCCATCGGTCTGAAGGTCACCGATCAGATAGGGGTGCTGGTTGTTCACCATGTGGTCGTTCTTGATGACGCAGTGAATCGTGGCGTTGGGCGGGAACCGTTCCAGTTCCAAGTGGTATTCGAAGCACTGCTGCTTGAAGCCGGGGGAGCAGGTGACCTGCGGTCCCGCGACGCTCTTCGCGTAGGGGGCCGCCCAACTGCTGCCGCAGGCCTGGGTGCTGCTGGACTGCCCCTGGCTATTGGTGACGGTGGCGGTCACGCAGACCTGCGAGCCGTAGCCGGTGTCAACGCCGGTGGAACCGCTCGCCCCGCTGGCCCCGTTGGACAGCTTCACGGTGGAGGGCCGGCCGCCGCTGTTGGTGTCGGCGTTCCAGTTGAAATTCACCTTGCGGTGCGCGCCGGATGCGGAGATGGTGGGCGCTGCGGGCGGCCCATACGCGTTGACGGTGGCCGTCGCGGCCGAGCCCTGCGCGGTCTCCCCGTTGATCCGGGCAATCGGGACCAGGCTCACCTGCACGTCGCGGCCGTTGACGAACACGGAACTGGTCACCACCTGGCCGTTCGTGACGGTGCCAGAACCCCCGCCGGCACTCCAGCGATAGCTGAGTTCGCCCGCCTTGGCGCCGTTGGCGGCACCAGCGGAGAAGTTGAACCTCACCTGATTGGGCTGGCCCGTAGGGGTCAGGCTGAACCGGGTCGGCGCGCCAGGCGGCTGGAACGCGCGCACCGCGTTGGACGCGGGCGAGAAATCGCTCCACAGGCCGGACTTGTTCGTCGAGCGAACCTCGAACGTCTTGTCCTCGCTGCTGACGTTCATGTTGACCGTCGCGCTGGTTCCGGTGCCGTCGTACAACACGGTGGAGGTGCCTCGCTCGCGCAACTGGTACCTGAAGCTGCGGTCGCCGTTGGCGTTGGCCGGCGCGCTCCACGTCACGTTGGCGCGGGGATTCACGCCCGCCGCCGCCTTGTCCTTGACCACCCTTGGCGCGGCCTGACCCGTTGGCGCACCAGCGGGAATCTCTGGAGCGGACCATCCGCTCCACAGGTATTCGGCCTGGCGAGCCACGTTGTTCTCCGCGTATTTGTTGATGGCCTGGATCCGGAACCGGTAGGCGGTGCCGTTCGCAAGACCTGTGACGACGCGTGACGTCGAGGTCACCGAGAACGAGGTGACCCCATTGACCGCAGGCGAGACCTCGAGGACGTATCTCGTCACCGGCGATCCACCGTCCGGCACCGACGTGGCGGGCCAGCTCACCTCGATCTGCCGATCCCCGAACTTGGTGCTGGGCACGGCGGGCCGGTTGGGCTTCACATCTGGCCGGGCCGAGGCCGTGTTGGAGGCAGGCGACTCGCCCGCCTCGGTGACCTGATGGACGGTGAACTGGTACTCGGTGTCGTTGTCGAGCCCGGTGATGCGGCAGTTAGTGGACTCGCCACAGTTCTGGCTGCCGCCTCTCCACTTGACCTCAAAGTGGTCGAGCTTGCCTCCACGCAGGTCACCTTGCGTCCACGCCAACTCGACCGTGCGCGACACATCGGACTTGGCGGTGAGGTTCTGCGGCGCCAAGGGGCGGTCCTTAACGTTCAGGCTCACCTGACCCGTCACCCTGCGATTTGCGGCATCGGTCGCGGTGTAGTTGACCACCACCGTGCCCACCTCGTTGGGCGTCACAGTGAGATTCATCTCGTTGACCGATGCGCGGGCAGAGCCTCGCCGTACCGTCGCGTTGCTGATGGTGATCTCACCGCCCCGGTCCGCGAATGGATTGGTGAGGGCCTGATTGAGGTCGAAGACGCTCGGTTTGCCCACCCGTCCCTCGGACTGCTTGAGTTCCGTGGCCGTGATGAGGGGCCTAGTCGAGTTGACCACGGTTACGGGCACCCTCATCTCCACCGGGTCGGTGCTGCCGTCGTGCACCCGGATCACGGCGTTACCCGCAGTTCCTGGCTTCGTCTTCGCGTCCGTGGATACCCGCATCTCCTGACCAGCCATCTCCACGTCTATCCCGCTCGGGGCAGAGACCAGCGAGTAGTTCATCTTCTCGTTGTCGCCTGGGTCGGGGTCGTTGACCATGTCGCGCAGGTTCACCGCGAGGGGGGACTCCCCTGGCGCTATCTCCACCGGTGCGGGACGCAACTCTGGCGGGAATCGGCCAGACGATGTCACCTCGATGGGCAGCGACAGCCGCGATCTCAAGCCGCGCGGATCATCCAGGCTGCTGCCGTCATGGACCTCGAAGGTGAGCGACGTCGGCCCGTAGAATTTGGCGTCCGGGGTGAACTCGATCGCGGTATCCCCAACGATCTTGAGCCCTTGATTGGCTTTCGTGGTGGACCCGCCGGCGCCCGCCACCACCGACTCCACGGAGGTCAGCTTGGCCGTGTGTCCGGGCCTGGTGAGGACATACTCGTTGAAGTCCACTCGGAGGGTCTCACCGCCCTTGACCTTGGCCGGCACCTTGTCCGGCTTCAAGGCTGGGGGCTGCTTCGCGCTGCCTGGGACGAAGATGGCCGCCTTCGCGGAAAGCCCGTCCGAGTCGACGATCGTATAGAGCACCACCTGCGGCTCGTCGTCCACGGGCACCACGATCTTGCCGTCGTTGACGCGGGCCGCGCCCTCCACCTCAACCGTCAGGTCGTCGCGGGAACCATCCGGATCGACGTCGTTGTCCAACACTGGCACCTCGACCTCACTCTTGCCCGCCACGTCGGAGGCCAGCACCCGATCGTCGGCGGCAATGGGGTGCAGCAGCGGTGCGTCGGGGTCGACGATGATCGTGGCGTATCCCGTGACGGGAGTTCCGCCTTCGTCGGTGATGTCGTAGCTGAACTGGTAGGTCCCGGGCTCGTCTGGTGTGGTGAGCTTAACGTCTTGGCCAGCGATGGACAGCTCACCTTTCCATGGCTCGAGCGGTTTTGCCGAACCATCGATGATGGTGATCTTGTCTCCATCGGGGTCGACGTCGTTCTGGGTTACCGGGATCTCCACATCCTGCCCCGGCCTCAGCGTCACCTGATCCGCCACTGCGACCGGAAGCTGATTCGTTGCCGGTGGAGGCACTACGCCTACCTGGATCCTGGCCTCGCCAGTCATCCCAAAACGATCTTTGACCTGGTAGGTGAACGAGTCGGTCCCTCCGGCCCCGTTGGACGCGGTGTAGACGAGGTATCCGGCCTCGATCTTGACGCTGCCGAGCTTGGGGCCCTGCGATCCTCCCTCGGCGAGCTCGACGGAATCGCCATCGGGGTCGACACCGTCAAGAGGAACGGCCACCTGGGTCGATGACCCCGCGAACACGCGCGCCTTGACCGGGCGGGGTGCGGGTTTCTGGTTTCCGCTGTCGAAGTCTCGAACCGTGAGCTCGATCTTGGCGCTCGCCCGGTTCCCGGCCGAGTCGACCGTGGTGTAGACCAGCGACGTGCTGCCTTCCTTGTCCCCCGCCCGGAAGCGCACCAGATTCCCGGAGACGAACGCCTCTCCGAGCCCTTCGTCACCACGCACCTGAATCTCAGGATCGACGCTAAGTTCGAGATCCGTGGGCGAATAGTCGTTGTCCAGCACGGGGATGGCCACGATGTCTCCAGTGCGCACCACGGTGCTGTCGTCGACAGTCACCGGCGGCTGATTCGTCTGCTGGGGCGGCTGCGGGAGCACCAGCACCCTTGCTGTCGCCGACTCCTTCCCATTGGAGACGGTGTAGGAGAAGGTACGGGGAGCCTCCAGTTGCGACTGCGCCGAGATTCGCAGCACGGAGTGATCCTTGACCTCCACCGTAAGCCCGGACCCTTCGTCGATGGACAAGGATTGGATGGCTAAAACCCCGCCCGCCGGGTCCGTGTCGTTGTCCAGCACGTTGACCGTCGCGGATGCGTTATCCGGCAACAGCGCCAAGTCATTCTGGGCGCTGGGGACGTTGGCAGCCTTGCCCGGGTCCTTGACGTCGATACGAATCTTTCCCTTGGCCGAATTCGGGCCATCGGAGACGGCATAGGTGATCTCGTGTGAGCCCTCCTTCGTCGACGAGAACAGGGCGCTGGCCTGCTCGTAGTCCACCTCGAGTGTCTCGTCCGGTGCGGGCGACGCCATCTCGGCCAGACGCAGAGGAGCACCATTGGGGTCGGTGTCATTACTCAGGGGCCGCAGCACCACCTGTTCTCCCAGGTTGACCACATAATGGTCGGCATTGGCCACCGGCGGCAGGTTGGTAGCGCCGGGTGAGACCTGCAGCCGGATGGTCCCGGTCGACTTTTGCTTGCCGTCGGAGACCGTCACCTTCACCTCGCGCCGCCCGGCTCCAGCCGTGCCGAGGTCGCGCAGCGAGAGGTGCCCGTCCTGACGGAAGGTCACAGCCATCCCCGCATCGCCCTTGGCGTCAACGAGATACATCGAGTCCCCGTCTGGGTCCACCCAGTCCGGAAGCACGGAGTACTGCACGGTGGCCTGCTCGGTCATGTTGACGGCATTGTCCCGCTCTCGTTTGGGAGCCTCGTTGACGCCGTCGGGCCGCGGCGTCACCTTGACCGTAGCGGTATTGGATTCGTCCTCACCATCGAAGGCCTGGTAGGTGAATGACACGGGGCCTGAAGCGCCCGGGGGAAGGAAGATCTGTGCCGTGCGGTCATCACGTCCCAGCGTGACCTTCACTCCTTCTGGAACGTTAACGAGTCTGACCGTGAGGACGTCGCCGTCGGGATCGACGTCGTTGAGCAGCACCGGCAGGGTGGTTGTGGTGCCTTGGCGCGCGCCAAACTCGTCGTCACGCGCTACGGGAGGCTTCTGCTCCGCGTTCTCGACGAAGGTTTCCTCGCGGGTCTCCTCGTCCGACTCCTCCTCATCGGTGGTCTCCTGCTCCACCTGGGACTTGATCTTGTCCCAGTCGTTGATGACGACCATGCCTTCGTCGGGCAGGTAGACGTTCCCGCTGGTGTCATTGATGACGACGATGTCACGGCTAATCCGGAAGACCGCGGACGATGCCTTGGCCAGCGTCTCATTGGTGTCATTGAGGTCCTCACCGCCCACGTCACAGTTGCGGGTGTAGGACCCCGAACCGGCCCAGGCGCCGTAAACGCAACCGCCCACGTCCGCGGGAGCGGCAGGCTTGCCCTTCTCCACCTCGATTCGCTCGGGCTTGCCGTCGCCCAGGGGAATCGTCAGGAGGGCATCATCGGTGGCGATGCTGACCCGGCCACCTTGGAGACTGGGCAGTTGGGCCAGGGAGTTCGTGATGGGGGCGTCCACCTCGACCGTTCGTTCCACCGTGCGCACCCGGCCGGCTTCCACCGCCACCACTTGACTGCCCGCAACAGTGAGCTGGGAGTCGGCCGACAGGCCGCCCTCGGCGAGGGTTCCCGCGTCCTCGGTGACGAAGCGTCCCTCGGTCTCCTTCACCGCGGTGACCGCGCCGTCCTTGGAGACCACATAGCCAACCCCATCACGCCCAACGACGAGCCGCGGCTCCGCCACACCTTCGAGGAGGGGTTCCTGGGAGGTCGCGAACCCGGAGAGGTCGTCCAGGTTGGAGGCCCACACCTTGCCCTTCTTCTTGTCCGCGATGAGCACGGTGTTCTTGCCGTGGCTGTAGTCCAATCCAGCGGTCGCGATGGGCGAGCCGAGCACGAGGGCCGCGGTGTCGATGGTGGCCGCTTGATCTCCCTGCGTGTCGTGCAGGAGGACCGAGTTGCCCTCCTGGGAGACGTCGAAGTTCTGCGCGAGCGCGTCGAGCCCACCGTCGTTGACGCGGGACTGGTAGTTGAAGTGACCGGCTAGGCCCAACTTCTCGTTGGTGACCCACACCCCGCCGTCGTTGAGGTCGACTTCGGCCGCCGGCACCCCGTCGTAGGTGATGGCAAACCCGGCCAAGGCGACGAGCAGCAAGGCGATGATGCCCGTTTCGGCTTTCCTCCGACTAAACAGCCTCAAGTGAGCCTCCGTGCGCGAGATCCTGCAACGGAAGCAGCGTAGACGACCCCGGCGCAGACCAGGTCATTGCACCGGCAAACTGGCATGGGGAGATGAACCCATCCACGCTCACGGCCTCAATCCCAGGGCGGCGCGAATCGCCCCGTCGAGCGGGGAGACCGGCAAGGCACGCCCATCCACGTGGGTGATTCTCGCCACCAACCGACCGCTGGACAACAGCCACGCTCCCTCGCATCTGGCGAAGTCATCGCGATGCAACGCACCCCTGCCAATGGTGTATCCCACAGTAGGTGCCGCATCGATGACCTCTTGCAGGGTGATCGACGCCAAGATGCCCTCGGGGGGCGGCGTCACGAGTTCACCGCCAAGGTCAAGGACGACCGCGGACGTGGGTCCCTCCAGAAGGTGGCCAGTGGGCGAGTGAAAGACCACGTCCTCCGCGTCCCGCGTCGCTGCGTAGCGTTTGGCGGCCATGTTGATGGCGTAGGAGAGCGACTTGGCCCCGGGTAGCAGCCATGGCAATCCGGCAGTCTCCGCCCCGAATCCACGATCGAGCAGCACCACTCGAACGCCCTCGTGAAGTTGGCGCCGCGAGGCCTCGTCCAGCGGGGCGGCCGCAGCCCAGGACATGGATTCGTCCCCGCCCTCCGGCCCGCGGGTCTGGAACAGGCGCACCACCGCCTCGGGGTGCGCATCGAAGTCCCAAGCGGCCAGCAGCGCGGTCACCGCCCGTCGAAATCCGTCGGCGTCGGGTGCGGGAAGCTCCAGCATGCGCGCCGACACGGCGAGGCGCCGAAGATGCGGCTCCAACCCGCGTGGCCCTATCGCCGTGGCCAGGAATGCCTCGAAGATGCCATCGCCGCGAATGACGCCGAGGTCATCGCCACGGATGATCGGTGTGGCGGGGTCGAGAATAGTTCCGTCCATTAGGGCGACACGTTCGATGGGCATGCCTCAGCGTAGCTCTGGGGTCACGGGGTCTAAAACGCAAGGCCCTCGGGTTCCGGGGCCAGATGGGCGGTGCGGGGAGCGACCATCTCGAATCCGTTGGCCTTGTAGGCGTCGTAGTCAAATTCCTCGCATTCGTCATAGCCGATGGCGTGGTACTCGTAGAACCCCTCCCAGTCCTCGTACCCCTCGCCAAAGTTGGTCTCGAGGAACGCATCGGCCATGGCCATCCCCAGCCGAGGCCCGGTCCAGAAGGCCCCCATCGCCAGCACGTTGCAGTTGTTGGCGGCCGCTGCTCGCCGAGCCGCGCGCACCGACTCCGCCACCGCAGCGTGGACGTGCGGACACTTGGACGCCGCGACGTGAATCCCCATGCCGGAACCGCAGAAGGCGAGAGCCTTGCTGAACCGGCGCTCGGCGATCTGAGCGCCGATGAGGAAGCCGACGCGGTGATACATCGGCAGGTCTTCCTGGTCGGGCGTGAGATCGGTGACGTCCCAGCCGCGCTCCACTAGATGACGCACGACGCTCTCCTTAAGGGGGAAACCCGCGAAATCGGCCCCCACCACCACGCGGCGGTCCTTAACGGTCATGATCGTTCCTTCCTTCGGGTCAGCGATGCGCCGACGTCAGTGGTGCTGATGACCAGCAACAGCACCCCTCCCCAGATGAGGGGACGGTAGAAGTTGCTGATCTCGGGAAACATGTTGAGGCCAGAGGACAGGAGCTGGAGGATGGCGATGGCCAAAAGGACGCCGACCAGTTTGCCGCTGCCGCCGTTGGGATTGACGCCGCCCAGGACGACGATCAGCACGGTCAGCAGTGTGTAGGCCACCCCGTAGTCGGCCTTGGCCGAGTTGTAGTTGGCGAGCATGACTAGCCCCGCCACCGACGCGCATACCCCAGAGATGGCGTAGGTGCGCATCAGAAGGGTCATGGAGTTGAGCCCGCTGAATTTGGCCGCCGTCGCGTTGCTGCCCAACATGTAGAGCTTTGCCCCATAGGCCATCTTGTGCAACGCGAACCACACCAGCGCCGCCATGACGGCGAAGATGATCAACGGGACCGGGATCCCGCCAATCTTGGCACCCACGATCATCGAATAGGCGATAGGTAAGCCACCGACGGGGCGCCCCTCCGAAACGACGATGGCGACGCCGGTGAACAGTTCCAGAGTGCCCAGCGTGACCAGGATCGCGGGAATTCGGACCACGCTGACGAGGAAACCGTTGAACACCCCCGCGGCAAGGCCCAGCCCGAGAGCGACGAGTACCGCCACCAGCATGGCCGTGATTTGCTCACCCTCGGATGCGCCACGAGGGGCCATGGCCACCATGATGGTGGCCGCCACGATCGCACTCATGTTGGCGACACCAACCGAGGACAGGTCGATCCCGCCCGTGATCATGGTGAGCATGACGCCCAAGGCCATGAGCCCGAACTCGGGGAATTGGACTCCCATGGACTGCCAGGTGCTGGTGCTGAGGAAAGCGTTGGTCTTAACCACGAGAAATAGCAGCGCCAGCGCCATGAGGAAAACGACTAGGCGCACAATGTGGGCATCCCATTGACGGGAACGGATGGATGCGGCGATGGAATTCATAGGAGACCTCTCATTCCGCCACTAGGCGTTGCCGCCTGCGGCGCCTGGTCAACTGCACGGCGGAGATGCCAGTGCCGACAATGATCAATAAGCCGAGCGCGAAACGCTGCCAGAACGTGGGAATTCCGGTCAGGATCATGCTGTTTTGCACGATGACGATGAGCAGGGTCCCCAGCATGACTCCCGTCAGCGAGCCGGTGCCCCCAGTGATGGCGGTGCCACCGAGCACGACGGCGGCGATGACCATCATCTCCATGCCGAGCAGGTTCGTCGGATGCATTTGGCCCATCATGGTGGTGCGCACGAGTCCGCCGAGGGCAGCGATGACGCCCACGGCCACATAGAGCCAGAACTTGATCCGCCGCACCTTGAACCCGGCCCGGATGGCTGCCGGCTCATCCCCGCCGATGGCGTAGATGCCCCGACCGAACATGGTGAACCTCATGACGAAGAAGGTCACCGCCACCACCACGACGAGCAGCAGGAAGGACACCGGCATCGCCGAACTCAGCCCCGAACTTGAGTTGGTCGCGGTGAACAGCGTCGCCCGCCCGAACTCGGCCATGGACGGGGGAAGCTGGGCGATCTGCACCGAGCCCAGGGCCCCTTGCATGATGCCGGAGAACACGTTGGCGGTGCCGAGCGTGATGATGAGCGTCGGCACCGCGAGACGCGCCGTGAACACCCCGTTGAAGGCGCCCAACAACGCCCCAAGCAGAATCACAAGGAGAAAAGGCACCAGGACGCTGCCGCTGTAGTCTGCATCAACGAGGAAGCGGGTCACGGCATAGACCGCCAACGAGGCCAGCGCCGGGAAGGACACGTCGATACCGCCGCTGACCAGAACCATGTAGGTACCCACGGCGAACAGCCCTGGCACCACCATGGCGTTGGCGAGGTCGACCAGGTTGTTGGGTGTGAAGAACTGCCCTGAACGGATCTGGATCACTAGGGCCAACACGACGATCACGAGCGCCACGTAGAACTCATTGGCGCGCAGCATCCTCTGTACAAATGCGCTCATCTCAGGCCTCCTGCCCTTCGACGCTGGCGGTGATCTTGGCGGAGAGCTCCTGTTCGGTGGTGGCCGCGGGATCAATCTCATCGACGATGCGTCCCTCGCGCAGCAGAAGAATCCGGTTAGTGGTGCGTAGCAACTCTGGGATGTCGTCCGAGATGACGATGATGCCCATGCCGTCGTCGGCCAACTGCCGCAGCACCGTGTGGATGTCGTGCTTGGAGCCGATATCGACGCCGACGGTGGGCCCATTGAGGATGAGCACATCCGGCTTTGTGGCAAGCCATTTGGCGAGCACCACGCGCTGCTGGTTTCCACCCGAGAGGGTATTGACGGGATTGTCGGGGTTCTTCGTGGCGATGCGCAGCTCGTCCACCCACCGTTCCACCTCTGTCCGCCTAGCCCGTGGCTTGAGCACCCCCAGCACAGAGGAGAGGTCGTCGATCTCAGAGACCACGATGTTGTCGCCGATGGATCGCTCCAACATCAGCCCCTCGGTGAGCCGGTCCTCGGGCACATAGGCAATGCCGTGTGAGATGGCGTCGCGGATCCCACGCAACGCCACCCCCTTATCCTTGATCCACAATCGCCCGCGGTCGGCCCGGAACACTCCGAAAAGCGTGAGCGCCAGCTCTGTGCGCCCCGATCCCAGGAGTCCCGTGATGCCCAGCACCTCGCCGCGCCGCAGGGTGAACGACACGTCCTCGAACGCGTCACTCAGGCACAGGTCCTCCACCTCGAGCACCTTCTCCCCCGGTTCGCGACCGGGGGCCAGGGACTCATCGGAGAACTCTCGGCCAGTCATGTAGCGGGCGAACCGCTTGTGATCGAGCTCGGATGGTTCGGCGGTGGCGACGAGTTTGCCGTTGCGCAAGATGGTGAAGCGTTCGCTGATCTGGAACACCTCGTCCAGCTTGTGGCTGACGAACAGCGTCGCAATGCCTCGCTCCTTCAGGTCGGTGATGACCCGGAACAGGGCCTCGACCTCACGGTGGGTCAACGCCGTGGTGGGCTCGTCCATGATGATGAGCCTGGTATCGGTCAACAGGGCCCGGGAGATGGCGATGAGTTGCTTGTCCGCCACCGACAGGTCGCCGACGCGAGCGTCGAGATCGACCGCGAAGTCGATCTTGGCCACTGCCTCCTCCGCGATCCGCCGGAACCGTCGCCAATTGACCAGCTTGCGGCGCTGGGCGAGTTCGCCCGTGAGGGCAAGGTTCTCCATGACGGTGAGATTCGGGAAGACCGAGAAGTCCTGGTAGATCACCTGGACGCCGCCATGGATGGCCTCGATGGGCGTGAGCTTGGGGTAACTGACCCCGCTCAGGACGATCTCGCCCTCATCGGGTTGATAGACACCCGAGATCACCTTGATCAGCGTGGACTTGCCGCTGCCGTTCTCCCCAGCCAGGCAGTGGATCTCGCCTGGCCGCAGAGACAGGTCGACGCGGTCGAGGGCCTTGAGCCCGGCGAACGACTTGCTCAGGCCACGAACCTCCAACACGGGTTCGGACATGCTGCTCCTTAGCGGTGGGGCTCCAGGGAGCCCATGGATTGTCAGAAGCCGAGGCTGTCGACGTTCTCGGCGGTGATGACGATCCAGCCAGACCCCTCCAACACCTTGTCGCTGCCCTTGGCGAACTTCATGGATTCGTAGCCCTTCGCTCCCAGGTCGATGCCGTCGGCGATCTTCTCACCGTCGAGCACCTTCTTCGCCAGCGAGGCCATCGCGTAGCCTGCAAGAGCTGGATCCCACAGAGTGAGCGCGGCAACGAGCCCCTTCTCCAGGATTTCCTTGTTGGCGGCGGGCATGCCCGTGCCAGCAGTGAAGACCTTGCCTTTGAGACCCAGTTCCTCGATCGCGCGCGCAACACCGGGGGCATCGAAGGAGGAGGTGCCCATGATGCCCTTAAGCTCTGGGTACTTCTTGAACAGTTCCTTCGCGGTCTGGTATGCGCCCTCGCCGTCGTCCTGGGACTCGACCCGTGGCTCGGCAGCGAGCAGCGTCATCTTGGGGTACTTCTCCTTCTGATGCGCCACCCCGCCATCCGCCCACTCGTTGTGAGATGCGTTGGTGACGTGGCCCACCATCGTGGTGTAGACGCCCTCCTCGCCCATGGCCTTGGCCAGATTGTCCATGATGAAGCCGCCGTAGTCGGCGTTGTTGAACGCCTCGATGTCGTACTTGGTGTTCTCCTGGCTGGCGCCCTCGTGCGTAATGACCACGATGCCTGCGTCCATGGCCTCCTTGAGCACGGGCTCCAGGGCGCCGGGGTCGACGGGTACGACGCCGATGGCGTCGACCTTCTGAGCGATGAGGTCTCGAATAACCTGGGTCTGCATGGTGGCGTCGGTCTCGGAGGGACCCTTCTGGTAAACGTTGAGCCCGGTCTCCTCCGCGAACTTCTTGACCCCGGTCTCCATCCGCACGAACCACGGGTTGGTGGCGTCCTTCGGGACGATGACGATGGTGTGCTTACCGTCCCCGCCCCCTCCGGAAGCGCCGCCCGTGGAGTCGTTGTTGCAGGCGGCCAGCCCGAGGGCTGCCACAGCGAGTCCATTGACCTGGATGAAGAGTCGCCGCTTCATTGCGAGTCCTTTCACTGAACCGCGAGGCAACACTGCCACGCGTTAAAGCGTTTTAATACTATGGTCGGAACGTAGCGCATGAGCGGCTCCTGTGGTAGCCGTGCAGCAGGATCGATACCGTTCCGTGATCAACCACGCCGGAGGGGCCATGAACAAGAAGGTGGGCATCGCCCAAGTCGCATCGCGCGCGGGGGTCTCCCCAGGCACGGTCAGCAACACCCTCAATCATCCCGAACGGGTCGCGCCAGCCACCCGCGAGCAGGTTCTCGCCGCGATCGAGGAACTTGGATTCGTCCCGAACCAACAGGCCCGGGTACTCACGGGTGCTTCGAGCAACCTCCTCGGCTTGGTGGTGGTGGACCTGCGCAGTCCCTTCTTCATGGAGGTCGCCCACGCGGTCGAGAGGGTGGCCACGGAGGCCGGCTTCGTCGTGATCGTGGGCAACTCAGGCAACAGCCACGACCGGGAACAGACCCTGATGCGCGTGCTAGCTGGGCAGCGCGTCATCGGGTCACTCCTCACCCCCGCCGGCGGCGGTAGGCCGGCTCCCGAGTCGTCCCATGGCGTACCCCTGGTCCTCATCGACTACTCCGACGACGCCCATCCCTGCTCGGTGGAGGTCGACCACGTGGCGGGAGGGCGAATGGCCGCGGAGCACCTCATCTCACTGGGACATACCCGGCTCGGTTATGTGGCGGGGCTGCCCAACCTTCGTCAGTTCTCCCAGCGCGAACTCGGCATTCGCCAGGCGATGACCAACGCGGGGCTCGATTCCTCCACGCTCCAGGTCATCCGCTCCGACGGCATCGATCAACCCAGTGGCTTGGTGTCAGGGCAACGGTTGCTGGCCTCGCCCCCGATGCCAACAGCCATCTGCTGCGGAAACGACATGCTGGCTTTCGGGGTATTCCGCGCCCTCAACCAAGCCGGAGTCCGGGTGCCAGATGACGTCGCGCTGGTGGGCTACGACGACGTGGACTTCGCCGCGAACTGGATCGTGCCATTGACCAGCGTCCACCAGCCGACCGCCCTCATGGGCGAACGGGCCGCCCGCCTTCTCATCTCCCACGCCACAGACTCGGGCCACGACCATGAGCGCATGGTGCTGCCGCCCACCCTCATGGCGCGTGCCTCAACACTGGGAAGATGCTGAGGCTTTCCTCTCACCGCTCACCGTCGGCCCCTTGGGAGACCACGGGAACAAATCCCCGGCAACGCACATGCGGTCGTGGCGCTTCCGCAGCAGCGCCGGCAACCAAACCTACGTGGACAGAGGAAGTCGTTGCCCCAACAGACCGCGTTTCGCATCGGCCACCCGCGACGCCAGAGCAACCAGAGCCTGCGCGGACGGATGCTCCGGGTGAGACTCGACGATGGGGATGCCACGGTCACCCCCGGCGAGAAGCGCCTCGTCGAAGGGCACCTGAGCGAGCAAGGCAACCTCGTAGACCAAGCGTTCAGTCAATGCCTCCGCCACGAGCGCGCCGCCGCCAGAGCCGAACAGCTCTACCTTGTGCGTCTCACCGCACTTGGGGCAGGTGGTCTCCAGCCAGCTCATGTTCTCCACCACCCCGATGACACGCTGTTCCATGATGTGCGCCATGGTGCCTGCCCTTTCGGCCACCTCGGAGGCTGCCGTCTGGGGAGTCGTAACCACGATGACCTCGCTGCCAGGGATCTTCTGCCCCAACGACATGGCCACGTCGCCGGTACCGGGAGGCAGGTCAAGCAGCAGGTAGTCGAGATCACCCCAGTACACGTCGGCGAGAAGCTGGGTGAGGGCGCGGTCCAGGATGGGGCCACGCCAGGCCACCACTTGGTCGCGCGAGGGCTTGAGCATGCCGATCGAGATCACCTTGAGCCCCCCAATGGCGGGCACCGGAAGGATCATGTCGTCGACGACAGTGGGGCGGGCGTCTCCCATCCCCAGCAGATCCGGGATCGAGTGGCCGTAGATGTCCGCGTCGAGAATGCCGACGCTGCGCCCCTTACGCGCCAGCGCTAGCGCCAAGTTGACCGTCACCGAAGACTTCCCAACACCGCCCTTGCCGGATGCGATGGCCACCACACGGGTCAGGTTGCCGGGTTGCGCGAAGGGGATGACCCGTTCGGGCTGACCTCCGCGCAGCATGGACCGCATGGCCTCGCGCTGTTCATCGTTCATCACGGCCAGTTCCACGTCGACAGCGGTGACCCCCTCGACCGCGGAGACCGCCTCGGAGACCCGGCCGTTGATTTCGCTGCGCATGGGGCAGCCTGCGACGGTAAGCAGGACTCGCACATGAACAGTGCCGTCGTCGTCGACACGGATCTCATCCACCATGCCAAGGTCAGTGATAGGGCGGCGGATCTCTGGGTCCTCCACCTCATGCAGGGCGGCGCGGACCAGGGGAATCAGGCGATGTTCACTCACGTGACAATCCTTCGGGCAAACCGGCCCGGGCGCAAGTCGGTTCAGGTGGCCTCGGGGTCGAAGGGCGAGTTGGCCACGCCAACCAGTTCGGGCTCGGACTCGCTCGCCGTCTTCTCGGTTGCCTGCTTGACGGCGTCCTTAGCCGATTCGGCGGCGCCCTCGACATCCTTGGTGGTTTCCTTGAGCAGCCGCTGGGCCTGCTCCAATTCGCGTTTGGCCTCGTCTAGGAGAGCGACCTCCTCCTTCAGGTGCTTGGCAATGAAGGCCTTGGGATGCAGGTCGCGAAGCTCCATATTGGCGTACTCGGGGCCGAGCTCGTTACCAATGGTGGTCTTGGCGTTGTTGGCGATATCGCGCAGATAGACGAACACCCGCGCCGCCTTGCGTGAATACTCCGGAAGCTTCTCCGGACCGAACATGACGACGGCGAGGATGATGATGAGAACGAGATCTACCGCATCAATGCCGAACACAGGCCTAGGCTACCCGTCCCTCGAGCCGCTCACCCAACGCCCACCAACCGGCTGATTCCCGCGCCGATACGATCGGCAGGAGAGCGGTGGTAGGCCTTGGCATCGGGAAGATCGTCGATCATCTCTGACATCACGTCGGAGGAGGCGTTGGTGGCGAGCGTGACGACGAGATCGCCACATTGCCAGGCGGCCACCGACGGCAGCCCGGCCACGGCATCGGCCCGGGTGGTGGCATCCTCCGTGAGAACTCCTTCGGTCCATCCCACGACGGCCGTGTCGACGCCATCGGAATAGACCAGGCTCATGGACCTGCTGCCGTCCTGGTCTGCGGTGGTAAAGGCCACCAGTTCGAGTCCGGCCAACTCGCCGGGGCACTCCAACCCATTGCACCAGCCTGCCGTGCCACTGGACGTGACGGGCTGGAGGGCGACGGCGTAGCTGGTTCGCGGTAGCTGAGCCGACTCGTACTCGATCTCGGTATAGCCGACAGCCACCCCCACGTTGCCTGAAGTGTCGTAGCGCTCGGCCCACAGCAGCAGGCCAGTGTCCACATCCACCCACCAACTGGCCACGGGGCCTTTGTCGCCAAGCGCCGTGACCCGGGTGGCCTCACGACCCGCAATCCGCCACGTGGCGGTGTAGCGCACGAAGCTCCACCGGCGCGCCTCCTGAGGAGCGCCGACGGCGCCAGGCAGGAACGCGGAGAGGAACTGGTGGCCTTGAGCGTCTGTCACGGCCAACTGGGTGCCCTCCCCTTGCACCCTGGTCACGGCCACCTGGGCGGTGAGGTACTGACCATCGCCGTTGGCGACGTAGACGCGTTGCTGTCCCGTGAGCGAGCGGTCGAAGTCGACGGCCTTACCCAACACCTGAGCGGCTTCAGCAGTGCTGATGTCGCGCGTTTGCGTCCCGCCTTGAGGAGAGGCGTACTCGACGGGATCGCCGAAGTCGGCTCCCCGCTCCCCCGCCAACAGCATGGCGCCGAGGGCCTCGTTCACGCTGAGCGCGGCGCTCGACTTGGCGTATTGCTCCCGCGCCGAGCCCACGGGATCGGCGACGCGGACCGGTTCGGGAGCGACGAGAACGGCCAGCACCACGACTGAGACCATCACCACCAGCAGGGCACACCCGCTCTGTGCGATCAACCATCGGCGACGGTGGCTGGAGGTGGGCAGTTTCCCTTCTCCCTGAGCCATGTAAAGGGGGGTGGCAGCGTTGTCGCCGGCGATGGATTCCAGCTTGGCGGTGAGGCCACCGGGGGCGTCAGAGGAGCGGCAGCCGCTGAGCTTGGCGCACAGAGCGGCGATCTCGTGCACCTCCTCACGGCATTCGGCACAGCCCGCGATGTGATAGAAGACCTGTTCCTCGCGTTTGGGCGTCAACGTCCCGTCGACGAACGCCGACAAATCGGTACGAAACCGGCCGCAGCCCATGGTCAACCGACCCCGAGGTAGCGGCTACGTCCTTCGCTCGGCGCGCGATGGGCCAAGGCCTCCCGGAGGGCCGCTCGGCCGCGCGCGATACGGCTGCGCACGGTGCCCAACTTCACATCGAGCACGGCCGCGATCTCCTCGTAGCTCAGGCCCTCAATGTCGCACAGCACCACCGCCACCCGCTGCTCGGGGTTGAGCGCGGCCAAGGCGGCGGCGACATCCGCATCCAACTCGGCATCGTTGTGGAGTTCCTCTGGTCCGGACGTGGCACCCCACACATGATCGGGTGCGACGCTGAGCGCATCCATCCGGATCCGCTGCCGGCGACGGGCCTGGTCGAGAAAGAGATTGGTGGTGATCCGATGGAGCCAGCCCTCAAGGGTTCCCGGCTTGAACGTATGAATCGAGCGAAAGACGCGCACGAACACGTCTTGGGTGAGGTCCTCCGCGTCGTGAGGGTTCCCAGTGAGTCGGTAAGCGAGACGGTAAACCTGTGCGGAGTGATCGCGGACCAACTCCTGCCACGTGGGCGGCGTCCAGTCTGGCTCTGGCTTTGCCTTGGACCTGAGCACTCGCTTCTCCATAATCTCTAGCCTGACAGGTCAGCCTGTGAGGAACCTGTGAACTCTCATAGATCAACGCTCCAGCGCACCGGTTTGTTCCCACGTCGCGAGAACCCGCAGGAATGTGTCAACGGTCTCGAGCGGCACGCTGCCCATGGGAGGACGACATGGCCCCGCGTCGAAGCCGCGAGCCGCCAAGGCAGCCTTGACCATCATGCAGCCCTGGCTCGCGAAGACGCCCTGGAACACGGGCAGGGCCTCCTGATGAGCCCTGATCGCCTCGCTGGTCCTGCCCGCCGCGTAATGATCCACGATCTCGCGCGCGGCCCGGGCCGTGAAATGGGTCGATGTGCCCACCAGCCCTACTCCCCCAACCGCAAGCAGAGGCAGCAGATACGCGTCGTCTCCGGCGTAGTAGGCCAGGTTGGTCTCTGCGATCACCCGAGACGAGGAGACCGCGTTCGCTTTCGCGTCCTTGACCGCGCAAATCCGGGGATGGGCGCCGATACGGATGAGCACATCCTCTGGGATGGGCACCCCGGCCCGATGCGGAATGTCGTAGAGCATGATGGGCAACTCGGTGGCATCCGCCACCGCGAGGAAATGATCCGCCAACGCATCCTGCGGGGGGCGCGAATAATACGGCGTGACCACGAGCAGCCCATCCACTCCCACAGATGCCGCTTGACGAGCCAACTCCTTAGTGTGCCTAGTGTCAAACGTACCCACCCCGGCCACGATGGTCGCGCGGTCCCCAACGGCCGTTACCACGGCATCGAGAATGCGTCGCTTCTCATCGTCCGTGGTGGTCGGCGACTCTCCCGTCGTGCCATTGACGATGAGTCCGTCATTGCCGAGATCATCGACCAAATGGGCGGCGAGCCGGGCGACCTGCGCGTAATCGACCTCCGATCCGTCGGGGGTGAATGGGGTCACCATGGCGGTCAGTACCCGGCCGAACACGGGCATGTCTTCCTCGGGCATCAATCCTCCACAATCACGACTAGCGGATCTCCAGCGTGCACCAGGTCTCCGGCGTTTACGCTCACTTCTGCGACGGTACCCGCCACCCCGGCCACCATCGGCAGTTGCCCGGCGGCCGATTCCAGCACGACCACGACGTCGGCGGATCGCACCTGCTGCCCGGCATCCACGGCGATGGTATGCACCATGGCATCACCTGGGGCGGCGACGTGAATCATGCGGGCCATCTTAGACGCACCCTTCCGCTTCACGCCCAGGGTCCCCGCCACGTTGTTTCTTAGGCGACGCGGATCAGCATCACCCATGTGCTTCTGCGATGGCGGCGCCAACGATTCTTGGTCGCTAGGCTGGGCTCGTGAGTAACTCTGCAGATCAACTCGTGCCCCCCAGCGCCGCCACGTGGGCCTTGGCCGAAGACCATGTGCCTACCTCGCCCGAGGTCGCCACGGCTCGCGACGAGGCGACGCTCGCCGGTATCACTCCGATCAGCGCCGGCGTAGCCGCCACCCTCAAGACCCTTGCCCGGGCCATCGACGCCAAGGCCGTCGTCGAAGTCGGCACCGCCATGGGCGCATCCGGTCTGGCTTTCTTAGAGGCAATGGACCGCGACGGGGCCCTGACCTCCATTGATTCGGAGGCGGACAATCAGCTTCCAGCCCGTCGCTTCTTTAACGGGGCCGGGTTCGCCTCATCACGGTTCAGGCTCATCACTGGCTCCCCCATTGACGTCATGCCGAAGCTGCGCGATGGAGCCTACGACATCGTCTTCATCAATGGTGACAAGCTCGAATATGTTGAATACGTGGCTGGCGCCCTACGTTTGTTGCGCCCTCGTGGGCTTCTGATCGTCAACGACGTCATGTGGCACAACAAGGTGGCCGACGAGGCGGACCAGTCGGATGAGGCCATCATCATCCGCGAGGCCCTTGAGGCTATCGGCGCCACAGAGTCCTATACCCAGTGCCTCCTCACCGTCGGCAACGGGCTGCTGGTCGCCGTCAAGGACTGATACTCACGCGGAGGCGACGGCCCGGAGCAAAGCCCCGGGCCCGACCTTGCCTCAATCGCGCGAGACGGTGACTCCCTTACCGACGACAACCACGCCGCTGTCCGAGACGACCAGACCACGAGCCCGGTCGTGCTCGTGATCCACGCCGATCTGCACACCGTCGGGGATGACGACGTTCTTGTCCAGGATGGCCCGTCGCACCACGGCGTCGCGCCCGATGCGCACGTTCTGCATCACGACGGAGTCCGAAACCTGTGCCCACTTGTCGATGTGGACGTTGGGGCTCAGCACCGTCCGGTCCACCTCTCCGCCGGAGATGATGCAGCCTGCGGTGACGATCGAGTCCTCGGCACGGCCCCGGATGACGAACTTCGCCCCGGGAGCCTGCACTTGGTCGGTCCAGATGGGCCACTGGTCGTTGTACAGGTTGAACTCGGGATCGACGCTAACGAGATCCATGTGGGCCTCGTGGAACGCATCAATGGTGCCCACATCGCGCCAGTAGTTGATGTCCTTTTCCGTGGCTCCTGGAACCCGGTTCTCCTTGAAATCGTAGACCTGCGCCTGTCCTTGCTCCGTGAACCAGGGGACGATGTCGCCTCCCATGTCGTGACGAGCGGTGGGGTTGTTGGCGTCGTAGCGCAGTGCCTCGATCAACTGCGCAGTGGAGAACACGTAATTGCCCATGGACGCAAACGACTCGTCCGGCGAATCGGGCAGGCCTGGCGGATCGGCTGGCTTCTCGAGGAAGCTCTTGATCTTGTTGTCGGGAGCCGCGTCGATGATGCCGAAGGCGGAGGCCTCGTGCCGGGGCACCCGGATGCCCGCCACCGTGGCTCCCAGGCCGGAGTCGATATGCGCATCGAGCATCTGGTCGATGTCCATGCGGTAGATGTTGTCCGCCCCGAACACGACGATGTAGTCCGGATCGTCGTCGAGGATCAGGTTGAGGGATTGATGGATGGCGTCGGCGCTGCCCTGGTACCAGCGAGGGCCTAGGCGCTGCTGTGCGGGCACGGGAGCGACGTAGTTGCCCAACATGGTGGAGAAACGCCACGTCTTGGCAATGTGCCGGTCTAGGGAGTGCGACTTGTACTGGGTGAGCACCGCGATCTGGCGCAGGTTGGAGTTGGCGAGGTTCGACAAGACGAAATCGATCAACCGATACGTGCCGCCGAAGGGAACGGCGGGTTTGGCACGATCAGCCGTCAGCGGCATGAGGCGCTTCCCCTCGCCGCCAGCCAGAACGATGGACAGGACCTTTGGGCGCTCGATCATGACATGAACCTACGGGGTGAGGCCCGGCAACATCAAGGGGGGTCCAGGAAAACGTGGAGGAGAATATTCGTGCGCCACAGATCGGCCCCGGCCAAGCGCGGCCCCGGGCGGTGTGAAACGATGCTGGCATGGCTATCAAAGCGTCACTGCTGACCCGCGAGTACCCCCCTTCCATCTACGGCGGAGCGGGCGTCCATGTCGCCCAACTGGTGCCACAACTGCGCAGGCTCATCGATGTCGAGGTGCACTGCATGGGTGAGCCCCGCGAGGGCGCCACAGCCCACGCCGAGGACTTCCCGCCTGGCGCCAACGCCGCACTGCGAGTGCTGGGTGCTGACCTGTCCATGGCAGCCTCCATCGCCGACGACGCCACCATCATCCATTCGCACACGTGGTACGCGAACATGGGAGGCCTGCTCGGCTCGCTCATGCACGATATCGCGCACGTGGTCACGTCCCATTCACTCGAACCACATCGTCCCTGGAAAGCCGAACAACTCGGCGGTGGCTACCGCGTTTCCTCCTGGGCGGAGAAGACCGCCTACGAGGCCGCCGACGCCGTCATCTCGGTCAGCGAGGGTATGCGTCGCGACGTGCTAGACAGCTATCCCGACCTCGACCCTGCGAAGGTGCACGTGGTCAAGAACGGCATCGACCCCGACGAATTCCACCCGGACACGAACACCGATGTGGTGACCTCACTGGGCGTGGACCTGGACCGCCCGTCGGTGGTTTTCGTGGGCAGGATCACGCGGCAGAAGGGCTTGGTGCACTTGGTGCGCGCGGCACGGAACTTCGACCCCGACACCCAGTTGGTGTTGCTGGCTGGCGCCCCCGACACCCCGGAGATCGCAGCCGAGTTCGAGGGCGCGTTCGCGGACCTGCAGCAAACACGCACCGCTCCAGTGATCTGGGTGCAGGAGATGCTCCCACGGGCGTCCGTACGCCAGGTTCTGACTAACGCGACGGTCTTCGCCTGCCCATCGATCTACGAGCCCCTGGGCATCGTCAACCTGGAGGCCATGGCCTGTGAGACGCCTGTCGTGGCCAGCGCGGTGGGCGGCATCCCCGAGGTGGTCGACGACGGGGTAACCGGTCTGCTGGTGCCCTACGACCCGGCGCGGGCCGCCGATCCCGCTTTCGTCGAGGCCTTCGAGGCGGATTTCGCCGAGAAGATCAACCAAGTCACCCGCGATTCCCACTTGGCACGGCAGTTCGGTTTGGCCGGCCGGCAGCGGTGCATCACCGAGTTCTCGTGGGCCAAGATCGCTGAGGAGACGGTGGCCGTCTACGAGAAGGCCATTGCGGCGCACGGTTGACACAACGCCATGACGTGACAAGGGCCGCCCCCAAAAGGACGGCCCTTGTCACGTGCGATTACGGCCTCAGCCGACTACGTCTTTCAACGCGTTGAGCAGGTCTGTTGCCTCCTGGGCATTCATCTCCACGACCAGCCGTCCACCCCCGTCGACAGGAACGCGCATGACGATGCCACGACCTTCCTTCGTAACCTCCATGGGCCCGTCGCCCGTGCGGGGCTTCATCGCTGCCATTGCCAACCTCATTCTGGTCGTCGTCGTGTGTGAACATACCTATTATTCCCTACGTCTCAAGCCTGTGCGCGTGGCCAAAGCGTGGAAACCGTCGTAGAGCGAACCTGATCGCGGCTTCAGACTGCCCGGCGCGGTGTGTCCGTGGAGCCCCCGGCGTCCTCCACAGGCTGGGCGGTGGGCCGCTCGTAGCGGGGCCGCTCGATCAACTCGTCGACCACCTGCATGTCATAGCCGCCGCGTACAACGGGAAACCGTGTCTGTTCCGCAGGGAGCGCCGAGCCGGAGGCGATATTAGCCAAGTACCCGTTGACTGGCCCATGGGCATAGCCAGTCGAGGCTTGCGGGAGCCGCAACTCCTTCAGCAGGGCCTGCGTGACGGGTCCATCCGGGATATACCCCTTGGGACGATCGTTGACGGCCTCTGCCGGCATCTCGCCCAAGCGGCCCAACCCTGCGAACGAGGCAAGGCCGAGTACCACCAGTGCACAGACGATGATTGCCCAGACCACGTCAGACCCCCTCCCCGGGATTTCCCATGGCAGCGACCGCCTCTCCGACGTCATCGGTCAGGGTCACCAGGTGAAGATCGCGCGACGAGACGTATCCGCCGCCCAGCACAGACGTGCGCACCCAGTCGAGCAGAGGACCCCAGTAGTCGGTGCCGAACAGCACCACCGGGAAGTTGGTCACCTTGCCCGTCTGGATGAGGGTGAGCGATTCGAAGAGTTCGTCGAGAGTCCCGAACCCGCCAGGCATGGTGATGAAGCCCTGGCTGTATTTGAGGAACATCGTCTTTCGCGCGAAGAAATACCGGAAGTTGACCCCCAGGGTGAGGTAGTCGTTCATCCCCTGCTCATGTGGCAACTCGATACCGAGTCCCACTGAGGTTCCCCCCGCCTCGTAGGCCCCCTTGTTGCCCGCCTCCATGATTCCGGGACCGCCGCCCGTGATGACGGCGAATCCTCGCTCGGCAAGGCCCCGGGCAATGGCCTCGGCCGCGACATACATAGCCTCGCCAGGTTTGGTCCGGGCCGACCCGAAGATACTGATGGCCGGCGGCACATGCTGCAAAGCGTCGAAGCCCTCGACGAATTCGGACTGAATGCGCAGCACCCGCCACGGGTCGCGCTGGCTCCAATCCCGGTCCTCAAGGAGGGCTTGGTCCGCCATCGGCTGGTCGTGACGGTCCCCACCCAGCAGCACGGCACCGGAACGGCGCTTGGGATCGGTCATGGTCGGTCCTCCTTCAGCCAACGGCGCAGGCCGTCGGCGCATTGCTCAAGATCGGCGACGGGGCACGCCTCGTCGTCGCGGTGGGCCAGCGAGGGGTCCCCGGGGCCGTAGTTGACGGCAGGGATACCCAGGGCGCTGAACCTGGCCACGTCGGTCCAGCCATACTTTGGGCGGGCCTGGCGGCCGACCGCTGCCGTAAATTCGCGAGCGAGGGGCAGGTCGAGGCCTGGACGCGCCGCGGGCGACACATCGGCCACATCCATGCGCCACCCCGGAAACCACCCTCTCAAGCGTTCCATGGCCTCATCGACGTCCTTGTCCGGTGCGTAGCGATAGTTCACGTGCACCGAGGCCAATGGCGGGATCATGTTGGGCGCGAGGCCTCCGCTGATTCCTGTCGCGTTGAGCCCCTCGCGGTATGTGAGCCCATCAACCACGATCTCCTCGGGCTCGTAGGCGGCAAGCTTCTCCAGCACCGGAGCAAGCGCATGGACGGCGTTATTCCCCATCCAAGCGCGGGCGCTGTGTGCCGCCTCTCCCTCAGCCACGAGATCGACGCGGATGGTGCCTTGACAGCCTCCTTCAATCTCGCCGGACGTGGGCTCCATGAGGATCGCAAAGTCGCCCTGGACGAGATCGGGACGATTTCGTGACAACCGGCCCAGCCCATTGAGGTCGGAGGCAACCTCCTCGTGGTCGTAGAAGATCCACGTGATGTCTCGCCGGGGCGCCGTGAGTTCGGCAGCGAGGACGAGCATGACGGCGATGCCACCCTTCATATCGACGGCGCCCCTCCCCCATACGCTGTCTCCGCCGGGCCCCTGGATCAGCCGAGAGGGGAGGTTGTCGGCCACGGGGACGGTGTCGAGATGCCCAGCGATGATGACCCGTTCGGCGCGGTTCTGAGCGGTCCTCGCCACGACACAGTCGCTGTCGCGGGTCACCTCGAGATGGGGCAGGGCTCGCAGGCGGGCCTCGACGAGGCTGGCCAACTCGCCCTCGTTGCCGGAGACCGACTCGATGTCGACGATGTCGCGCAGCAGCGTGGAGAGATTGGCCATGCCTAGAAGCGTAGCGGGCGAAACCGGCCGTAGACGAGGTTTGGGGTGGGCCCCGTAGACTGTCCGCCATGACCGACACGACCCGCACTGCTTGGGCCTGGGGCCTAGCCACTGTTCACACCGCTGGCGACGTGCTCGACGCATGGTTCCCGGAGCCGCGGCTTGGCTCAGCCCTCACCGATGAGCCGCCGCAATTGCTCACCGATGCCCAGTACATCGACGAGGTACGCCAGGTGTCCACGAAAACCGTGCGGGTGGAGATCGGCTTGGACGAGCCCCCTTCGTCTGTGGAGGATGCCTACCTGCGCCTCCACTTGCTGTCATCCCGGCTCATCAAACCGCATGGGCTGAACTTGGACGGCATCTTCGGGGTGCTTCCCAACAATGCCTGGACCACCGCCGGCCCGGTACGGGTCGCCGATGTGTCCCGGGTGCGCACGCTGCTGCGCGCCAAGGGAGAGCATCTAAGCGTCTATGGCATCGACAAGTTCCCGCGAATGGTGGACTACATCACCCCCAGCGGGGTGCGTATCGCTGACGCCGACCGCGTCCGGCTAGGCGCCCATCTCGCCTCCGGCACCACCGTGATGCACGAGGGTTTCGTCAACTTCAACGCCGGCACCCTGGGCACGTCGATGGTGGAGGGTCGCATCTCCGCCGGTGTGGTCGTGGGCGACAGCACCGATATCGGCGGCGGTGCCTCGATCATGGGCACCCTATCCGGCGGAGGCAAGGAAGTTATCAGCCTTGGAGAACGGTGTCTGCTGGGCGCCAACTCTGGCGTGGGCATCTCCCTGGGCGATGACTGCGTCGTCGAGGCCGGTCTCTACGTCACCGCTGGCACCAAGGTGTGTCTCCCTGACGGCAGCGTCGTCAAGGCACGCGAACTGAGCGGCCAGCCCGATCTCCTGTTCCTCCGCGACTCTCAGGCCGGCGCAGTCGTGGTCAAGCATCGACGCGGCACCAGAATCGAACTCAACTCCGCCCTACACCAGAACTGATGCGAAAACCTCTCGTTTATGTCCTCGTTGTCGTGGTGTTCCTGGGGGCTCTCGGCCTTGGCGGCTGGACGGCCTACCGCTACCTAGTGAAGCGGTACACGCCACAAGCGTGCACCGTGAAAACCTCCGCAGATGCCACGACGCGGCTCAGCGCCGAGCAGGCACACAACGCGTCGATCATTGTCGCCATCGCTGTGGAGCGCGACCTACCGGAGCGGGCCGCTGTCGTCGCGCTCGCCACGGCCTACCAGGAGTCGGCGCTGCGCAACATCGACCATGGCGACCGCGATTCCGTGGGCCTGTTCCAACAGCGCCCCTCACAAGGCTGGGGCACGGAAACTCAGATCATGGACCCGTGGTACTCCGCTGGGAAGTTCTACGACGGACTGGTCAAGGTCAAGGGCTGGGAGTCGATGAGCGTGACCGAAGCCGCGCAGGCGGTGCAGATCAGCGCATATCCAGACGCCTACGCCAAGCATGAGACGAACGCGACGGCCCTGGCAAAGGCCCTGATGGGCGCGGAGCACGAGACCTTGTGGTGCATCAACTTCGAGTCCAACCCTACGGTGAACACGGATGCCTTCAACGAGGTATTGACCGCCCTCGGCTCGGTCACGATCAGCGAGGTGCGTGACTCCCGAATGACGATCACCGCACGGGACAAGACGTCGCTGTGGGCGGCCGCGAACCATGTGGTCGCCAACAGTTACAGCGCCGGGGCCACCGAGGTCACCGTGGAGGACAGGCGTTGGCGAGCCCCCGATCAAGGGTGGTCGTCGGCCCCCGAGAAGGCGGGCAACCTGACTGCGACGGTCACCTTCGGCTGATTGCTCGTGCGGGCAGGTCCGCGGCAACGTAAGGCAGGTTCTTCCTCAACCAAGTCGCTCAGCCGCAGCGGCGATGCGCTCGTCTGAGGCAGTCAATGCCACGCGAACGTGCCTGTTCGCAGCAGACCCATAGAAGTCTCCGGGGGCCACCAGAATGCCCCGCTCGGCGAACCAGTCGACGGTGACGCGGCAATCCTCATCACGGGTGATCCACAGATACAGCGACCCCTCTGAGTGCTCCACCCGGAAACCCGCAGCCTCCAGCGCTGGACGCAACACCGACCGCCGTGCGAGATAGCGCTGACGCTGCTCCTCGACGTGGCCGTGATCCTCCAGCAGCGCCACCATAGCCGCCTGTACCGGGGCGGGCACCATCATGCCCAGATGCTTGCGAACACCAACCAGTTCCTGCACCACCTGGGCATCGCCCGCAACGAACCCGGCCCGATAACCCGCGGCGTTTGAACGCTTGGATAAGGATCCCACGGCAAGCAGCCCGGTGAGGTCGCCGTCGTTGACCCGCGGGTCCAACACGGAGAAAGCCTCGGCATCCCATGCGAACTCGCCGTAGCACTCGTCGCTGGCCAGCAAAGCGCCAGCGTCCCTGGCTGCCCGCACGAAGGCTCGCATCTCTTCAAGCCCGAGGATCCGGCCCGTGGGATTGGCCGGCGAGTTGATCCACACGAGCCTCGCGTCGTCGGGCAGGTCCGCCGGGTCGTCCAAGGCGACTGGTCGCGCGCCCGCCGTGAGTGCGCCGACCTCATAGGTGGGATAGGCGCACTCGGGGTAGACGACGGCATCCCCAGGGCCAAGGCCCATGAGGGTGGGTAGCCAGGCAACTAGTTCCTTGGTGCCCACCACGGGCAGCACGGCCTCGTCCGTCAGGGCGACGCTGGCCCATCGCTCGGTCAGGTAACGCCGTATGGCGGCACGCAGCACGGGAGTCCCCCATACCGTGGGATAGCCATGCGCGTCCGAGGCCGCGGTAATCGCGTCGCGCGCGCATTGCGGAGTGGGGTCAACGGGTGTTCCGACGGAAAGGTCAACGATCCCATCGGGGTGGGCCTCAGCGCGTTGCTTGGCGGCTCGCAGGGTATCCCATGGGAAGTCTGGGAGCCGGGAGCCGAGGCTCACTCGCCCTGCGGAGGCAGCGCCGCGACGACCGGGTGGTCGGCATCGATGACGCCGAGCTTGGCCGCTCCGCCGGGAGAGCCGATCTCGTCGAAGAATTGGACGTTGACGTCGTAGTACTCCGCCTGGTCCTCTGGGACGTCATCCTCGTAGTAGATGGCCTCCACCGGGCACACGGGCTCGCAGGCCCCGCAGTCGACGCACTCCTCTGGATGGATGTAGAGCATCCGGTTGCCCTCGTAGATGCAGTCGACTGGGCACTCCTCGACGCAGGCGCGGTCCTTCACGTCGACACATGGCAAACCGATGATGTAGGTCACGTAAATCTCCTTCTCAGGCGAAGCCAGCTTAGCGCTTTAAACCGGCGCGTCGAAGCTTCCCGGCGTGTGGCGTGGTCATCCGCAGGTGATTCGTCCGGAGGCGTTGTACTTCCACGAGTAGTTCTCGCGCTTGACCACCGCGCCGTCCTTGTAGAAAAGCCGCTGCCATGTGGCGGTGAAGCCTTGAATGGGCGACTGGGGCTCGCAATCCGGGGCCGTGACGACCCGGTCTTGGCCCACGTAATAGTCCGACTTCACCGGCTCGGTGGACTCCACCTTGTCATAGGTGCGCTTGGACCAGATCTTGAACGTGATACTGCCCTTGGTGCCCTGGCTGGACGGCTTGACGTAGCCCTGGATGATCGAGGGGTACTTCGTGTCGTTCTGGAACCGCATGTCCAGCGAGCCGTAATAGACGGTGGCCTCGCGGCCGGCCGGGTAGCGGCTGAAGTAGAAGCTGTGCGGCTTGTGCTCGATGTCCTTGTAGCCCGCGAAGAAGGCCGCGTTGTACAAGGTGGTGGCCGACTGCGAGATGCCTCCCCCGTACTCGAGCACCATGCGCCCACCGTTGATGGCGTAGCCCTGTGTGTAACCGTTCTCAGCGGTGCGAGGACCGAGCGTGCCGTTGAGGGAAAAGATGTCGTCGGGCATGAGGACCGTGCCGTTGACCTTGCCCGCCGCCGTGGTCAGGTTCTTGTTGCGATAGGTGGAATGGTTCCATTCGGTGGTGAATTCGCCAATGACCTCGAAATCGCCCAGTTCCTTGGCCTTCTCGGTGGTGAACTCGGGTTTCTGAGTCTCGACCTTGACATCCGTCTTGCGGGCGTCTCCGCTGCCGAAGGCGGTCTTGTTCACGGCCTCGGCCAAGGCGTCCTTGGACACTGTGCGGCCTTCTTCGGCGGGGACCACCTCCACACCGTTGCCCACGAGCTTGAAGCTGGCATCCTTGGCCTCCTCCAAGCCGAGTTCGCTGCGCGCCTCCTTGGTGTTGTCGTACAGCTTGTCCTTGTCGATGGTGGGCATCAGCTTGCCGTCCTTAGCGGAGAAGCTGGTGATCTCCGCCAGCTCAGCCGACTTGAGTTCGATGCTCTTGCCGTTGGCGGTGAGAGTGATAGGACCGCTGAGCAACGGCTCGGCGTAGCTGGTAACGGCCTCGTCCACCATAGCGGTGGTGACCTTGGGGGCGGTGTGGTCGAGGACGGCCTCCGCCTTGTGCTCGCCGGCGGTGTAGGCCTTGCTCGTCGCGGCGACTGTGTCATCAATGTTGAGCGCCTCCGCGTCGGCTCCATTGGTGCGCTCGATCTTGCCGTCCTTGAAGGTCAAGGTGGCGTCTTTCGCCTCCTTCGCGAAGTCGTCGCGCGCGCCTTCGACAGCGCTGGTCAAGGCCTTCTTGTCGACGGTGCGCACCAGTTCGACGTCGGCTCCACCGGTCAGGGTGGCGATGATGTTGATGGGGTTCCAACTGAAGCCGCCGCCCGCAGCGGCCACCGTGGCTTGGTAGTCGATGCCCAGACCTGACTTGGCCGGCTCGAGATCGACAGAGATATCGCCCGCGCTGAGCTTGATCGGAGTCTCTGCGGTAGAGGCTAGTTCCTCTCGCAGCTTGGCCTCGGCCTCCGACGGAGACATGCCTCCGATGGCGACGCCATCGACCTGGGCCTTCGCAGGGACATGGTTGCCCGCGACGAAGTAGGCCACCACATAGGCGCCACCCAGGAGCACCACCGCGCCGACGCTGGCCCCGATGGCGATCTTCTTCTTGTTCACTGCCACTCCTCTGGGCTCACGACTTCGCCCGTGACATGGTACGAGTGCACCGAGGCCAACCCCAACTCCTTTATCGAACCTTTATACGCCAGGGAACGCTCAGCGCGCCCTGGTACCCGATCCCGGCTCGTTCAGCGAGGCTGCGAAGCATCGACTCGCCGGTAGGCATGGAGGTGCTCGCCAGCATCTCGCTGGATGTGGCGGGCTTAATGAGGGACAAGATCCCGCTGTCGCCGATTCGTTCGAGCTTGGCGGTGTCCGGGTCGATCCCGGCGAGGCGGCAGGCCCGTGTGACGGCAACGCCTTGGCCACCGATGTAGTCGACGAGGCCGTGGCTCAGCGCGTCGGCCCCGGTCCACACTCGTCCGCGGGCCAGCCGTTCCAGATCCTCGTAGGCCATGCCCCTGTCGTGAGCGGCGAAGGTGGTGAAGTCGTGATACACGCGGTCCAACCAGGCGTTGAGACGGTCCCAGTCATCCGCGCTGAACTCGTGGGCGGCGGAGAACATGCCTGCGGCCTCGCCGAACGGCAGGGATTCGCGGACGAGGCCTAGCTTGTCGTACAGGCCGGCGGTGACCATCTTGCCGCCCAGCACGCCGATGGATCCGGTCAGGGTGGAGGCCTGGGCGACGATCTCGTCGGCACCCATGGAAACGTAGTAGCCACCGGAGGCAGCCATGGTTCCCATGTGGGCGACGACGGGCTTGCCGGCCTCGCGGAGACGCAGCACGCTGCGCCGGATGAAGTCGGAGGCGACGGCGGAGCCTCCTGGGGAGTCGACCTCGAAGACCACGGCCTTGACGTCGTCGTCGCGCATGGCGGCCCGGAGGTGCTCGTCGACGACATCCGCGCCGGCCAGCTCCCCGCCGAGGGGGTTCTTCACGACGCCGCGGCCAGTCACGATGGCGCCGCGAAGGCTGACCACCCCCACCTTGGGCTGGCGGGGACGCAGCTTGCGGGCCAGTGCCGCCTTCGAGGTGTAACGCTGGACGAACAGCAACTGCTCGGGAGTGACGTGCCACGCTTCCAGCGTCGCGGAGTAGACCTCGTCACGGTAGCCGATGTGGTCGATGAGTCCCATCTCTAGGGCCTTCTCGGGCACGACCGGAGCGGCATTGATGGCCTCCCACACCACGGCGGTGTTGAGGCCGCGGCGCCGGGCGATGCCGGCCACAAGGGCATCCATGAGCGACTGCCCGATGCGCTGAGTCATCTCCCGGTTTGGCTCGGTGACGTGATCGGCGACATAGGTGTCGGCGGCGGTCTTGTACTCGTGGCGCTGCCCGAACTGAGGCTCGACGCCCACCTTGTTGAGCAGCCCCTTGAGGAGCGTGATCTGAAGTTCGATGCCACCGATGCTGAGCATGCCGGTGGGCTGCACCCAGATCTCCCGGGCGGCGCAGGCGACGCGGTAACCCTGCAGCCCGTGGATGAGTTCGCCAAAGCTCTCCGCCCACGCGACGGTGGGCTTGCGCTCACCGAAGCTCTCGATGAGTTCGCACACCTCCTCGAGGTGGGCCAAGGCAACATCGCTGGGGGTCGCGTGGACGATCAGCCCTGCCACGCGGTCGTCGACCGCTGCTTGGGCGAGTTGCTCACGCAACCCCGTGAGGGTGGGGCTGTTGACCAGCGCGATGGCCTGCAGCGGGTTTCGGGGTCGTGCAACAAGGACCCCCCGCGCCAGATCGAGTTCCAGAGCCACTGGCTTGTCGCCGACAAGATTGCTGAGGAGGTCCTTGAGTGCCATGCCCACAAGCATACGAACGCCTCCAAGTAGGACGTGTGCGAGGCGGACGGCCGTTTACCTGCGGGCGCTCCGCGACGGCGGTAAGCCCTTGCCAGGCCTACCGCCGTCGAGATGCCGTCAGAGTACCGACTTGGCTGTGGCCACCACGTTGTCGACGGTGAAACCGAACTCCTCAAAACACTTGGCTCCGGAGGCGGAGGCACCGAAGTGTTCGATGCTGACCGAGGCCCCAGACCCGCCAACGTACTTGGCCCAGCCCATGGCGATACCGGCCTCGATGCTGACCCGGGCGGACACTGAGGATGGCAGGACGGACTCGCGGTATTCGGCGGGCTGCTCGTCGAACCACTCGTGGCACGGCATGGACACGACGCGGGTGGCGATGCCTTCAGCCTGCAGGGCCTCCTGGGCGTCGAGCGCGAGGGCCACCTCGGAACCGGTGGCAATGAGGATCACCTTAGGTTCCCCGCTGGCCTCGCTCAGCACGTATCCGCCCTTGGCGACACCCTCAGCGGAGGCGTACTTGGTGCCGCGCGGCACGGTGCGCAGGTCTTGGCGGGAAAGGATGATGCCGGTCGGGCCATCGGTGCGGCGCAGAATCTCGCCCCAGGCCACCGAGGTCTCGTTGGCGTCGGCCGGACGCACCACGGCGAGGCCGGGGATGGCCCGCAGCGACGCGATGTGTTCGATGGGCTGATGCGTGGGGCCGTCCTCGCCCACGCCCACCGAGTCGTGCGACCAGACGAAGGTGGTGGGCACCTTCATGAGAGCAGCCAAGCGGACAGGGGCACGCATGTAGTCGGCGAACACGAGGAAGGTTCCGCCATAGGCGCGGGTGAGGCCCGAGAGCACGATGCCGTTGAGGATGCCACCCATGGCGTGTTCACGCACGCCGAAGTGCAAGGTGCGCCCATACGGGTCGCCGGCCCAGTCCCTCGATGTGCGGTCGAAGGGCAAGAAACTGGGTTCCCCCTTCATGGTGGTGTTGTTGGAGCCTGCCAGGTCCGAGGAGCCGCCCCACAGCTCGGGCAGTTGTGGCGCGAGCGCCGTGAGCACCTCGCCGGAGGCCGCTCGGGTGGACTTCTTGCCCTCTTCGAACACGGGCAGGGTGAGGTCTTCAGGGAGCTTGCGCGCCTGGACCCGCTGCAGCAACGCGGCGCGCTCCGGGTTGGCCTCCGCCCAGGCGGTGAACTTGGCGTCCCATGCCTCTCGGGCCGCCTTCCCGCGGGCGGCGGCGTTGGCCCGGGCGTACTCCACGACGCTCTCGTCCACGGCGAAGGGCTCTTGCTCAAACTTGAGCAATTCCTTGAGGGCGGAGATCTCGTCGGCGCCGATCTTGGACCCGTGGATGGAGTGTTCGCCCTGCTTGTTCGGCAACGGCCACCCGATGACGGTGGTGAGCTTGATCAAGCTGGGCTTGTCCGTGACGGCCTTGGCCTTCTCGATCGCATCGTGGAGAGTGGCGACGTCCTCGCGGTACTCGGTACCGCCGTTGGTCCAGTCGACACTTTGCACGTGCCACCCGTAAGACTCGTAGCGGGCGGTGACGTCCTCGGTGAAGGCGATCTTGGTGTCGCCCTCAATGGTGATGCGGTTGTCGTCGTAGATGAGCACGAGGTTGCCCAGGTTCTGGGTTCCTGCCAGCGATGATGCCTCGGCGGAGACACCCTCTTGGAGGCATCCGTCGCCCACGATGGCGTAGATGGTGCGGTCGAAGATGGACTCACCGGCGGGGGCCTCCGGGTCGAAGATCCCGCGTTCGCGGCGGGCCGCCATGGCCATGCCCACGGCGTTGGAGACGCCGGCGCCGAGCGGACCTGTGGTGCACTCGACGAACCGCGTATGGCCGTACTCGGGGTGGCCTGGGGTCTTGGCACCCCAGGTACGCAGCGCCTTCAGGTCGTCGAGGTCCAGCCCAAGGCCGGCGAGGTAGAGCTGGGTGTACTGGGTCAGGGAAGCGTGACCAGCGGACAGGATGAAGCGGTCGCGGCCGATCCACTTGTCATCGCCCGGGTCGGTGTTCATGATCTTCTGGTAGAGCAGGTACGCCACCGGGGCCAGCGAGATGGGGGTTCCGGGGTGGCCGTTGCCCACCTTTTCCACCGCGTCGGCGGCCAGAATCCGGGCGATGTCGACGGCGCGAGCGTCTTGCTCGGTCCATTCAAGAGTCACAGCAATTCCTAACTGCGTCGTTATGTGTCACGTTCCAGTCAGCCTACCGCCCGGTCGCCAACTCGCCGGGGAAGGGTGGCGCGGGTGAACCCGGATCGCTCATTCGCCCGCGGCAGACCAATCGAAGTCGATGCGCACCGCGTCGGCCACCTCCACGAGATACTCCGGCTCGGGGTCTGGGTCGTCGGCATGCGCCGAGACGATGGCCTCGCCGGGTTGAAAAGGGCGAATGTTTTCCCCCAGCAGGTCCCGGACTTGTCGCTGGATGCCCTCGCCGGAGGATGGGTCGAACTTTCGGATCTCTGCCATTCAGCGCTCCTTCGAGATAACGGGCGGTTCGTCTGACCAGGGGAAAACGATCCAGCGGTCGGTGCTGCGCCACGCGTGATCGGGCCGCACAACGGTGGTGGGCTTGGCAAAGAGGACCACGGAGCGCACATCCGCACCGAAGCCGCGAAGCAGCTTGATTACCAGGGCGAGGGTGCGGCCGGAGTCTGCCACGTCATCCGCCACCAGGATCCGCTTGCCCGCGATGGAGGCTGTGTCCAGCATGGGGGCCAGCAGGACTGGGTCGGGCAGCGTCTCGTGCACATCGGTGTAGAACTCGACGTTGATCGCATCGGTGAGTTTGACCCCGAGGGAGTAGGTGAGGGCACCTCCGAGGCACATACCTCCGCGGGCGATGGCAATGACGATCTCGGGGTCGAATCCGGAGTCCGCGATTTCCTGGGCGAGGTCTCGCTGGGCGCGGCCGAAGCCCTCCCAGGTGAGGACCTCCTTGTCGCTGAGGTCTGCCGCGTCGGCGTCGGCGTGGTAAGCCACTGATTGCTCTCCTCGTCTTTGACTCACTCAGAGTCAAAGACTAACGCCAAGAACACCACATCCAACCACCGCCCGAACTTGCGCCCCACCTCCGGCAGACGCCCGCATTCACGGAAGCCGAGACGGCGATGGAACGCGATGGAGTCGTCATTGGACCCGTCGATGACGCCCACCATGACGTGGATCCCGCGTCCCCGGGCATAGTCGATGAGTGCACTCATCAGCATCCGCCCGCCTCCGGACGCACGATACCGGTCCGAGATATAGATGCTGTGCTCGACGGTGTGGGCATAGCCGGCCAAGCCACGGAAGGGCCCATAACTGGCGTAGCCCAACACCTCGTCGTTCTCCGTCAGGACGAGGACGGGGAAGCCATCGGCGCTCAACCGCGCGAACCACTCACGCCGGTTCTCGACGCTGACCGGTTCGAGTGCGTACGAGGCTGTGGTGCCTACCCCCGCCTCGTTGTAGATCTCCGTGATGGCGGCCAGATCCTGTTCTCCAGCGGAGCGAATGGTAGGCATGAACGAATCCTATGCCCTCGCCGGTCCCCTGACCGGTACCTTTCTCCCCGATTCACCAGCATCTCTTCGCCATGCTCACGGCTACCGGGACACCTTTCGCAATTCCGCGATGGCATCGCGGGTGAGTCGCGCCGTCAGCGACGGGGTCTCCCCGACGAGCACTCCGGCCTCCTCCAGTGCCTCCTTCTTGGCCGCGGCGGTTCCCTTGGAACCGGTGATGATGGCGCCCGCGTGACCCATAGTCTTGCCGGGTGGGGCGGTGAATCCCGCGACATAGCCAATGACCGGCTTGGTGATGTGCTCGGCGATATAAGCCGCTGCCCGCTCTTCGGCGTCACCGCCGATCTCGCCGATCATGACGATGATGTCGGTGTCCGGGTCCTCCTGGAATGCCCGCAGCGCATCGATGTGTGAGGTGCCCACCACGGGATCCCCGCCGATTCCGACGGCCGTGGAGAAACCATGGTCGCGTAGTTCGTACATCATCTGGTAGGTCAGCGTGCCCGACTTGGAGACCAGCCCGATGCGTCCAGGCCCCGAGATGTGTGCGGGGATGATTCCGGCATTGGACTTTCCTGGGGAGATGAGGCCGGGACAGTTGGGTCCGATGACGCGGGTGCCGTGGGTTTTGGCCGCCGAGTGGAACTCGATAGCGTCGCGTACTGGGATGCCCTCCGTGATCACCACCACGAGCCCCACTCCGCCGTCGATGGCCTCCAGCACCGCATCCTTGGCGAAGCGCGGTGGAACAAACACGACGCTGACGCCGGCTCCGGTCGCCGTCACGGCCTCTTTCACGGACCCGAACACGGGCACCGGGTCCTCCTCGAACAGCACCGATTCGCCGGACTTGCCCGGGGTCACTCCTCCGACGACACGGGTGCCGGACATGATCATTCGCTGCGTGTGTTTGCGGCCTTCACGGCCCGTCATGCCCTGAACGATGATTCGCGAGGACGCGTTGATGTAGATGGCCATGTTCAGTTGCCTTCCGCCGCAAGCCGGGCCGCAACGCGAGCCGCCTCGTCCATGGTGGTCTTGACGGTGATGAGCGGATGGTTCGCCTCGCGTAGGATCTGCTTGCCGACATCGACCGAGTTTCCGTCTAAGCGCACGACGATGGGCAGCCGGGCCTCGTCGCCGAGCAGGTCGAGGGCGTGCACGATGCCCGTGGCCACGTCGTTGCAGGCGGTAATGCCGCCGAAGACGTTGACGAAGACGCTGCGCACCTGCGGGTCGCTCATGATGATGCGCAACCCGTTGGCCATGACCTGCGCCGAGGCGCCGCCGCCGATGTCGAGGAAGTTGGCGGGTCGAGGCGTGCCGGGCAGGTCCACTCCTGCGGCGGCCACGACATCGAGCGTGCTCATGACCAGGCCCGCACCGTTGCCGATCACGCCGACGGTGCCGTCGAGTTTGACGTAGCCCAAGCCCAACTCACGAGCCTGGTGTTCGAGGTCGGTGTCGCTCGAGGCCTCGCGGTAGGCGTCCCAGTCGTGCCGGAAGGCGGCGTTGTCGTCCAACGTCACCTTGCCGTCGAGGGCCAGGATGCCCCCGTATCCGGTGCGCACGAGGGGGTTGACCTCCACCAGCGTGGCGTCCGAGTCGCGGAAGGCCGCCCAGAGCTTGACCAGCACGCCAGCGACCGCCTCCTGCGCACTGTCCGGGATGCGGGCCTTGGTCACGATGCGCCACGCGGTGGTCTCGTCGATCCCGGCGACCGGGTCCAACGGCACCTTGGCCAGCGCCTCGGGCCGCTCAGCAGCGAGCGTCTCGATCTCCATGCCGCCCTCTACGCTGCACATGGCGAGATAGCCTCCCATTGCGCGGTCCAGGAGGATGGAGAAGTAGTACTCCTCAGCGATGTCGGCAGCCGGGCTGAGCATGACGCGTTCTACGGTGTGGCCGTTGATGTCGAGCCCCAAGATCTGGCGGGCCGCCTCAGAGACAGCCTCCTCACCGCGGGCCAGCTTGACTCCGCCCGCCTTGCCGCGGCCGCCTGTGCGTACCTGCGCCTTGAGCACCACGGCGTCCGCCCCCATCCGCCGGTAGATGTCCAGGGCCTCTTCCGGTGTGTGCGCCACCACGCCCGGCAGCACGGGCACGCCGAACCGCTCGAACAGTTGCCTGGCTTGGTACTCGAGAAGGTCCATGCTGCTTCCTTGGAGTCGGCTCCGTTGCGCAGGTCACCCTACCGGGCCGTGCATGGTCTCGGGCCCTTCACGTCAAAGCTTCTCCATCGGGGCATGCTTAACGCTTAGCCGCTTGAGGCCGAGCGACCCGAAATCGACATCGACCTTGGTGGCCTCGCCCGTACCGTGCACCACTAGGACGGTACCCATGCCGAACGTGGCGTGCAGCACACGGTCGTCGACGTCGAGCGAAAGCTGAGGCTTGGCCTTGGCCTTGCCGAAACTCTGCACCGTGGTCGTCGTGGCACGGTTGCGTGTGGCCGAGGAAGACGCCCAAGTGCTGAGCGACGATCCCGTGCGCCGCCAATCCATGACGTGGGCTGGCACCTCTTCGAGGAACCGGGATGCGGGGTTGTACTGCGGCTGCCCGAACGTGACGCGCACTTGGGAACGGCTCAGGTATAGCCGCTTGCGGGCACGGGTGATCCCGACGTAGGCGAGTCTGCGCTCCTCCTCGAGTTCGTCCTCGTCGGTCATGGCGCGCATGTGCGGAAACATGCCCTCCTCCATGCCGGTGAGGAAGACGGTGTCGAACTCCAGTCCCTTGGCCGTGTGCAGGGTCATGAGAGTGACGACGCCGGCTCCCTCTTCCGCATCGGGCACCTGATCGGAATCGGCCACGAGCGCGATCCGTTCCAGGAACGCGGCCAGGGAGTCATCCGGCTCGGGCATACCCTCGGCGAGGCCAGAGGCGGCCTCCGCGTCGAGATCGACGGTGTTGGCTGCTGCCACGAACTCGGAGGCCACCGACACCAACTCCACGAGGTTCTCGATGCGGGTCTGGTCCAGCGGGTCGGTGGAGGCCTCAAGCTCGGGCAGGTATCCCGACTCCTTGAGAATGGAGGTGAGCACCTCGTCGGCGGGACGCCCGTTGGCCACCATCGCGCGGTGCATGTTGATCAGGTCGACGAATCCCTGAATCTGGTTGAGGGACCGTGTGGCCAGAGACGATGCCTCCGAAGCGCGTTGCAACGCGTCAAAGAAGTTGATCCGCCTCGTGGCAGCCAAGGTTGAGATGGCGGCCTCGGCACGCTCCCCGATGCCGCGCTTGGGCACGTTGAGCACACGCCGCACCGACACATCATCGGCCGGGTTGACGATGGCCCGAAGATAGGCGATGGCGTCACGGATCTCGCGCCGTTCGTAGAACCGCACGCCGCCTACCACCTTGTACGGCAGGCCCACCCTGATGAA
>JBHADA010000159.1:0-2934 GCA_041854805.1 Arachnia sp.
AGTCCTTTTGGACTGGGAAAGCCTGATGGTAAGCCGCGGTTGCGCGTGTTCTGCGCCGTCGCAATGGAGCCCAGTCCTTTTGGACTGGGAAAGGGCTCGCCGTTTGACCGGCGTCTGACTACTAGTGTTGCACATCTTCGCGAGCGCTGCCACCCCTTTGGGGCCTCGGATCTGCGGGGCCCAGGATGCGACGCGGCGAAATGTGTCTTGACTAGGGCGCGAGCGCTCATGCGTGGGGGGCGCGGTACCGCGGTGCTCGCTAGACAATCTGATCTCCTCGGGTCGGTAGGTCAAGGTGATGCCCGACGAAGGTGAAGCGAGCTTCGCTCACCTCTCCGAGGTCGACGATCACCACGGAGTCTACGGCCAGATTCATCCGATGCTCGCTCTCGGCCCGCAGGCGGATCAGCTCCGTCTTGTTGAGGTCGCAGATGAAAACTGAATATTGCAGACGCTCCCCATGAGCCTCCATCAGCTTGCAGATCCGTCGCAGACGTCCTGGGTCTCTGATGTCGTAGGCAACGAGATAGCGACGACGGCGTGTCCTCATCGTGTCACCATGGCGGTGTAGTGATCCAACTCGCCCAAGAGGCATGCGCCCAGCATGCGAGCCTGGAGGTCGACGATACGGCGATAGGAAGCTCGGTACCCGAAGTGCGGATGCGTGATCTCCTGGTCGAGACGACGCTCATAGGCCCGCAACACGGCCTTGCGGCCGCTAGCTTCAAGCATGCAACCACCAGCGCGCATGCGGTAGTCATGCGGACCAATCTCACGGTTGTTGAGCACCTGAAGCACAACGCTCTCGGCCAGCAGGGGACGAAACTCCTCCGCCAGATCCAGGGCCAGGGCTGGCCTCCCAAACCGCGGCTGGTGCAGGACCCCGAAGTAGGGGTCGAACCCGACCGCGAGGAGAGCCGTCGTCAGATCCTTGACCAGCAGCGCGTAACAGAACGAGAGCAGGGCGTTGAGCGGATCTGGTGGAGGGCGACGGGACCGTCCATGTTCCTGGAAGGCACTCACGTCCACACGTGAGTTCTCGCCAACCATCCCAGGCAGCGCAGCGAAATAAAGACGCGCGGCGGTGCCTTCCACCCCAAGCAGGCGGCCAGGCGAATCCACCTCGAGCGCTTGTCGCGCCAACTGCCGTAGCTGGTCACCGACCTTGTCAGCGTCGGCACGCGTGTTTCGTCGCAGAAGGACACGGCTGTTACGGATCTTTCCCGAGATCATGCGCCGCGCGATGCTCAAACGCATCTCATCCGACGCCCCATACTGCGCCATGCGCAGATCGACATTCTTCCCAGGAAGCCCTTCCGCCAATCCGGAAAACCAACCGCCGTAGGTGAACCAGACGATGGGGATGTCCTGGGACATGAACACCCGAACCGCCTGCGATGAGACGGTGACATTGCCGAACACGCAAAGCTGGCTCACGTCGATGAGGCGATAGCTGGTCAACAGCTCCCCGTCGAGGCGCACCTCGACTCGCTCATGCCGTACCCCGACGGTGGCGCCCTGGACCGTGATGTAGACGGGTCTTCCCTCAAGGATTGGGGCCATCAGACGCTTGAGAGGACGGCGCTGCTTGGCGGGTGTCTGTAGCGCCTGAACCTCGTCTGGCAAGCAGATTCCCACCAAGGAACACCGCGGACACTTCGGCGAATGCGACAGAGGGGCAGGCGGCGACGGATCGGCCGCCACCCGCCACACACGCGCCACCATGTCCATGACCTCTGCTAGCGCATCCTGGGTGACCGGAACCACGACGCGACGACGCGTCTCCGCATACCAAACCTCCGCCTGGGGAACCCGGTAGCCGGCCTCCGTCAGAAGCAGCGCCTGGACCAATACCTGGATCCGGTCGCTGGGCCAGGGCTCCCCGGTGGGGGAAGGCCGACCCTTCTTGTAGTCAACCGGCACGACAGTGCCATCGCCCCCGTCCTCCACCAGATCGAGTTTTGCCGCCAAACCGTAGGTTTCCGACGACAGCCACACCGATCTGGCCGCCCGGCCCGCCCACGCCTCGGACTTGTCCGGCAGATCTCCCGTTTCTTGGTCGACAATCCGGTGCAGGTACCGGCCTTCCTCGACGTCGTCGCTGGTGGCGAAGCTCGACTGCACCCATTCGAGATGGAACAGCCGGGGACAGTAGACGAACTCGTTGAGCATCCGCGCCGGCAGCGTCTCTGGTAGCCCCGGCACATCCGGTCTGACGACACTCATGACACCGGAGCCAGCACACCCGCTGACTTACCCTCGGGCGTTTGATGACGACGTGCCCGGCAGACGTGGAAAACCCCCAGCAGCCGCAGCTTCTTCATCGCAGCCCGATCCAGTTCGGCACAGCCTAGAGCGGGGTGCTCGACGAGGGCCTTCACCGCTGTTGGCCCCAGCGGGTCTTGCCACAGAGGCAACCTGAGTTCCCTCATTACACGCCGTCCGTGCCGCAGCAGGTGCCATCCGCTGCTGACGGCATGTTTCCCATGTGACGTCGTGGTCCACAGGGGGAAGGACATCAGCGCCAACCAAGTGGCACCGGGAACGCCTCGCATCTCGGCATTTCCGCCGCCGTCCTCGGTGGCGTCCCACATGGCCCGATGGTCGAGGTATTCCCCGGTCACCCCGGGGACCCGGCGCCAGCCGCACAAGGCCTGCCGCAACACGTCGGGCTCCTTGCCGATAATCTGCAGGGGTTTCTCGAACATGGTCGCCATCGTCTGCTTGCCCGAAGGAGCCATGAACAGGCTGATTGCGCCGCGCCCCTTTCCGTCAACGGCAAGATCCGTCAGCAAAGTGGACAGCCATCGCCGGATCTCCGCGGTCTCCTCGGGGGTGGTTTCGCGAGCGAACGAGTCCAGCAGCGGTTGCAGTTTCCCCGGTGGCAGCCGCAAACGGTCGGGTGCCTCGCCAGGCGGTGGGAACCCGGCAGGG
>JBHADA010000160.1:0-3589 GCA_041854805.1 Arachnia sp.
CCGCGTGGCCTGCCGGGATGCGGGTGATCGTGCGGAAGGAACGTCCTCATCCTGGGGCGCAGCTGCGGATCACCGATCACGAGGGGATGCGCATCACCGCGTTCGCCACCACTCCCCCTCCTCGCTGCGCTCGGGGGAGGTACCCCCACCCCGCGCGGCCAGCTCCCGGTCTTGGAGCTGCGTCACCGTCGCCGGGCGCGCTGCGAGGACCGGATCCGCAACGCCAAGGACATGGGCTTGATGAAGTTCCCGCTGCAGGGCTTCGCGCAGAACCAGGTCTGGTGCCAGATCATCCAGCTCGCTAGCGAGCTCGTCGCCTGGATGCAGACCATCGCGCTGACCGGCCATGATGCGCGGAAGTGGGAGCCCAAACGGCTCCGCGCCCGGCTGTTCGAGATCCCCGCGACCCTCGTGCGCCGCAGCCGGCACAACCTCCTCCACCTCGCCCAGCACGCTCCCGAAGCACTGACCGTCCTAACCGGCGTGAACCGGCTCCGCATTGCCGTCGCGCAGACCTGATCCGGCAAGGCCGCCCGTCCCTACGACCAGCAGCATCTCTTCTCGGGAGTGGAACCCGACCGCCCGCAACGGACACTGCGACGATCTGTCATACCCGAATGCCACAATCAGCAGCTGAACACCGGCAACGACGCCGACCGCGACCGCTCACCAGCCCGATGAAAGATCGAGGTTAGGATCGGCGCTCGATCCAAACTCAAACAGCAACGAGCTTAAAATCCTTGACATGCAACCATTTAGTCGGTGCGGATCATGCACCACGCGTTGTCAAAGTTTTGTGCTCTGAGGTCGCTGTCGCGAATCCAGACTTCGAAGTCCCCGGCGTCGCCGAACCAACCATTGAAGAACGTCCAGCTCTCAATGCCGAGCAAAAGTGTGTAGTCGTCGTCATCTCCTGTGAGGGGACGCACTTGCTGGAGGATGTCGTGAGCGTACTCGGTGCCCGAGTTGCTGTGCCCGTAGATTCTCGAAACCGGGAAGACGGGTTCCTCAACCTTCTCGACTCCTCGTCGCCAGGCCGTCCAAGCGGCATGCGCTTCCTTTTCGGCACGCTCCGCGGCCGCAAACTGATCGTGGCTGGCGTCGACATAGTCGGCCGATGAAGGAATGCTGAACCCGGCACCGAGGAGCACGGGTTGGCAGACGGCATGCGGGACGTCCAGGTCGGCCGGCGGTTCGATGAGTGGCGCGAAGTGCTCTCCGTCGAATGGAACATGACGCACAAGCCATCCGCCGGTGCCGTCGTCTTCGGGGTTGCCGTAGGTCTCCAGGTGGTGGAATACCTCCAGATAACCGGACTCGGGAAGTCGGGCGCTGGCCTCGGGCCAGTCCGGTTCTATGAAATCTTGAGACTCGATGAGCTGTTGTGCTTCAGTCAGCAGGATCGTGGCGATGTGGGCCAGAGGTTCGCCGTTGTCGGTGCGCGGCCATTCGAGCGGCCCGAGGGCTGGGCCCCCGAGCCAGGACAGCTCGCCCAGGTCTTCCCGCTCGGCGAGGAGGCGCTCCCGTCCAGACTCGTATTGGTCGAGCAACAGCAACGAGAACTTTAAATCCTCAGCGAGGAAGCCGGCGTTGATCTGAGGCGATTGCAGCCACATCGTGATCTGCTCGCGAGACGCGGAGGGCACCGGCGTACGTGGAAGTTTGGTCATAGTTGTCCTTTCGAACAGTCCGGTCCGGACGCAAGGTCAAGCCTAGATCTTGACGCCGCAGTGCTTCAGGAGTGCAACTCCGATGGTGTGCTGCTTCGAGAAGCTCATCGAGTGGACTGTCGCTCGCATGGTCTTATTCCCCAACTTGATGCCGAACATGTTGACGTTCTTCTTTGCCATCCAGCTATTCACGCACTTCTGGTGGACTTCCTTTGGGATGCTCACCAGATTATTACGGTTGTGGACCCACCGCGCATCCCAGCCTCGCTTGCTGATGTTCGACTGCTCCACGATGTGATGCCATTGATTGTTCTTCGGCGTTTTCGCCGCGGCGGCCTTGAAAGCGGAGAAAGATCGGTATCCGCCCTTCGTTGTGGCGGAGACGCCAGCGCGGATGGTCTGGGTCGCTAGGGCCTTCGCCCCCGCACGGAACAGTGCGGGCAGGAGCGCGCGAGCAATAGCACCAAGCCCGATCGCCACAAGAGGGAGGGGATCAGAGACGACAGGGAACTCTGCTCCGGTGGTGTCAACCACCTGGGTCACCGTCGTGCCATCTACCTCATAGTGAGTCGGGAGGGATACCCCCTGTGCATCAGCGGACCATGGAGCTTGGAAGGCGCCAGCGAACTCCCAGCCGTCGGGGACCTCATAGTCGCCGCCCAGCTCTTCCTGTGAAGCAACGTCTGCGCCCGCCGCGACCTCTTCCGCCAGGGGGGTGAACTCTTCGCCGGCCTCGAGCTCGGGGAGCACCCCGGTCAGGTCGACGACGGCTTCATCTACTACCTCGACCGCAGGGGCAAGGATGACCACGTTCCCGTCGTCGGCCTGCTCGAGGATCGCACCCTGAGGAAGATTCAGCTCGTAGGAGTAGCGATGTTCTGCGTCATCGCTGTAGGACTCGTCAGCAACCGTGAGGACACGTGCGACATCATCGGGCGTTGCCTCGATGACGATGTCGAGCCCAGGGGCAGCATCATCAAATACAACTGTTCCTCCCGCGGCCAGTTCTCCCTGGACGCCACCCTCAACGGGGAGACTGATGTTCGGGTAGTCCTCGCCAAGCAGTACCTCCGTGCCCTCGACCGTGACTCCAGAGTCCGTGTGCAGGGCACCCGATGCGTCCTCAGTGAAAGATGAACTGTCGGCGAACTCCGCGTTCTGCTCGAAAGCAACGTCCAGTGCGATCACCGACGCCTCGTCGGCTCTCAGTCCGTCATCAGCATGAGCGAGCGGGGTAACAAAAAGCGACGCTACAACCGCTGCGGCTGTGGTGAGCGCAATTGGGCAAAGTCTTCTCAGCGATGTCACGGGGCAACCTTTCATGGCGGCAAGCAAGCGGATGGCCGACCTGGCCAGTAGGCCCGCGCGACCGGATGAAGCCACGGCAAGTTGCCGTGGACGAAAGTTAACAGAGATTCCTTTCAAAACAGATGGCCGTTACCCGTTTGTTACATTCCGATAGGGCATGCCGGCGAGCAAGCTGTGGCGCGCCCACAGAGTGCTCCAATGGGGTATACCCCAGCACTACACCCCGAAGGTCCGCACTCCACGGTTCCCCCTAGGGTCCAGAACCGCCCTTCTGGCACAGATCTGTCGCACTTCAAGACCTGACCACCCCAATGGCACAGTCTGCCCGGTCGCCGGGTGCGTTCACCTGCGTGAATGCGAACCTGAGCGAAATCGGGCACGCGTCACCCGACCAACATCTCCGCCACCAGCGGCCACACCAGTAGCAGCACGCCGATGCCGACGCCCACGGCATCGGTCCAGCGCAGCGGACTGGGCAGTGCCCAGGTCCGCGTGGTGGCGGTGGCGAATCCGCGGGCGTCCATGGCCAGGGCCTGCTGTTCGGCGCCGCGCAGCGCATCGACCAGTAGGGCAAGGGTGGCACCGGCCAGCAGGCGCGGCGAGGCGGGGGA
>JBHADA010000161.1:0-2721 GCA_041854805.1 Arachnia sp.
GAGACGAAGGTGAATCCCTCGCCGGTGGCGCTGGCAACCACCCGGGACGTGACCAGATGCGCTCCAGCCCCGAGCAGCGACGCCACCGCCGAGAGGAGGATGACAGTGGGAAACACGATGGCGAGCACCAAGACAGCCCGCTGATAGCGTTCCCCGTACGAGGGGCCACGCAGGGTGCGGGCGAGCGCCGCGAACATGGGCATGGCCAGCGCGGCCCGGCCCGACGTCGACGGCACCGCGAACGCCGTGACCACGAGCGCGGCCGTAATGATGTGCACTAGGCCCCGCACGCTGCGGGCGGCCACCACCAGCCAGGCGGTGGCGCGGGTGGCCAGGCCCGACGACGTCACGCCGGCGGCGATGACGAACGCCGACACGAGCAGCCAGATGGTGTCATCCCCCAGGGTCTCGAACAGGGCATCACTTGAGGTGACCCCAAACAGGACGAGCGCCAGCCCGGCGGCGAGCGCGACGTAGGTGTCGTCGAGCTTGCTGAAGACCCAGGCCCACACGGCGAAGGCGAAGATCATCAACGTCATCCGGCCCTGCTCGGTGAGGGCGGAGCCGCCCGCCGCCTCGGCTGGCGGAAGCAGGAACAACAAACCGACCACAATGGCGAGCGCAATGCCTGCCACGATTCCACGACGGGTGGGCCGGATGGTCAGCGGCCAGGGCCGGCGCGTCTCCAGCTTGGCCCGGCGGCCGATTTGGGATGGGGCTGGGGCGCGGCTCATGGTTGGGCCTCGCTTCCCCGCTTGGGCGTGGGCGCGCCGTCCTCGAGACGGTCAAGCATCTCGTTGAGCGTGAGCGCCAAGACGGCCAGGTCATCTTGCCCCTCGACGCGGAACCGGCGCGACAGTTCGCCTCCCGCGATGCGTGCGGCAGTTCGACGCATGTGCCGCAGCGGCGCGAGGATACGGCCGGCCACGAGCCAACTGATCACTGCGGTGAGGAGCAGGACGCCCACCGCCACCCAGGACATGGTTCTGGTGACCTTGGCCACTGTTCGATACCCGTTCTCGGTGATGTTGACTACGAGCAGCCGGCCCTTACCGCCGTCGGGGCTGGTGACATCGAGTATTCCCCAGCGCACCTCCCCGGCATTGGTATCGGCGATCCCAGATTCTCCCGAGGAGAGTTTGGCCAGAAGCGTGTTCTCTCCGTCGAGAGTGATTTTGCCGATGGCTTCGGATCCGGCCACGCCCGCCACCACGTTGTCTTGGTCGTCGAGCCCATAGATGGCCTCGTTGACGGTTGGGGTTTGCCGGTCGAGATAGGCCTCCAGCAGCCGGTCCACCGACGTGAAGGCGGCCCCTGTGTCGGGGTCGATGCCAGGGGCGACGAAATCGCTGAACTCGTGCAGTTCCTGAGCCACGTCGTCATTGGATTGTTGCGCGGCTTGGGCTTGAAGCGCGCTGTTGACCGTGACGATGAGGGCGACCAGCCCGATGGCCGCGGTGAACAGCAACCAGCCCACGATGCGCCAGCGGGCGGGAACCCGGGTGAAATCTGAGGGCTCACTCATCGTCGTCTCCTCCGCTGGGCGCGTGGGAGATCTCAACCACCAATTCGGTGGCGGGTACTTCGGGCGGCCCGGGACGTTCGGCGATTGCCTGCGAGCCGATGGCCAAGAGGATCGGCAGCACGAGCAACCCGAGTAGGGCTAGAAGACGAAGGCCTGAACGTTGCATGTGACCAACCTTTGTCGTGGGCTGTGAAGTCGCCATGAGTCCCTTGTGAGAGAGGTCTCACCAACCTTCACGGGCAGCTCGCGCCGTCCTATGTCAAGGAGACTCAAGGCACAAAGGCCTCCCACCGCCATTGCGGTAGGGAGGCCTTTGTGTTGGACTTCATCGTTGCCAGATGTGCTAGGTGAACGCCAGTCTGCGGCTCATCGCGGTGGCGTACTGCTCCGCCTCCAAGCCGGCCACGAGGTGCCAGACTCCTGGCGTCACCTCCACAGCGGCGGCCAAGCCGGCGCGCTGTAGCGCGTCGACATCCACCTTGGTGGAATCCTTGACCTCCACCCGCACGCGGGTCTCGGCGATGGGCTCCACCGTGGAGATGTTGTCCTCGCCGCCCAGCGCGGTGACCCACTGCTTGGCCTGGTTGGTTTCCACGTCGCCCACGACGATGACCTTGGGCTCCGCGGCAACCTCATCCTCCTCGGCACCGTCCCGCTTGGCGGCGGCCTTCTGCTCGGGCGTGCGGTAGTCGAACAGCATCACCAGGGTGAAGGTGGTGAAGAACGCGGCCGCGATCGCGAGCAGGTACAGCAGTGTGGGCGTGAAGATGCCGACGGTGAGCAGGGACGTGAAGGCGAACCCGCTGGCGTCAACGCCACCACCGATGCCGATGATGATGCCGCCGACGGCACACCCCGCCAACATACGCGGGTAGATCTTCTTGAACCGCAGATGGATGCCGTACAGCGACGGCTCGGAGATACCACCGAGAAGGCCCGCCACGAGGGCGCCCGTGGCGGTCTGGCGCATCTGCTTGTCGCGGTCCCGCATCGCCAGCACCATGACGGCCGCGGTGGCCCCGAAGCACGCGAAGTTCCACGCGCCCATGGGGCCCTGGATGTAATCAATCTTGTCGCCAGTCGTGACGTTGAGCAGGATGATCGCGTTGATCGGCCAGTGCAGGCCTAGCGGCACCATGAACGGGTAGGCCAGCGGGATGATGATGGCGAAGATGAAGGGCCAGTTGTTGATCCAC
>JBHADA010000162.1:0-24890 GCA_041854805.1 Arachnia sp.
CGAGGCCGCCCACTACCGCAAGAAGATCATCCTGCGCCCGCAGGACGTCTCCAACAACCCGGAGCTCATCCGCCGCCAGGGCGTCATCGCCTGCAACGGTCTCATCGAGGCCGACATCTACGGCAACGTGAACTCCACCCACGTCATGGGGTCTCGTATGCAAAACGGCATCGGCGGCTCGGGCGACTTCACCCGCAACGGTTGGGTCTCGTGCTTCGTCACGCCGTCGACGGCCAAGGGCGGCGCCATCTCCTGCATCGTGCCCATGGTCAACCACGTCGATCACACCGAGCACGACGTGCAGGTGCTCATCACCGAGCAGGGCCTGGCGGATCTGCGTGGCTTGGCGCCGCGGCAGCGGGCGCTCAAGGTCATCGAGCACTGCGCGCACCCTGATTACAAGGAGCCGCTGCGCGAATACGTCAAGCTCGCGGAGAAGAAGGCCAACGGCATGCACACCCCGCACGACCTAGCCACGGCGCTGGGCTGGCATGTCCGCTTCCTGGAGACGGGCACCATGGCCCAGTAAAGTCTCGCAATGTGAGGGGCCCGGCACGTGTCACGTGCCGGGCCCCTCACATACGAAACGCTTAGGCCCCGTGCGACGCGTCAAGAGCCTCGGCGCGTATCGTCACCCAGGTCTCAACACGCTTCGCTTCGTCCCTCGCGGAGGCTACTCGGCCGGATACTTCGGTTCTTAGCTGGACAAGGCCCACGTACCATAAGTCCATGACGTCGAACGCTTCTGGCACCTCCCCAAGCGAGCGCAGCGACGCCGCTGACTGGCTGTACTTCGGCTCCCCAGAGTCGGAGCCTGTCACCGACCCCTACGCCGAGGGCGTCTCACAGGAGCCCTTCGACACCGCGCTCATCCAGCCCGCTGCGCCCGGGCCGGACAACCCCGACGAGACGACCACCGTGTCCCTCGGGGCCACGTCCCCGGGCGAATCGGCCTTAGACGCCACCGCTCCCATTCCTCCCCCGCCCGCGACGCCCCAAACGCAACCCACCGCCCCCACGGTCCAGTTCCCGGCCGCGACGGACATGCAGCAGACGCAGCCCATTGCGGCCGTGAACGCGCCTCGTTCCACCGCCACCCCGGACCTTCCGGAGGAACCGCCGTGGGAACCGGCTCAGGTGCAGCCGCGTCGCACGCCCGCCAGCCCGGCGGAGCCTCAGCCGGCCCCGCCGCCGAAGCCACGCCGGCCGCCCCTGTCTAGCGAGGGACGCGACGCGCTGCTGCGTGACCTGGTCGGCCGCGGCGCCCGTCGACTCGCCACGATGGCGGCGCTCGGCATCGCACTGACGCTGTTGAGCGGTCAGGCTCCCACCGCCACGCCCTTGGTGATTGGCAGCCTCGTGCTGGCCGTTGTCACGCTCGGCTCGGAGGTGGCTGGCTGGTTCGCGGTGGGGCGCCCCACGCAGCAGCCCATCCTTCCGCCGACACGGATCTCCTGGCTCGCTGGCCTGCTCTGCCTGGTGCTCACGATTGGCGCCCAAGGCGGTGGTCCCGCAATCTGGCTGGCCACCTTCGCGTTCGGCTACGTGGGTGGGACGGCGGTGCAGGTCGCGATGCACTGGCTGCCCTATCACCCGGCCCGGCCGGTGTTGCCCTCCGGGCCGCTCACGGTCGGCCTGACGCTGATGAGCTTGGCCCTCGTCCCCACGGTCCAGACGATGTTGAGCCAGGCCATCGTGCTCATCAACTACCAGCTCCTGCCGTGGGTATCGTGGGCGATCCCCCCGAAGCCATGGCCCTGGCCTCCCCTTGCCACCTGGCTATTGGCGCTCGTGACGGCCGCTTTCCTCGGGCGAGGCACGACGCTGGCTCACTCCACCATCCAGTGGAAAGCGCCCATCTTCGGCGGCGCGCTGGCGCTGATGGTGTGGGCCTTCCTGGCTCACCCCACGCAGACCCTGGTCTTCGTCCTCATGGCCGTCGTCTTAGGCGTGCTGAGCCTCGGCCGTCGCTGATCTCAGCGCGCGAAAATATCGGCCCCGCGCCGTCTTCGCGGTTTCCCGCGCGTCCTCACGGGTTCGGCATCATTTGCTGTTTCCCTGGTCGGACACACGCGAGGAGGCCTATGAATAACCTGTCACGCCGAAGCCTCATCGGATCCGCCACGGGAGCCGCCAGCGCAGCTCTTCTTCCCGGGGCTTCCGCCCACGCCGTTCCGCCCCAGTCCCTCCCCTTTTCCCTGCGGGCCACCGTCTTCGACGGAGGCCAACAGGTCTCCGGCATCGTCATCACCGCATGGTCGCTGCCCGCCATCGACCCCGAGAGCATCACACCCAGCACGTTCACTGTCCAGGCCAAGGCCAGCGCACCGCCCGGCCTCCCAGAGGGCGCCTCCGTCTCCGGCTATGCGTCCACCCGCGAGGTGACCGAGGCCGTCCTCGGCCCCCGGCAACAAATCGACATCCAGTTACGCAGCGGCCCGGGCGTCTGGGGAGCCGACACCCTCGGATTCGCGGAGGCCATCTTCCGCAACGTCGAACTGGACCTCGACTACGACATCACGCTCCGCTCTCCCATCCGCCTGCGCGACGGGCGGGAGATCGGCACCCTCGAGTTCAACCAGGGCTCGCTCCTCGACCACGAGGTAGACGCCTTCACACGAGGCACCGCCTCCAATGGGGTGAAGTATCGCCTGTACGAGCCCAGGGCGAAACGCCGCGACGAGGAAGACCAGCGGCGCCCACTCGTCGTGTGGCTCCATGGAGCGGGCGAGGGCGGCCACGCTGGCCTCTACACCAACCACACCCATCTGGCAGCCAACCGGGGAGCGCTCGGCTTCGCCACGGCCGAGGCGCAGGCCGTCTTCGACGGGGCCTTCGTCCTAGCGCCGCAAGCACCGGCCGACTGGGGAACAGGGCAGGTGACCCAATCGCTGAAGAAAGTCATCGACGAGGTGATCGCCGCCACAAATGCCGACCCCCAACGAGTCCACATCGCCGGCAACAGCTCGGGCGGCTTCATGACCGTCGAGATGGCGCAGGCCTACCCGGACTTCTTCGCCTCCTGCGTGCCGGTCTGCGCCCCCACCACCGGGTTCACGCGAGATCAACTCCTGCGGCTCGGGTCCACACCCACGTGGTTCGTGGCCGCCGCCAACGACGCGTCCGTCCCGGCGGAGCAAAACTCGGTGGCCGCACACAAGCTCCTCCCCTCCTCAAGGCTCAGCCTTTATCCCAACGTCGTGTGGGACGGGCATGAATACAACGGCCACTGGGCATGGATCTACGTCGCCCACAACGACCCGGTGAGCGACGGTGTGCGGCTGTGGAACTGGATGGCCGCCCAGCGACGCTGACCGGTCGACAAATTCGCTTCCGATGCGAGACCATACCCAGGATCGCACGGAGAGGATAGTAAACAGATGAGCGCCATGTGGGCCGCCACGATCACCTTCATCCTGGTCATGGACCCGTTGGGTAACGTTCCACTGTTCCTGTCGGCACTTCGCAACACCGCCCCGGAGCGGCGTCAGTGGGTCATCCTGCGCGAATGCCTCATCGCACTGGCGCTCATGGTCGCCTTCCTGTTCCTAGGCAAGGCGATGCTCGACCTGCTCGACATCCAGAACCCCGCCCTCCAGGCGGCCGGCGGCGTCATCTTGCTGCTCATCGCCATCCGCATGGTGTTTCCCACCCCGGAGCGCAACCTCAAGGAGCCGACGATGCACGACGAGCCATTCATCGTGCCATTGGCCGTTCCCTACGTGGCCGGCCCGTCGCTACTGGCGGTCATCACCGTCCTCGTCAGCACGGATCCCGGCAACATGGGCTGGTACCTGGGGGCCCTGGCCATCTCCTGGGTGGTCACGACGGTGACGCTGTACTTCGCCGGGTTCCTCCAACGCGTGGTCGGCGAACGCACGCTCATCGCGGTCGAGCGGCTCATGGGCATGATTCTGGTCATCATGGCGGTCCAGATGATGTTCGAGGGCGCCAAGACCTTCTTCGTGGAAGCCTGAACGCCGTGCTTCCCATGCTCGCTACCCCGACCCCGACGCCTGGGGTCCCGCCCACCGGACCCGATTGGGTCCACGAGGTCAAGTGGGACGGGGTGCGGGCCATGGCCCACACGGACGGCGGAACGCTGCGACTGACCAACCGCACCGGAGGCGAGATCACCGTCGCCTACCCAGAGGTAGTCAAGGGCGGCCAAGGCCTACCCGATGGCCTCACCCTTGACGGCGAGATCATCGCCCTCGACGCCAACGGCCTGCCCAACCTGCAGGCCATCGCGTACCGGATGCACCAGCGCGATCCCGCCAAGGCCGCCCGGCTGGCGCTCGAACGACCAGCCACCTTCGTCGCCTTCGACGTGGTGCGGGTGGGCGGGGTCGCCGTCAACCGGCAGCCGTTGACGGCGAGGCGCGAAGTGCTCGAGGCGCTGGACCTCAACCGCCCGGCCTGGCAGCTCTCCGCCGTCTTCGAAGACGGGGAGGCGCTGGCCGCCTTCACCCGCGAGAAGGGGCTCGAAGGGGTCATGAGCAAGCGCCGCGACTCCACGTATCAGCCCGGGGTGCGGTCCTTCGACTGGCTGAAGGTACCTCACCGCACCGAGCTCGTGGCCGTCATCGGCGGCTGGGTTCCGGAAAAGGAAAACGACCAGCGCCTAGGCTCCGTGTGGGTGGGGCACCCGGCCGACGAGGCGACCTTCGACGCCAACCCGGTGCTCTACCCGCTGGCCCGCGCCGGCTCCGGTCTCAGCCACGCCGAACGCGACACCCTGCTCGCGGTGCTGCGCCAGACCGGCCGCGCGTCGTCGCCGTTCGACCCGGTACCCGACCACCCGGAAGTGCGGCGCACCCACTGGGTGGAGCCGATGCTGTGCGTGCAGTTGCGCTACCTGAGCGTCTCCCCGAGCGGGGCGCTGCGTCAGCCGGTGCTGCGGTTCCTACGCCCCGACGTCACCCCCACGGAGGCTCCCACCGTCGCCCTGTGGTGACTCAGCTCGGCGAGAGCTTGCGCAGTGCCAGTTCGGACAGCAGGCGGGCACCGTCGTCCAGCACCGAGTCGTCGAACCTGGCGTAGGCCGAGTGATTGAAAGGTGCCGTGGCCGGATCCAAGTCTGGTGGGCAGGCCGACAACCCGATGAAGCATCCCGGGGCCTCCAGCAACAGGCGCGAGAAATCCTCCGCCCCGGCCAATGGCTTCTCCCAGCGGACGTGACGTTCCTCACCGAACAAGTCCGCAGCCACCCCGGCGACGAAGTCCGCCTCTGCGTCGTCGTTGACCGTCACCGGGTACTGCTCGGTCAGCGCGAATTCGGCCGTCACACCGTGCGCCGCGGCGATGCCGTCGGCCACCTGCGGGATCAGGGCGAGCAGCTTGTCGCGGACGGCGGTGTCGAAGGTGCGCAGCGTCGCCTCGAGGAAGCCGTCCTCGGGGATGACGTTGGCGATGCTGCCCGCGTGCAGGTTGCCCACGGTGACCACGACGGGATTCTGCACGTCGAAATGCCGGGTGACCATGGTATTCAGTGCCGTGGTGAGGGCCGCAAGTGCCGGCACCGGGTCTGCGGCGAGTTGGGGCGTGGATCCGTGTCCGCCGCGTCCGATCATCCGCACCCGGGCGACGTCGGAGCTCGCCATCACGGTCCCGGGCTTAGTGGAGAAGACCCCGCAGGCGTCCAGGCCGGCCCACACGTGAATGGCATAGACCCAGTCGGGACGTGAGCCGGCGACGTCGAGAAGTCCCTCCTCCAGCATGTAGCGCGCCCCGTCGACGCCCTCTTCGCCCGGCTGGAACATGAACACGACGTCGCCAGCCAGTTCATCGCGGCGGGAGGTGAGTTCGTGCGCAGCTCCCATCAGCATCGACATGTGAAGGTCGTGGCCGCAGGCGTGCATGTTGCCATTCGTCGAGGCCCAACTCAGACCAGTGCGTTCCTCCACCGGAAGCGCATCCATGTCGCCGCGGAGCAGCACGACGGGGCGCTTGCCCTCGGTTGACTGCCCCCCGCGGAGCACGGCGACGACGCTACTGACGCTCTCGCCCAGCGTGATCTCCAAACCCAGCCCTTCGAGGTCCCGCAACAGACGCGCCTGGGTTTGTGGGAGTTGAAGCCCCACCTCGGGAATCTGGTGCAGGTCTCGGCGGAGGGCGACAAGGTCGATGTTCATGTGCCTGTTCTACCGCAAGGAGTCGTGGTGCGGGCAACCGCGGGCGCTCCTTGGAGGAAAGCTCCGCTTGGTCGAGTAGCTCGGTGACGCCGCCTGTCATGGAAGTAAGAACGTCGAGAGAAGCGAGATCCGAACCCTTCGGGGTCCACGGGGCGCAGCGCGGCGTTAGTCGGCCTCGCCTTCCCACCGGGTGAGGCTCCAGCCGGTTTCTGGGCTGCCGACGAATTCGACCACTCCGGTATTGGGCAGCGACCGTGCTCGAACCCATTCGCGGGTCAGCCCGGCCTGGCGCCGGGACCAGATCTGGGTGGCCGCCTGGTGCGTGATCAGCACCGGGTGGCGCCATCCCCGCATCAGGCATTGCCGGATCGCCTCATCGAAGCGGGCGTAGAACTCGTGGCCGGTCTCACCTCCGGGGAGGCTGCCGTCGAGTTCCCCATCCGGCCAAGCATGGACGGTGTCCCAGTAGAGGCTCCGGGCCTCATCATCGTCACGCCCTTGCAGGTTTCCAGTGCTGATTTCGCGCAGGCCGCCCAGCACCAGCGGGGATAAGCCGCGGGCCTCGGCCAGTGGGCGCGCCGTCTCCTGCGTGCGGACCATGGTCGACACCGCGATCCCATCCACGGGCCGGTCCGCCAACCTTTCGACCAGCCGCTCGGCTTGCTCCCGGCCCAGCGCCGTGAGGCTCGGACCAGGCACCTCCGCCTCCAGCACGTGAGTGAGGTTCTGCGGGACCTGCCCATGTCTGACGAGGGTCAAAGTCACGGGTAACGCGGTGTTCATGGGGCCTCCAAGGTGGGTCTTGCACCTACCGGAACCCTATGCCATACTCGCCACAAGTGCAAGTATTCGCATTACCATCTGCATATTATTGCACATGACGAACAAAGGAGTTTCCGTGTCACGACATCACACCTCGCACAGAACCAAACGGAGGGCGCCATGAACGTCATCACCTGGGTTTCGGAGCACTTCATCGGGCTGTTCAAAGCCTCGGCGGAGAGTCTCTTAGGGCTCATCACCGACATCCTGCCGCTGCTGTTGGTGCTACTCACCGCCATGTACGCGGTCACCGGCTGGATCGGTGAGGAGCGGGTCACCAAGGCCGTCCAATGGGCAGGGCGGTGGGCCATCACCCGTTACACCATCATGCCGGTCCTGGCGGCGCTCATGCTCACCAACCCCATGTGCTACACGTTCGGCCGGTTTCTACCCGAACGCCACAAGCCCGCCTACTACGACGCCACCGCGTCCTTCCTCCATCCCGTCACATCCCTGTTCCCGCACGCCAACGGCGGCGAACTGTTCGTGTGGGCGGGCGTGGCCGACGGCATCCGCCGCACAGCCCCAGAGCAGTACGCCACGCTGGCGGCGCTCTTCTTCCTCACCGGCATCGTCGTCATCTTGATGCGCGGAATCGTGACCCAGTGGATCACGACGCTGCTCATCAAACGCGGAGGCCACCAAGAGACGTTCGCCCGGTTCGACGCCGCGTACGCATCCGGCCATCTGCACGCCAGCAAGCCAGAGGGAGGCACGCCGTGAGCTACACATCCATACGGGTCAGTCGCGGAAGCGGCGGCTGGGGCGCCGGGTTCGTCCTCACCCCCACGGCCGAGCGGCACACCGTCATCTCCGTCACCGGCGGCGGCATCCATCCCGTCGCCCAAAAGATCGCCGACCTCTCCGGGGCCGACGTCGTGGACGGGTTCACCAACCACATCCCCGACGCCGAGGTGCTGGCAGCCGTGATCAACTGCGGCGGAACGGCCCGCATCGGCGTCTACCCCAAGAAAAAGATCCCCACCGTCGATGTGCTGCCCGGCGAGCCCGGAGGCCCCCTAGCCCAGTTCATCACCGAGGACGTGTTCGTCTCCGCGGTGGGCGTGAACGACATCACCACCACGGACGCCCCCGGGCCGGACCCCGTTGCCCAAGCCCAAGCCGGCCAGGTCGACGAGGCGACCCGCCTCAAGGCCGAGGCGAGGGCACGCGTGGCAGCGACCGGCACCGGCTTCAGCGGTTTCGTGGTCAAGTTCGGCAACGGCATCGGCTACTTCATCAATAGCCTGCTCGCCGCGGGGCGCCAGTCCATCAAACTGACTATGAACACGATCCTGCCGTTCATGGTCTACGTGTCCCTCCTCATCGGCGTGGTCACCTACACGGGACTATCCGAATGGATCGCCAACACCCTCTCGCCGCTGGCCGGCAACCCCCTCGGCCTGCTGCTGCTTGGGGTCATCACCGGGCTTCCGTTCCTGTCGCCCATCCTCGGGCCTGGCGCGGCCCTCGCGCAGGTGGTGGGCGTGCTCATGGGCAACCAGATCACCGCCGGCGCCCTGCCCGTTCAGTACGCCCTACCCACTCTCTTCGCCATCAACGGACAGGTGGGCTGCGACTTCATCCCCGTCGGCCTCGCCTTGGCCGACGCCGAGCCCGAGACCGTGTCGGTGGGCGTGTCCGCCGTCCTGTTCTCCCGGCAACTCACCGCCCCAGCGGCCGTGGCCATCGCCTACGCCGCGTCCTTCCTCATCTAACCCCAAGGAGAAACCATGAGCACCATCTGGGCCGCGACCGTCGCCTCCGTCGGCACGGACGCCCTCGACATGATCGACGGCGGGGTCTTCATCCTCTTCGGCTCTCCCTGCCCGCCCGCGCTCGCCGAGGTGGCGATTGTCCACGACGGCTACGACGGCCAGTTCCAGCCCATCGCACCGGGCGACCGGATATGGATCGGCTCCCAGTCCGCGGACATCACCGAGGTGGGCGAAATCGCCAACGACAACCTGCGCGAGTTGGGCCACATCGTCATCTACCTCGACGCGGGAGAGGCCGACCTGTTGCCGGGCGCGGCCAAGGCCAGCGGGACGCTGCCTACACCCTCTCCCGGCGAGCCCATCCGATTCGAGCGGGTGAACCATGCCTGAGGCCAGCTTCGCCATCTATCTTCTCGTCCTCCTCCTGGCCGGGATCGTGCTGTCCACCTGGCAGGCCCGCCGCTACGGTCGCCAAGTCCGCGACCTGGTGCGAGCCCATCGCGGCGAGGATCTCCATCTGGTCAGCGGGTGCGGCAAGGGCGTGGCGCGCGGCGCCGTCGTCCTCCTGCTGGTGGATCCGGCACACGAGACCATCGTCGAGGCAAGAGCCACGACGGGGGCCTCTGTCTTCGCCCGTATTCGCCACGCGCCGAATCTGGTGGGACCAATCACGGGCGCCGCCAGCCGTGCCGGGAATCCACGGTTGGCTAAGGCCGTCACCCAAGCCATCGAGATGCTGCCCACCCTCACCCGACACGAACCCGCCAAACGCGTCATTCGCCGCAGCGTCATGACGTCCGCCTGAACCGAAAATATCCGCCGTCAGTCCATCGGGTGAGTGGTCTCGACAGGCTGGCCGCTCCGCGTCCAGCTACTCGACCAGCGGGGTTAGAAGAACACCCGGGCAATGAATTGATCGGCTTTTCTCCCAAACGCCAGAACTGACACAAAGGACAAGAAGAACATGAACTACACACAGCGACTGCTGGAACGCCAGCGGCTCGCCGGCCGGCCCGTGCGAGTCGGCGTCGTGGGCGCCGGCCAGATGGGCCGGGGCCTTATCGCCACCGTCGAACGCGCCAAGGGAATGGAGGTTTCAGTGGTCGCCGACATCGACCCGTCCCGCGGCATCACCGCCTACGCCAACGCGGGGCGCCCGGATGCCGTGATCGCATCCAGCCTGGAAGAGGCGACCGAACGGATCGAGGCCGGCCAGCCGGTCGTCGTCGACGATGGCATGACGCTGCCCAAGCTGCCGGTGGACGTGGTGCTGGAGGTCTCTGGCGTCCCCGAGATCGCGGCACAGATCGCCTACGCGGCCCTCACCAACGGCAAGGACGCCTGCCTCATGACAGTGGAGGCCGATGTCACCGTCGGTCTACTGCTATCCAGCATCGCCAACTCCGGCAACCAGGTCTACACCATCTGCCGCGGCGACGAGCCCGTCGAGTGCCTCAAGCTGGTGGAATACGCCGAGGATCTCGGGCTCACGGTCGTGGCCACCGGTAAGGGCAAGAACAACCCTAACCGGCCCACCGACGTGGTCGAGGACGTGCTCGACGAGGCCCGGCGCAAGAATATGAACCCCCGCATCCTGTGCGAGTTCACCGACGGCACCAAGACCCAGATCGAGATGGCCGCGCTCTCCAACGCCACCGGCATCCCCGTCGACACCGCCGGCATGCATGGGGTCGCCTGCGACACCGTGGACCTAGCCACGACGCTGATCCCGGTGGCCGACGGCGGCATCCTGGGTGGGCCCGCTGTGGAGTACACCGTCGAGGGCGATGTGTCGCCAGGCATCTTCGCCGTGGTCAGGTCGGAAAACAACGTCGTCACCGAGGAACTCGATTTCCTCAAGTTCGGCACCGGCCCCTACTACACGATCTTCCGGCCGCATCACCTGGCCTCCATCGAAGCCCACCTGTCGATCAGCGAGGCGGTGCTCGAGCGCCGCGCCGACTTCCAGACAAAGGTGTGGCGCACCGAGGTGTGCGCGCGAGCCAAGTTCTCCCAGACCGCCGGCATCGAGCTAGAGGGCATGGGCGGACATCACGTGCACGGATGGGCCGTCGACGCCGACGAGGCGCGCGCCATGAACGCCATCCCCATCGGACTGGTCGGTGGCGCGAGGTTGGTGCGCGACATCGAAGCGGGTCAGATTCTCACGTATGACGACGTAGAGCTCGACGAGACCCGCCCGCTGGTGGCGATGCGCCGGATGCAGGACGCCCTCGTCACCTCCGGCGTGCTCGCATCGGGCGCCTGAGAGGCGGTACGAGTGTCGTGTCTCCTAGGGGCCCAACAGGTCGAGCGGGAGGATCCAGACCCCGTTGTCGAGTTGATGGGCAGTCCCCTCGGCGACGACCACGGCGAGCGCGGCAGGGGGTCTCATGATCTGCTTGGCGACCTCAGCTAGCCGGGCGGCCGCCTGCTCTGCCGCCCGGTATCCCAGCTTCACCTCGATACCTAGCCAGGCGCCGTCGCGGCCCTCCACCACCGCGTCGATTTCCGACGTCGCATCCGCCGTGCGGTAGTGCAGCACCTTGGCGTCGGAGGCCTGCGCATAGACGCGCAGATCGCGGATCACGAGCGACTCGAAGAGCAACCCGAACGTCTCCAGGTCGCTCAGCATCCCTGCGGGAGAAAGCCCAAGGGCCGACGCGGCGAGGGACGGGTCGATGAGGTGCCGCTTCGGGTTGGCCACCAGACGGGTGCGGGAACGCCGAGCCCCGTTCCAGGCGGGCTGATCCTCGACGATGAACATACGGGTCGCGAAATCGTGGTACAGGCCCGGGTAGTCACGGCCGACATCGATGCCGTCGTCGGCCAAACGTTTTCCGACGGTGCTCAGTGGGGTCGGATGTGCCGTCAAGAACGCGTAGGCGCGGACGAAGTCTAAGAATCGCTGAGGTGCCCGACGGCGACCGCCGACAAGACCAAACTCGCGCTGGGCCAAGGCTTCTAGGTAACCCGACACCAGAATCTGCGCATCGGCACCGGGCAGATCGATCCATCCCGGCCAGCCTCCCCGTGCGATGAACTGTGCGTAGTCAGAGACCGTTTTCGATGATAGTTCCGGCCGTGGCGTCTTCCTGCGGAGCAATTCGCCCAGAGAGATCGACCCAGAAGAGTCCCTGGACTCGAACAGGCTCATCGGGCGCATAACGACATCCAGTATTCTGCCCGCCCCGGTGTGACGACGCGCATCATCCTCAGGCCATGCGGACCCCGAGAGGAGGAATTGGCCGCGTCCCGGAGCGTCATCGACTCGGCGACGCACCGCATCCCACAACGCTGGAGCAAGCTGCCACTCGTCGATCAGACGCGGAGTGGGGCCATCCAGCACCTCGGGAAGTCCCAGTTCGGCCGCTTGAACACTGCTTGGCCGAGACGGGTCGAGCTGCCAGCTAGAGGCGGCGAACCGCCGCCCAGTGGTGGTCTTCCCGCAGGCGCGGGGCCCAACCAGATTGACCGCGCCGGCGATGCTCAGCGCGCGTTTCAGTTCACGGTCGACGACCCGAGCCAGGTAGTTGGGCATGCTCCAACCCTACGAAACACGTCAAAACGTCGGGCTGAAACACGTCAAAACGTCGGGCTGAAACACGTCGGATCGTCGCGCCTCAGCTTCCCCGATCCAGTTGCCGCGGCCAGGATGCACAATGCTCAGCTTTCCCGGGACCTTAATGGACAAACTCCACACAACACGCGAGACTGAACTCGTCGCATCAAGGTGACCGGTAGGCGACCGGAACCGCCGAAAGCCCACCACCACACGGGGCTCTATCTACTCAGCTCGTGAGGGGGACTGATCATGCCTGCGCCGCGCAGCCTCGATCTGTTGGTCAAGGTCGCCAGGCTCTACTACCTGGACAATCTCTCCCAGAGCGCGGTGGCCCGCGAACTCGGGCTCTCCACGTCCAGCGTGTCGCGGATCCTGGCTGCCGCCCGCGACCAGGGCGTGGTCGAGATTCGCATCCACGACCCGGGCACCCTCGCCCAAGTCCCGGACTTGGAGCGGGCGCTGCGCCACGGGTTCGGTATCAACTCGGCGACGGTGGTGCAGCGTCCCCGCGGCAGCACCGCCCTAGATGTGGTGGCCGCCGCCACCGCCCGCCGGTTCGAGCAACGCGCCCCGCACCTGACCACCCTCGGGCTGAGTTGGGGCATCACCGTCGACCGGTTCGTGGACGAGGTGCGCGTCGAACCCATTCATTCGGCGCTGGAGATCTGTCCCTTGGTCGGTGGCCTGCCGTCCGAGGCTGGGCCCGCGGCGAACCGGTCGTTGGAGGTGCTGGCTCAAAAGTCTGGCGCCACGTCGTTTCGCTTCGACGCGCCGTCGGTGGTGGAATCCCCCCAGACCTGGGCCGCACTGAGCCGGGAATCCATGGTGACCAATGCCCTGACCCGCGCGGCGGGCGTACAGGAGGCCTTCGTAGGGATCGGCTCGTACAACCTGCACAACTCGGTGCGGGTGGTGGACGCGATGAGGATGAACGACGAGGAGCGGGCCGAGTTCGCCCGGCAGCGTCCGGCAGGCGACATCTGCGGCAGGTTCTACGACCAACAGGGCCGTGAACTTGGCCTGCCGACGACGCAGCGCGTGATCGGGATCTCGTTGGATCAACTGCGAAGCATCCCGCACGTGCTGGGGATCGCCGCCGGAGCGGAGAAGGCCCCCGGCGTGGCTGGCGCGTTGCGGTGCGGCGCGCTCGATTCCATCCTGCTCGACGAGGACCTAGCCCGAGCGGTGCTCAAGCTCGCCGAGTGACGTCGCCGAAACGGCGGGGAACGCCCCTGTCGTAGTCTTGACCGCAGGAGGTGCCCGTGACCCAGCCCCAGTTCCCACCCGGCGCGGCTCAACCCGCCCCGATGCAGGCCGCTTCGGTGCCGCAACCACACGCTCCGGGGCCCCAGCCGCCCGGGAGAGGAGCGCAACCCGTTCCAGCCGGGCCTAAGGTGATCGCCACTTTGCCGCCTCTTGAGGAACTGAACGACGAGGTTCCCCTCAGCCCTCGCACTGGGCAGCCGCGACGGCCCGCCATCCTCCTCGGCGCCGCGGTCCTGTCTTACCTGGCGGCCTCGGCGTTGGCCCTCTCATACGCCATCCATTGGTGGGACGCCGTCCATCCCGACACCTACCCCACCTCGGCGCGGCTCATCGAATGGGTCGACCCTGACCCCGGCAAGTGGCTCTCCCTCACGCTCGAGGTGATCCTCGCTGCGGCCATCGTGCTCGCGGCAGGGGCCACCGCGGTGGCCGGGTTCCAGGCGTGGAACGGGTGGCGTTGGGCGCGCTGGGCGGGTCCGGTGGCCGTCGCCTTGGCGGGTGCGTTCGCGCTGGTGGTCAACAACTGGGCCCTCATCGGCGTGGGCTTGGCCGCGGTGAGCGCCGCTTTGGTGTTCCTGCCCCCGGTGAACCGCTACCTCGGGCAGTGGGACCGGGTGCGCGGCGTTCAACCGGAGCGGTATCGCCGCCCGGCCTGGATCTTCTACGGACGCCTTCCACGATTCCGCTGAATCCGCGACCGGCTGGGTATGCTGCCGCCCATGGCCAGCAGCAACTCCTTCCTCGACGGCGTCCTCAAGGTCCTCCGCGAGGTGGCGACCAGGGCGCTGAAACGGGCGGCCAAGCCCCAGCGCAGAACGAGGAAGGCCGCCACCACGCCGTCGACGCGGAAACCCCGCGGCCCCCAATCCAGGACCCACTCCGCGGATGGCTACCCCGGCGACTATCAGGGCCGCCCCACCATCGCCTATGATCCGCATCCCGACGGGCTCCCGGACCCTGGCGAGATCGTGTGGACCTGGGTGCCTTACGAGGAGGATCACAGCGAGGGCAAGGATCGCCCGGTGCTGCTGATCGGCCGCGACGGATCCTGGCTGTTGGGGCTTCAAGTCACCTCCCAGGACCACGATCTCGACGCCGCCCAGGAGGCCCGGGCGGGGCGGTACTGGGTCGACATCGGCACCGGCGACTGGGATGCGCAGCGACGCCCCAGCGAGGTGCGGGTCAACCGGATCATTCGGGTCGATCCGGGCCGGGTCCGTCGCATTGGCGCCGTCTTGCCGCGGGAACGCTTCGACGCAGTCGCCCGCGAGCTGGCCCGCCACTACTGACCCGACGGGACATCCTGTGGCGGGCTGACTGAACCGAAATACCTGCCGGTCGAGTCCGTGGGGCCCGGGGGTTTTCCTTCCAAGAAGAACGCCTGCCAGGGCCCAGTGACTCGAGCATCTCGGTTCAGCCTCTGGTGAACACGGGCCGCGACCCACCGGCTCAATTCGGTTTGCCGCCTGCGCTGCTGGTTGAATTGGGGCGGCACCGAAGGGGGCGAACAGTGATCACCGTGACCGGCCTGACGAAGGTCTACCAGCAGGGCAAGCGAGAAGTCGTCGCCCTCAACGACGTGTCCCTCAGCGTGCCCGCCGGCTCGATCCACGGCATCATCGGGCACTCGGGGGCGGGCAAGTCGACGCTGGTGCGCTGCCTGGCCATGCTGGACCGGCCGACGTCGGGCAGCGTCGTGATCAACGATGTCGACCTCACCGCCTCACGCTACAGCGCTCTGCGCGCCGCGCGTCGCCGCATCGGACTGGTGTTCCAGCAGGCCAACCTGTTCGACTCGCGCACCATCGTGGACAACGTCGCCTATCCCTTGGAGATCGCCGGGGCACCGCGGGAGGCCCGGCGCGCCAAGGCGGCCGAACTGTTGGACCGCGTCGGCCTCGGCGAGGCACAGGCCGCCTATCCGGCCCAGCTTTCCGGGGGCATGCGTCAACGCGTGGGCATCGCCCGGGCGCTGGCCACCGACCCCGACGTGCTGCTATTCGACGAGCCCACCTCGGCGCTCGACCCCAAGACCACCGACGAGATCCTGGATCTCATCGCCGGCTTGGATGGCCGTGAGTCCCTGTCGGTGCTGGTCATCACCCACGAGATGCACGTGGTCAAGCGCATCTGCGACTCCGTCTCGCTCCTCGACGGCGGCGAGATCGTTGAGTCTGGCCCGCTCACCCAGGTGGTGACCCGCCTCAACGGACGCCTGTCGGAGGCCCTGCTAGGCATCCCGCCCCACGATCGTCCCGCCGACGGCTCGGTGCTCGTCGATGTGTTGTCCTCGGGCGAGAAGGCGTCGCGGCCGGTGGTGGCGCACGTCTCCTCGGTAGTTGGTGCCGAGGTGGCCATTGTCGCCGGCAGCATTGAGCACCTAGCCGGCACCACCTTCTCCCACCTGCGTCTGGCCGTGCCGCCCGGCGTCGACCCGGGCCGGGTGGTCAACGAGCTGCGCATGCTGGGCGCCGACGCCGCCCTCACCTCGGATTTGGAGGCCGCCCGATGAGTCTGCTCGAAGTCGGCACCTGGTTCGCCAACCCCGCCGTGCAGAAGGATCTGCTGCCCGCGTTCATCGAGACCATGGTGATGCTGGGTATCACCGGGGGCTTCACCGTCGCGTTGGGGCTGCCTCTGGGCGTGTTGCTGTACATCACTTCACCGGGCGCTATGGCGGCTCACCGGGTCTTCAACGCCGTGCTGTCGACCGTGATCAACCTCACCCGATCCATCCCGTTCGCCATCTTGATGCTGGCTCTCATCCCGCTGGCCCGGCTGCTCGTGGGCACCGCCCTGGGGCCGGTCGCCTCATCAGTGTCGCTCACCATCGCCGCCATCCCATTCTTCGCCCGGCTCGTGGAGACGGCACTGCGCGACGTCTCTTCCGGCAAGCTGGATGCCGCGCACGCCATGGGATCGACGCGGTTCCAGTCGATCACCAAGGTGCTGCTTCCCGAAGCCCTGCCCGCGCTGGTGGCCTCCGTGACCACGACGCTGGTCACCATCGTCGGCTATTCGGCGATGGCGGGCCTCATCGGCGGCGGCGGCCTGGGGAGGCTGGGCTACAACTACGGCTACCAGCGCTTCCAACCGGACGTCATGATCATCACGGTCGTGATCCTGGTGCTCATCGTCCAGGTGATCCAGATGGCCGGAGACCGTATCGCCACCCTCGTGGATCATCGCTAACCCCCACATCGGTCAACCGTCGTTGGCCCCGTCCCAAGGAGATTCCCACCATGCGCAAACTACTCGCAGCAGCAGCAGCCTCGCTGGCCGCGACCATGATGCTGAGCGCTTGCGGCTCCCAAACTGAGGGCTCCAACGGGCAGACGAAGGTCGTCGTCGGCGCCAGCCCAGTGCCGCACGCCCGGATCCTCGAGTACGTCCGCGACAACCTTGCCGCTGACGCGGGCATCGAGCTGGAGATCAAGCAGTACCAAGACTATGTGCAGCCCAACGAGGGCTTGGCATCGGGCGATCTGGACGCGAACTACTTCCAGCATCTGCCCTATCTCGAGTCCCAGATCAAGGAAAAGGGCTACCAGTTCGACCATGGCGAGGGCATCCATATCGAGCCCTTCGGAGCGTTCTCTTCGAAGTATGACTCCATCGACAAGCTGCCCGACGGCGCCAAGATCGCCATCACCAACGACGCCTCGAACCAGGCCCGTGGCCTCAAGCTGCTCGAAGAGGCCGGCCTGCTCAAGAACATCGACGACTCCTCGTCCGCGCTCAACTTGACCGAGGAGCAGAACCCGCACGGCTTCCAGTTCGAGGACAACCAGCCCGAGGTGATCGTCCAGCAGATCGATGACCCTGCCGTGGATCTGGCCTTCGTCAACGGCAACTTCATCCTCGACGCGGGCCTCAAGTCCGAGGACGCGCTCCTGCTAGAGAAGGTGGCGGGCAACCCTTACGCCAACATGCTGGTGTGGCGCAAGGACAACAAGAACGAGGCCGTGGCCAAGCTCGACGAACTCCTGCACTCCGACGAGGTGAAGAAGTTCATCAAGGAGACCTGGCCGGCGGGCAACGTGCTCCCCGCTGAGTGAGACCGGCTCACCATTACGGCCCCGCGGTTTTGCCGCGGGGCCGTCTTCTTCGCACGGGGCTCCGCCCTCGTGCCTCCAACGATCGGCTAGTGACCCGAGAAGGAGAAAGTGCCCGCTGGGCGAGTCACGGGACCGGAGGGCCCAGGGACTCGACCGGCGGGTATTTCAGTCCTCAGGCTGACTCGAGCGGGCCGGTCAGGTAGCGCTGGATCGTGGGGCCGATCAGCGCCACCGCCTCGTCGACAGTGAGGCTGGCCAGGGGCTCGACGCGCAGCAGGTGACGGCCGATGACATAGCCAGACATCTGGCTCGCCGCCAGCGAGGCCCGCAGCCGACGTTCCTTCTCCGACCCTTCCAAGTGCTCGGCGATCGTGCCGATGAGCGCGCGTGTGGCGAAGTCGCGCACCACCTCGTGATGCCCCGCCAGCGCCCGGCGAAACAGCGCCGCCATGGCGGGGCCCGCTGGGGAGGACCAGATTCTCTCCACCCGCCGGACAGCCCTCTCGCCCAAGCCATCCCGAGGGCCCGAGACCACCTCGTTGATGTTGTCCTCGGGGCTCAGCGCCTCCTCCAGAACCACCTGAAACAGGCCCTCCTTCGAGCCGAAGTAGTGGTTGATGAGGGCGGGATCGACAGAGGCCGCCTTCCCGATAGCGCGCACGCTGACGCCGTCGAAGGACTTGGCGGCGAACAACTGGGCCGCGGCCGCCACGATCCGCTGCCGCGTCCGTTCCCCCTTCCCGGCGGCCTGGCTCACGCCGTCTTCCTCGTCATGGATAAAGAGGCTACCGCGAGCGCGGCGATGACGAGGGCGCCAAGCCCCGCGACGCGGATCCATCCGTCGGAGCTGAGCTCCGCGGCGGTGCGCACCTCGTCCACCACGTCCACCGCCCACGTCATGGGCAGCCAATCCGCCGCGGCGGCCAACACGTCGGGCATCTGATCGGCTGGCACGAGCAGCCCGCACAGGAAGATCTGCGGGGAGATCACGATGGGCATGAACTGCACTGCTTGAAACTCGGTGCGGGCGAAGGCGCTGGCCAGCAGGCCAAAGGCCACGCCGACAAGCGCGTCGAGGAAGGCGAGGATGAGCAATACCCACCATTGCCCCTCGATCGCCACTTCGAATGGGCCAAGCACGAGAGCCGCCAGGATGCCGGCCTGTCCCACCGCCAGCACGCCGAAGACCGCCCCGTAGGAGGCGAGCAAGTTCCACTTCGTCAGTGGCGTGGTGAAGATCCGCTCCAGCGTGCCGGATGTGCGTTCGCGCAGCATGGCCACCGAGGTGACGATGAACATGAGCAGCATGGGCAGCACGGCTAGCATCGTCGGGCCGAGCGAGTCGAACACGGGCGGCTGCCCAGGCGGCACAGGAACGTCGACGAAGACGTAGTACAGCAGCGTCATGAGCAGAGCTGGCACGATGAGGATCATGGCGACCGTGCGCGGGTCGCCGCGCAACTGGGCGACGATCCGCAGCGCAGTGGCGGTCCAGGCGCGGAACCTCATGCCGCCTCCTTCACCAGCGCGAGGAAGGCGGCCTCGGGGTTTGACCCACCGGTGCGTTCCTGCAGCGAGGCGACGGGCTCGTGGGCGAGGAAACTGCCCTCGCGCATGAACAGCACGCTGTCACAGCGGCTGGCTTCGTCCATGACATGGCTGGAGACCAGCAGCGTCGTGCCGGAGTCGGCCAGCTCGCGAAACATCTCCCACAGCGCCTCCCGGGTCAGCGGGTCCAACCCGACGGTGGGCTCGTCGAGCACCAGCACCTCCGGCTCCCCCACCAGCGCGCACGCCAGAGAGGCCCGGCTGGCTTGCCCGCCCGAGAGCTGGTCGACCCGGCGGTGCTGGTACTCGCCCAGCCGCACCCGTTCGATGGCGCGCCTGGGTGCGTCCTTACCGGCGCCGACGAGCCGGGCGAAGTAGGCGACGTTGCCCCGCACGCTGACGTCTGGGTAGCAACTGAGGCTTTGGCTTGTGTAGGCCATGCGCCGACGCAAACGCTTGTCGCCCGCGGGGAGCCCCAAGGCCTCGGCCTTTCCGGAGGAGATGCGTTGCACCCCCAGCAGGGAGCGCATGAGGGTGGTCTTCCCGCAACCCGAGGGTCCCATCAGCCCGGTGATCGAGCCGGCGGGCAGCTCGGCCGAGACGGCGTGTAGCACCTCCCGCCGGGCTCGGTGGACGGTGAGCCGGTCGAACCGAACAGCAACTTCATCACTCGACGAATTCACCATATGTTGAATGTACGCCTCGGGTCGCCGGGCCACAAGTGGTTCTTTCTGCTTGGGCGAGATGGTGAGCCCTCGGCCCACGCCTCCCCCCGGTCAGGACCGCCTACGGCATGGTGACGGATGCCTGCTTGTCGTGCTTGGCCAGAGCGCGCGATACGCTGGAAGCACCGACGCCGAACGTGCGCGCAATCTCCGCGATGCTCATCTCCTGCTCGCGCATCTTCACAGCGGCTTTGACCCGCTCGGGCGTCATGACCGACGGTCGGCCGCCGACGCGACCCTGAGCACGAGCGTGCGCCAAGCCGCGCCGGGTATTGTCCCGGATAGTGTCAACGCGAAGCTGCGCAAACACGGCGACGATGCCGAACAGCGCACGCCCCGTCGTCGTGGTGGTGTCTATTTCGGGCTCGGTCAAGCTCTTGATGTCCACGCCTGCCTCGTGCAGCTCGTTGATGGTCTGGATCGCCATCGTCTCGCTGCCCGCGATACGGTCGAGGCGACACACCATCAGCGTGTCGCCGGGGCGCAGATAGTCCAGGCACGCGAGCCACTGCGGCCGGTCCTTGACCCGGCTGGAATCGCCGTGGTCGACGAACACGCGCGCCGCGCCGGCGGCGCGCAGCTCAGCCTCCTGGGCCTCGGGGTTTTGCTCGCGCTTCGGCACTCGCGCATAGCCCACGAGGTTACTCACCGTCCATCCCTCCGTCCCGTGGTGCCGTAGCCACGTCCGTAGAGGCCGCTCGTGCGGGATTGGGCCTGAGGACTGTCCGACTTGCATCCTGTCGCTTCGGTGGCCACACGCGGGAAACTGGCACTCACCACTGAGTGCTGCGGCTCGGCCAAACGCGAGGACTCCGCCTCGACACTGTCCGGCCGACCGCGCAGGTGCGCAGCCCACTGCATGCAACGCGCCTTGACGGCCTCCAACTGCTCGGCGCTGACGCCATAACACTCGACATCCAAAGCCGTCACCCGACGCACTGCCTCCAACTGCTGGGCAAACATGGTCACCTCGAATCCAGCATCACGCGCTGCGGCCGCGCTCAACAGCTCCTCGTCGGTGAACCGGCCCCACCCGCGGATCGCGTCGACGTCGAGGTAGTCACGCGGCTCACCCCGTGAGTACAGCGCAGAGACCTTGTTGCCCACCGCGTCCTTGACGCTGAGCACGGGACCGACATCGAGCCTCACCGGGTCGTTCTCGCGCCAGTCCACCCCCATGTCGACGTCGAGCTGGACCCCGTTGCCGGTGCGCACCACCAAACGCGCGAAATGCGCGGCCCGGCGGGCCTCCTCGACCTCATACCCACTCCCGCGCAGGTCCGCCACCACCCGCTCGACAGCTCTCGCGAACTCGTCGGCGTCCTGCGTTGTGGTGAACAGGTCGACGTCCTCGGTCGGCCGGTCGATCACACCGTGTTCACGGATCGCACCCGAGCCCGCCAGCGCGAAACCGGCCCGCGCAATGCCCGCCAGGGCGATGCGGATTACCTTCCGCTGGGCGTCGCTCTCCTCGCTCATGCACTCACCGCAGTGCGCAGCTCGGGAAACCGAGCCTCCCACAGTTCGCGCACACGCCGCGGCAGCAGTAGCTCTGGCCACACCGACATGAGCCGATCGCGATTCACGACGGCCACCTGATCGGCAACGGACCCCTCGGCCAACACCGCCCGATAGGCCAGACCGGTGCCTCCCTCCGCATCAAGGTCGACGCGGCCACCGCCCGGTGCCCACAGCACCGCGTGGGGCAGATCAACAACACCGTCGGCCGGACCCTTCAAGTCATCCAACCTCTCCGGAACCTCATACGGCTTCACGTCACGAAAAAACACCCGCCGCTGGGGCATCGCTCGCTGACGCTCCGCAGCCGCATGGGCGCGGCGACGGTACTCCGCGGCGTCGATCGCGCCGCGGGCCTCGTCGGTCAGGTTCTCCACGTCCTCGCGGTTCGGGGTCCACCCCTCGTGCCACGCGCTGGCCAGCAACTGCACCACGGCACGGCGCTGGGTCTCGTCGAGCTGCACGAACAACTCGGGCCAGCGCTCCTCGATGTTGAATTTCGTAGCCACGGTGGGGCTCTCCTCTCCTAGGCCTGAGTCCATTCTACCGGAGCAACCGAAAACGGTCTAGCGGTAGTTTCGGTGCACCGGGGGTTCGGTGGTAAGTTTCGATTGGCGAGCCCGCGGTGTGTCGGCCCTCTGGCCGACGTCACCGGTAGCCGCCCCGAAAACGATCGTTTTCGGCGGGGATAGACAACCCGCTGTCTCCCTAGGACCGCGAGCGGCTCTCAATTGCTCAGAGCACGATCACTCGTCGACAGAGCAGCGAGCTGTGTCATCGTCACTCAGCCAATCGCCGTCCGTGTTCCATCGCCACACGCCGAGCGAGACATCATCGGACTCAACCTGAACGCTCGAGTGGAACGATGCTCCGATGTGTATCGACGTCCAAGCGCCCTGCGGGCGATGAAACCTCACCTATAGTTTCCGAGAAGCAATTTCCTCGGGTCTTGGTGCTGGGGTCTATTGGTCCAACATACTTATATTGATTGCGATTGGTGTTGCCGCAAACCTTATGCTTATGACTGCACTCCGGATCCACGGAAACCGACGCTTCCAGCATGAATATATAGATACCTAGTAAACGCATGGGTGCTGTGCTGACGATTGCTACGGCCAATGCTTCATGGGTAGGTATCCACACTCGGCGAGCGCAATAATTTCGGTGACCACAGTGCTAAACCCAAGCAGCGCAAAGACGATTCTATAGGTAACGAAATTATGGTTTCAGCAGGTCAAAAGGTGAAAGCCGGAGACCAAATCGCGCTGACCGGCAGCTCGGGCTACAGCACCGGCTGTCACCTGCACTTCGAGGTGCACCTGAATGGCACCGCCGTTGACCCCCTCCCCATCCTCACTGCCGCTGGCTTTACGTTCTAAGGAGCACCACACCATGATTGACCGCAAGCGACTCACGCTCATCATCATCGGCTGCATCGCAGCGGCCGCGATCCTCGCAGGCCTCATCGTGTGGCTCGTTCTCGCGAACCAGACCCGCGAAGACGACCAGGCACAGCCCGACACATCAAGCCAGATCGAAGAAACCCCTACCATCACGTTCACTGAGGAACAGCAGCAAACCGTCTTCGACGTTGCCCGCCTAGCAGCGGCATGGCGGGCAGCCGAAGACCCCGCACTTACGCAACAGCGTTATATCGACGCTGGTATGAGCGAAAGCCTCGCACGCGAATACCTGCCTGTATGGGCCGGATATTTCGGCTCTAGCCCAACCGCACAGATCAAGGTCAACAACGTGGGCAGCGCCCCCGTTTCAATCGAGTACGGCGAGGGTAACGAGCACGCCGCACCAGGCACCGGGAAGTTCCGTGTAGGTATCGAAGTGAACTACGACGGCACCTATCACAACGGCTCGACCACCGTGCCTATCGGCAACAACTCCGCTATCTGGTACTTCATCCTCGATGAGCGCACCGGCACCGTTGTTGACATCGAACAGCCGATGCTTGGCGACCTCGACCTACCCGCACCATCATTGCCCGAAAACGAAGAGTAAGAAGCTCCGCTATGTCCATTGAATCGTTCGTTGGCCGAGACGGCTCAGCTCGTATCGTGATCGACGGGCACGAAACCAAGTTTCGTGCTCCCTCTCTCAGCGAAGCCCGCGACAAGGTACGAGAAATGGCCATAGCTCACGCCGTAGAGACGGGCGCAGCTCAGCACTTCATCGCATATGATCCCGATGCTAACTGGCAGTTCTACGTCTACCCAGACGGCACGATTTCGCTCATGCCTACGCCGGTTATCCCGCCTAAGCCACGGCTTAGCGCGATCCCCGAGGCCTACCACGTCGCCCCCGTCGAGGAAGAAACGCATTATCGTGCTCCCGTCGAGGAAGAACCCGTGCTCGATCAGACCATCGTTGTGCAGCGAAAGGCAGCACGGCCAACTCTGATTGTGCACGTTGAAGGTGCGCGTGCCCTTCGCGTCCAGCCACCTATCGTGCTCGGCCGCAGGCCCAAAGAGATTGCAGGGCACACAAGCGTCACGCTTGCAAGCCCTGGCCGTGAGTGCTCCCGCACGCACGCCCTGGTCGACGTCGATGACGAATGCCGCTTGATCGTCACCGATCAAGACGCAGCAAATGGCACTGAGGCCGATGGAACGCCCCTCGCACCACACACGCCGACCGTTGTTCCCAACGGCGTGCGCTTGCAGCTCGGAGACGCCGCCGTGCGAATTGAGGCGTACCCGCCGAATCAGTCACCCGGAGGCAGCTCCACGGCAACGGCTGTCGCATCACACAAGGAGGAAGCATCATGACCGCTCATGCCACTACCGAAAAGGACGGCTCAGCAATCGTCACGCTCAACGGGCAGCCCCAGAAGGTCATCGGGGCAAGTCTCGAAGACGCCCGCCGCAAGGTCGCAAGTATTGTGGTGGATCACGCGGCCGCGACCGGCGAGGTAGTCGAGTTCATCACGACCGAACCAGACGGCACTTGGGAAATGATCGTGCATCCTGACGGCACGATCCACGAGAAGCCCGAGCCGGTCGCGTCACCCTACCTTCGCCCGAGCACCGAGACGATCAAGGCCGAGACGCCTATAGACGAGGACACCGCAGAACGGGCGCCGCAGGCAATCGTCACCCGTCGCGCGATGCGTGAATCGTTCTTGAAGAGCACGCGCATTGAAGAACCCGCGATGAAGGGCTGGCGTGGAACCGCAACCCGGCTCGGGCTGCGCCTCTCACCGGGCGCGGCCGAGAAGGCCGAGCGCGATGACACTTTCGCAGTGTCACAGCACTGGCCCGGCCCGCGCACCATTGCCGTTGTGAACGGCAAGGGGGGAGCGAGCAAGACGCCTACGACCGTGCTGCTCAGTGCGATCTTCGCCCGCTTCGGCGGTGCTGGCGTGCTGGCTTGGGATGCCAACCAGGGCTCTGTTGCAAAAATCGTGAAGCTTGAGCATGCTTGGCGGAGATTGGACGGACGGAACGATGACGGATTTCAAGTGGCGCCATTTCCAGGGTGATGTGATCCTGTGGGCGGTGCGCTGGTATTGTCGCTATCCGATC
>JBHADA010000163.1:0-5329 GCA_041854805.1 Arachnia sp.
CTGCCTTGTGTGGCGAAGCGGAGAATTTAAGCCCCAGTAAACGGCGGTGGTAACTATAACCATCCTAAGGTAGCGAAATTCCTTGTCGGGTAAGTTCCGACCTGCACGAATGGCGTAACGACTTCTCTGCTGTCTCAACCACAGGCCCGGTGAAATTGCACTACGAGTAAAGATGCTCGTTACGCGCGGCAGGACGAAAGACCCCGGGACCTTCACTATAGCTTGGTATTGGTGTTTGGTTCGGTTTGTGTAGGATAGGTGGGAGACTATGAAGCTATCACGCTAGTGGTGGTGGAGTCGTTGTTGAAATACCACTCTGATCGGATTGGATGTCTAACCTTGGCCCATGATCTGGGTTGGGGACAGTGCCTGGTGGGTAGTTTAACTGGGGCGGTTGCCTCCTAAATGGTAACGGAGGCGCCCAAAGGTTCCCTCAGCCTGGTTGGTAATCAGGTGTTGAGTGTAAGTGTATAAGGGAGCTTGACTGTGAGAGTGACGGCTCGAGCAGGGACGAAAGTCGGGACTAGTGATCCGGCATCTACGTGTGGAAGTGGTGTCGCTCAACGGATAAAAGGTACCCCGGGGATAACAGGCTGATCTTCCCCAAGAGTTCATATCGACGGGATGGTTTGGCACCTCGATGTCGGCTCGTCGCATCCTGGGGCTGGAGTTGGTCCCAAGGGTTGGGCTGTTCGCCCATTAAAGCGGCACGCGAGCTGGGTTTAGAACGTCGTGAGACAGTTCGGTCCCTATCCGCTGCGCGCGTTAGAGTCTTGAGAAGGGCTGTCCTTAGTACGAGAGGACCGGGACGGACCAACCTCTGGTGTGCCAGTTGTACCGCCAGGTGCATGGCTGGTTGGCTACGTTGGGGACTGATAACCGCTGAAAGCATCTAAGCGGGAAGCACGCTTCGAGATGAGGGCTCTCATCACCTTGAGTGGGTAAGGCCCCCCGGAGACGACGGGGTTGATAGGCCGGATGTGGAAGCGTAGTAATACGTGGAGCTGACCGGTACTAATAGGCCGAGGGCTTGTCACTCAACCAACACCCGCAAACGATGTCAAAACATGGGTAACACGAGTGTTCGCGTCCGCTATACGATATCTGGCACAACACGCCCCCCCGCGTGAGGTTCCTTTTTTCCCCTGCATGTGGGTGCGTGTGGGATGACAATACAAGATTGTTTCGGTGGTCATGGCGGAAGGGAAACGCCCGGTCCCATACCGAACCCGGAAGCTAAGCCTTCCAGCGCCGATGGTACTGCACCCGCCAGGGTGTGGGAGAGTAGGACACCGCCGAACACACCCCCCCAACACGAGGGGGGTAGGGATGGTGCCCCGCCCACGACCATCCCCCCACCCAGCAGTGGGTGCCGGGGGAAGGGAATTGTGGACGGGGCACCACCATATCCAGACCCGGAAACCAACACCTCACACACCAACCACACCAGCAGGCCCCCACCGCCCGCAGGAACCGGGCACGGCGAGACGCCCGGACAGCCGCGGGCGAACCCGCCGATTTGAGGAGGCCTGCGCCGATGGCGTAGGCTGGGCCCGAAGCCGAAGACCGCTGGTGGTCGGACACCGATCCGATGCAAATCCCGCGCAGGTGTCATGTGAGATCCTGGTCGTCCCAGGATGCGTCCCGTGAGTGCCTGCGCACCACGGGTTTTTTCATGTCGACAGCTTTCGTACCAGAAGAAGTGGGAAGGAGACCCATGGCGAGGCCGGACAAGGCAGCCGCCATCGAGGGGTTGAAGGCGAACTTCACCTCGGCGAATGCCGCTGTGCTGACCGAGTACCGTGGCCTGTCCGTGTCGAGCCTGCAGGAACTGCGGCGCTCGATCAGCGGGGACGCCACCTACGCCGTCACGAAGAACACTCTGACCCAGATCGCCGCCCGGGAGGCGGGCATCGAGGGGCTCGACGAGCTCCTCACCGGCCCGACGGCGATCGCGTTCATCACCGGGGAGATCACCACGGTGGCGAAGGGTCTGCGTGACTTCGCGAAGGACAACCCGCATCTGGTCATCAAGGGTGGCGTCATGGACGGTCGCGTCCTCGACGCCGATGAGGTGAAGAAGCTGGCCAACCTCGAGTCCCGCGAGGTCCTCCTCGCGAAGCTCGCCGGCGCCATGCAGGCGAACCTCAGCAAGGCCGTGTACCTCATTGCCGCTCCGCTCTCCCAGGCCGCCCGCGCCCTGGGTGCGCTGGAGGCGGCGGCGGGGGAGAACCCGTCCCTCATCGGTGGCGCCGGCCAGGAGGCCGCTGCCCCCGAGGCTGACCAGAAGCCTGACACCGCCGAGGACGCCTCGGCATCCGACGCAGCGCCCGCTGCCGAGGCCACCGACGCGGCAGCCGCTGCCGAGTAAGAAAGGAACGCCCATCATGGCGAAGCTCACCAACGACGAGCTCCTTGATGCCTTCAAGGAGATGACCCTGATCGAGCTCTCCGAGTTCGTGAAGCTGTTCGAGGACACCTTCGGTGTCACCGCCGCCGCTCCGGTCGCCGTCGCGGCCGCCGCGCCGGCCGCCGGTGGCGGCGAGGCCGCCCCCGAGGAGGAGGAGTCCTCCGAGGTCGACGTCATCCTTGAGTCCTTCGGCGACAAGAAGATCCAGGTCATCAAGGAGGTGCGCGCCCTCGCGGAGCTCGGCCTCAAGGAGGCCAAGGAGCTCGTGGAGGCCGCCCCGAAGCCGGTGCTGGAGAAGGTCGCGCGCGACGTGGCCGCCAAGGCGAAGGAGCAGCTCGAGGCTGCCGGCGCCACCGTCACCGTCAAGTGACCCCTGCTCGATCGCCGAGCGAGAACGACGAGGGCCCGCGGGAACGTTCCCGCGGGCCCTCGATCGTCGAGCCAGTGACGAGCCGGTTCACAGCGGAACCCTCGCGCGGACGGCGTCCGCGGCGCGGGGGTGGCGCGAGGCGAACACGATGCGATTCTGGACGCTGTAGCTCACGACGAACAGCCCCGCCTCCACGACCACCTTGGCCAGGATCAGCGGCACCCCCCAGGCGGTCACCAGCGCGGACATGAGCACCACATTGGCGCCCAGCAGTGCCGCGGCGAGGGCCGCGTAGCGCGCGGCGGCGTCCAGGCGGTCGCCGGTGTGGCCGAAGACGACCTCCCGGTTGATCGTGAAGTTCGCCGCGGCGCTGAGGAGCCGGGCGCCCACGGCGGCCGCCACGAGCGGGACGCCGAGCGACACCAGGCCCACCAGGGCCACCATGTCGATCACGTAGCCCGCCAGCGACGACGCCGCGAACGTGAGCAGCGGCGTGTAGATGCGCAGCGAATCCCGGACGGGCCGGAAGTGCGACGAGGCGTTCTCGTCGAGGTAGATCGTCTCGATGGGTGCCTCGACGATCCGGACGCCGGCGCCCGAGGCTCGCAGCAGCAGGCTGAACTCGTACTCGAACCGGTCGCCGGGGATGCTGCGGAGCCACGGCAGCAGGTCGGCGGGATAGGCGCGCAGCCCGGTCTGGGTGTCGTGGACGCCGACGCCCGCGACGAGGCGGAAGAGCCACCGTGAGACCGTATTGCCGATCCGGCTCCGCAGCGGCACCCGGCCGGTGAAGCGGCGTCCGCCCAGCACCATCGCGCCCGGCTCGACGAGCCCGGCCACCCGGGCGATGTCCGCCGGCGTGTGCTGGCCGTCGCAGTCGGCGCACACCACGGCCTCGTCGGGGGCGTGCTCGGCCGCCCACGCGAAGCCCTGTTTGAGGGCGGCGCCCTTGCCCTGGTTCGTCGTGTAGCGCAGCAGCCGCGCGCCGGCCGCGTGGGCCACCTCGAACACGCCGTCGTAGGCGGGTCCCGAGCCGTCGTCGACCACCAGGACGGTGGCGCCGGGCAGGTGGACGCCGAGGTCGCGGACCAGTTGCACGAGCCGCAGGTCGGGCTCGTAGGCGGGGATCAGGACGAGCATCGGTCAGCCCGCCACGTAGATGATGTCGGAGGTGCCCCGCTCGCTGCCCCGGCCGAGCGGGTTGTTCACGAGGGATCCGTCGAACACCATGGTGGAGCTGCCGCCACCGTCGAGGTTGTACGCCACCTGGGCGCCGAGGTCGACGAAGATCTGGGCGAACTCGGTCATCGTGACGCCGCGGCTGTAGCCGGAGCTGCGCCCGTCCACGACGACGGCGACGAGGTGGTTGGCCTCGATCATGCCGAGACCCGTGCGGGGCTGCTTGCCCTGGATCGAGTGGTTGCCGACGTTGGTGTCGATCTCGACCGAGTCGATGCCCGACACGGCGGCGCCGCCCTCGACGAGCGACGGCCCGAACGACCACGCCTGCCACACGCCGTCCGCCACGAGAGCGGCGGCGTTGGTGGCGGTCTCGTCGTAGGCGAAGAGCGTGCCGTCGCGGTGCATGGCCAGCCCGGTACGGACGCCGGCGTCGCGGGAGGCGACGCCGTTGCGGATGACGATGCCGGTGTCACGGAACCCGTAGTAGTCGCCGTTGATGGCGAACACGGCGTTGTTGTTGGCGGCGATGGTCGACGGGTACTCGATGATGTTCTCGCCGTAGGTGTCCTTGGCGAAGGCCGAGCGCAGCGACTCCGCGCCGGTCAGCTTGAGGTCGGCGACGTACCACGTGATGGTGTCCGAGCCGCTGCCGGAGGTGTGCGTCGTGATGTCGATGGTGGCGCCGGTGCCCGCGTACGAGGTGCCGCTCACGGTGCCGGACGCCGCCGCGGCGGCCTCCCACGTGCTGGAGGCGGAGGTGACCTCGGCGTGCTCGATGACGTAGCGGTCGAGCGCCCACGTGACGCCGGCGCCGACGGTGAACAGGCCGCCGTACCCGAAGAGGGCGCGGCGGGAGAACCTGCGCGGGGCAGGGGCGGCCGGCGCGGCGTCCGGCCCTTCGGCCCCCGCATCCGGGGCCGGTTGGTGCAAGGTGTTCTGGCTCATGGCATCCAGTGCACGGCCCGCGGCTGTGCGGTGGCTGTGCGGAGGGTGAGACCCCCACATGAGCTGCACAACTGCCTTCGGACAAGGGGTGATGCCGAATGGCGGCGCCTCACAGGCGTCGCTGCCGGGTGACACAGAATCCTCACAGCCAGGTCCGGCGCAATGGTGGCTGTCAGTCAACGCAACCGTAGGGGAGCACATCGTGACCACCGCCGCCATCCTTCACTTCGGCCTCGACATCGTCGCCATCCTCGCGCTCGTCGTCGGCGTCTACTTCCCGCGCCATCACCGCCGCGATCTCCTGGTCGCCTACATCGGCGTCAACCTGGGCGTCATGGCCGTCAGCACGGTGCTGTTGGGCACCGCCGTCGGCGCCGGCCTCGGCCTCGGCCTGTTCGGCGTTCTGTCGATCATCCGCCTGC
>JBHADA010000164.1:0-7849 GCA_041854805.1 Arachnia sp.
ACCGCACAGCGGGCGAAGGACCTGGTGACAACGTCCTGCCAGTAGTCGATTCGGCGGTAGAAAGCCACATCGTCCGTGCTGAAGCTCTTGACCTGCACGTCTGGTCCCCCCTCTCGGCATGACCACAAGATCACAAACCCCGTTCCCTCATCGTATCCGAGGGTACCGCGCCCAGGCGGTATGCCGCTGCATCTCACACGTCTTCTATCGCCTAAGAGTTCCGCACTGCATCTGCCTATCTAGTGACGGCAGCCGCGATACTGATTGCGCCCGCTGGCGGCGCAGAAGCATTCGCCAACGGTTTCTAATCAACTCTAAGTATGTCGGCTCTTGATCACTATGCACCCTCGGTGGGTCTTTCCGTAGACGTTGTGTGGGGTCCAGCACATTTGGCTCACCTCTCTACGAAGTCGGTCGAGGTTGGTGGGCCTGTCGCCAGAGGGATCCGCACCCGCCAACTACCGCCTCAGAATGCTCCTCAGCGGCGGCGGACTACGCCTCTGACCCACGCTCAAGTACGAAGAGCCGCTTTACATCTGTCCCGTGTCCTTGGCATGCGCCACACCATTGGCGGCGGTGCTGGAGTCACTGGGGCGGATGTCCTTGACCTGCTACGTGTTCGCAAGCCTGATCGTGGCGTCCATCGGGATATTCCCTTGCTGGAGTCGTTGTGCTGGGGCGTGGGTCAGCCGCTCATGGCCGGGCTGTGGCTTCACTTTCTTCCGCTACGGTCCGGTCGAGTGGCTGTGGCGCCGCGTCACGTGGTGGGGAAGGCAGCTTCAGCGGGCGAACTTGGTGTATTTGCGCTGATTCGCCATGGCGGGGCCGTAGATCTTGAGGTCGCCCATGATGAGGGTTCCAACCAGCTTTAGATTCACCGAGCCGGGCACGATGCCATCGGCCTTGCTGTCGCCCAGAATTAGTGTGATGCCGCTGGTATCCACCGAAACGCCCTCAGGCACCCGGATCTTCACGTCGCACATCATGCCGCCGATGTGGACGACGGTCTCGGGGGAGACGTACTGGGCGCCAACAAGATCGAGCTTCACGTCGCCGAGCCACGCGTTGAGCGTCACCTCGGAATCGAGCAGGCTGATCTGCCCGGGGCGCATGCTTGAGAAGAGCGCGTTGCCTCCCCGGTAGGCCCCAGAAGCGGAAGGCGCCAGAGGTGCGGGCGGCGTGCTGGGAGCCGGAGGGCGTTCCTCGGCGGCGACGAGATCCACGGTCAACTTGGACAGTTCCCCAAAGGTCTTCGCGTCGTAGGCCTGGGCGATGCGGTCGGCGTGCTCGTCGAACGTCAGCCGCCCGTCGGCATACGCGGTGTTGAGCACCTGGGCGACAAGTTCGCGATCCTGATCCGAACAGCGAAGGGTTTCGAGGCGGCCATCAGTCATGCAGGGATTCTAGGACGGGAAACGCCCCGGAGCACCCGCCCAAGAACCTTAGCCAGGGGGAGCGCCAGGGAAGGATGGGGGCCGCCCCGGACCGACGTCTCTGGCTAAAGCGGTCTCGCGCCCCAGGGGCACCTCCGCCGAGCGGGCCATCGGCGTGAGCCACAGACTTTTGCCCGCGGTTCGTTCGACGCCGCTAGGGTTCTTGGCATGGGTAAGCGAGTTGGAATTCTCACCGCCGGCGGCGACTCCCCGGGCCTCAACGCCGCCATCCGCGGGTTCGGCAAGGCAGCCATTGGCCGTCACGGCATGGAATTGATCGGGTTCATCCGCGGCATCCGTGGCCTCGCGGAAGACAAATGGCGCCCCCTCGACGGTGAGGCACTCGCGGGCATCCTCACCGTCGGCGGCACCATCCTGGGCACCTCCCGGGACAAGCCGCATCGGATGCTTGTCGACGGCGAGATGCGCGACATGGTGCCCACCATCGTCGAGAACTACGAACGCAACCGGCTCGATGCGCTGGTGTGCATCGGCGGGGGCGGCACCGCCAAGAACGCCCAGCGGCTCGCGCAGGCCGGGCTCAACGTGCTACACCTGCCCAAGACCATCGATAACGACATCGCCCACACCGAGACCAGCTTCGGGTTCTCGACGGCGCTTGGGATCGCCACCGAAGCCGTCGACAGGCTCCACTCCACGGCACACTCACACCACCGTGTAATCCTCGTCGAGATCATGGGGCACAAGGCCGGCTGGTTGGCACTCGGCGCCGGGATCGCCGGCGGAGCCGACGTCATCCTGATCCCCGAGATCCCCTACCGCGTGGAAGCCATCGCGGAATCAGTCAAGGCACGCGCCGCGTCCGGGCGCAACTTCTCCGTCATCGCTATCGCCGAGGGAGCCCGGGACCAGCGGGCCACCGCAGATCTGGCGGCCGCCAACGCCCTGGTCAAGGCGGCCTCGACTCCAGAGCAGAAGGATGCGGCGAAGCGCCACCGGGCCACCGTCGAGTCGAGCCATCGCGACAACGCGTTCGCCCTAGCCACCAGCCTGGAAGAGGCGACGGGGCTCGAGTCGCGTGTGACGATCCTCGGCTACGTGCAGCGCGGCGGCACTCCCGACGCCAACGACCGGCTGCTGGGCACCCTGCTCGGCTCGGCGGGCGCGGACCTAGTGGCGGCGGGGGAGTTCGGCTTCACCGTTGCCTCCCAATCCGGCGCGGCGGTGCCCGTGCCGCTGGCCGAGGTGGCGGGAAACCTCAAGACGGTGCCCGTCGACCATCCCTGGGTGGTCGCCGCCCGCGGCGTGGGAACTAGCTTCGGGGGGTGAGATGCGCAGGCGCAGGCGCTGGGCATTGGTGACTGGGATCTCAGGAGCCTTGGTTCTTGCCTTGCTGGTGGGGGCCTACCTCTACTTTCGCCCCCTGCTGCGCACCGCCACTGGGTACGCCGCGCACAACCAGTGCGCCCTGATGGCCCTGAGCGGACGAGCATCCGAGGACACGCTCAAGGACCTCCCTCCTCACCCGCTCATGGGTTCGCTGCGGACCGGGGAGGGCAGCGGCTACAGCCGTGCCTGGGTGGGTGGGATATTCGCCCAGCAAACCGCGTGGGAGACCGAGTTCGGGTGCGTCGTGGCGGACGAGCCGCCGGATCTGCCTGCCGCCGCTGGTGTCCCCGGCACCAGTCCTCTGCTTCAGGATACGGCCATCGACCCGTCGCTGGACGAGGCGATTGGCATCGCGTTCGGTGACGGTTTGGACGCCGATGCGCGAGCGGCGCTGGGCACTCGGGCCGTCATCGTCGTGCGTGATGGCGTCGTGGTCGGTGAGCGGTATGCGGACGGGTTCACCGCGGAGACTCGGCAACGGGGCTGGTCGGTCACCAAGTCAGTGGCCAATCTTTACATTGGTGCGCTCGTGGCCGACGGGGTGCTGTCCCTCGACGAGGACCATCTCGTTTCGGAGTGGACCGACGAGCGTGCGGAGATCACCGTCGATCAGTTGCTGCGCATGACCAGCGGCCTGGCCTGGGACGAAAGCAGCGGACGCGACTCTCCGGTCTCGCGGATGCTGTTCGAGGAACCGGACATGGGGGCCTTCGTCGCACGCCAAGAGCTGACCCACAAGCCTGGCACGCATCAGGAGTACTCCTCGGGCAGCACTACGCTGCTCTGCTACATCGCGGGAGAACGGATGCGCGGCGCGGCCAACGACATCCGCACCCGGCTATTCGCCCCGCTCGGGCTGACCTCGGCCGTTCTGGAGAGCGACGCCACCGGCACCCCGATGTGCGGTACCTCCTTGTGGGCAACCCCGCGCGACTTTGCACGGGTCGGCCAGTTCGCGCTCGACGACGGGGTCGTGGCCGGGAAACGGCTGCTGCCCGAGGGGTGGATGGCCCAGGCGACACAGCCCAAGCCGGTCGAGTCGACCGAGATTCCGGGATACGCCGCGAGTTGGTGGGCCAACGGCGCACTCGACATGCCGAAGGTGCCTGGTGGCTCCTTCTCGGCGCGCGGCAACGATGGTCAGCGCGTGTTGGTGGTGCCCAGCGAGGGCTTGGTCGTGGTGCGGATGGGGTTCACCCCGGGTGACGAGGACCTCAAGCTGGAGCAGTTGGTCAAGGCCGCGACTGGTTGAGGCTACCGGCGTCGCGGGTGGCCGCGGCTAGAAGCTCGACGATGTGGACATAGGTTTTGCCGGTGGCGCGAGACATGCCGATCTCACAGGTCCGGTTGAGCGATGCGTAGGCGGTGAATTCCAGGTTCGCCAACTCGGCGGCCATGTCGGCCGTGGCGGAGGCCACCAACTCCGGATGGAGCAGGCCACGGTCTCCGGCGAAGCCACAGCATCCCCACGAGTGAGGGATGTACACCTCGTCGGCGATGAACCTGGCCACCCTCATCAACGCGTCGTCGATGCCCAGCCGTGTCGAGCCGCAGGTGGGGTGCAGGGCGAGGCTGGGGAGCCGGGAGGTGACGGTGAGCCGCGGCAGCAGCACGTCGGCGGCGAAGGTCACCACGTCGCGCACGGTGTAGGAGCCGTTGACCATCTCCGTCAGGTTGGCGGTGCAGCTTCCCGCGTCGCTGATCACCGTGACGTCGATCCCGTTGAGGGTCTGCATCACCTTGCGGCGCATGGTGGCGTAGCCCTCCATGAGACCCTTCGCCTTCCACGGCCCGCCGCAACACAGGTCCTGGGCGTCGAGCAGCATCACGGACACCCCGGCCCGGCGGCACAATTCGTTGAAGGCGGAGAACACGCCCTGCCCGGAGGCGGCGAGCATGGAGTTGAGGCAGGACGGGAAATAGACGGCCACCTCACCCTGCCCCGCCTTGTCGCCCCGGCGCGGACGGCGGCGTAGCCCGGAGCCGCCGGGGAGGTCGTCGGCGTAGGTAGGCACGGCGTCCGGGCCGAGCATCTTGCGTCCTAGAGAGCTGGCCGCGCGGGCGATGGGGCTTGACGACTTGGCCATGGTGAGCGCAGCCGACCCCATCCGCGTGGCTGCCTTCCAGGACTTGGCGGCCCGGTTCCAGGCGGCCTTCTCGAGCCCGTGGACGTGGGCGGCGCGCTGCCGCCGCACCAGGTCCCCCGTGTTGATGCCCAACGGGCAGGCCACGGCGCACATGCCGCCCACGCTGCACGTTTCGATGGCGGCGTAGGCGTATTCCTCGTCCTTGATCTGCCCGAGCAACTGCTCGTCGTCGCGGCGGGCGGCGATCTCGCGGCGCAGCACGATCCGCTGCCTGGGCGTCAACGTGAGGTCTCGCGACGGGCAGCCGGGTTCGCAGAAGCCGCATTCGATGCAGCCATCCACCTCCTCCTCGATGCTGGGCATGAGCTTCAGGTTCGTCAGGTGCGCGTCGGGGTCGTCGGTGATGATCACGCCGGGGTTGAGAATGCCTGCGGGGTCGAACAGCCGCTTGATCTCCCGCATCACCTCGTACAACTCGTCACCGTATTGACGGCGGAGGAAACCGGCCATGGCGCGGCCCGTGCCGTGCTCGGCCTTGAGGACGCCGCCGCGGCGCAGCACCTGGCTGGCGAGGTCGCGGCTGAACTTGCGGTAGCGGATCAGGCCTTCCTCGCTGTCGAAGCGTTCACTGAGCAGGAAGTGGATGTTGCCGTCGCGGCCGTGCGCGAACAGCGGCACGTGCAGCACGCCGTAGCCGTGTTTCTCGAACAGGTGGTCGAGGGCGGCGCACATCTCCGTGAGACGTGGCAGGGGCACACAGATGTCCTCGAGTAGTGTCGTGGTGCCCGATTTCCGGGCCCCGGCCACCAGGGCGTAAAGGCTGCGGCGCAGATCCACCAACGCGTTGCGGGCTCCACGTTCGGTGGTGAGCTCCACCCGCCCGATGACCTCGAGCTCTTCCAGCGCGGCCCCTGCCGCAACGAGGCGAGTGGCCAAGGAGGCCTCGTCCACGTCGTGCAACTCCACCAGCAGGGCGGCCTGTGTGGTCAGGGCAGTCTCGCGGATGAGGGCTGGTGCGTTCGGCTGGTTACGAACCACCCGTAATGCGGCCACGTCCATCAACTCGATGGATTCGAAACCGTGCGCGACGAGCGGGGTGACCGCCGTGGTGGCTGCTGCGAGCGTCGGGAAGAGCGCGAGGGCGGCCGCGCTGTGTGTGGCGAGTGGGACGGTGCGGAAGGTGGCTTCGGCGACGAACCCGAGCGTGCCCTCCGAGCCGACGAGCAGGTGGGCGATGATGTCGACCGGGCGGTGGAATTCGGTGAGGGCGTTGATGGCGTAGCCCATGGTGTTCTTGATGGAGAACAACCGGTTGATCTCGGCGACGGAGTCGGGGTTGGTGCGCAGCCGCTTGCGGAGCATGTGCAGGCCCCCCACGAGGGCGGTCTCCTCGAGGCGGAGCGTGATGTCCGCGGACGGGTCCGCGGTGTCGATGACCCGTCCGCTGGGCAGCACGAGCACCATTGACTCGAGCGTGTGGTAGGGAGTCTGGGTGGCTCCGGCGAGCATGCCGGAGGAGTTGTTGGCGACGATGCCGCCGATGGTGCAGGCCACCTCGCTGGTTGGGTCGGGCCCGAGCCTGCGGCCGTAGGGGGCGAGGGCGGCGTTGACGGAGGCCAGGGTCGCCCCGGCTCCGGCGCGAACGCGGGCGCCGTCGTCGAGCACCTCGACGTGGCGGAAATGCCTGCGCACGTCGACGAGGATGGAGTCGGTGACGGCCTGCCCGGTGAGGCTGGTGCCGCCGCCGCGGAAGGTGAGGGACACGCGACGGGAGACGGCCTCGCGCATGAGTTGAGCCACCTCATCGGTGTTTCGGGGGGTGACCACCTCGGTGGGGGTGAGCAGGAAATGGGACGCGTCATGGGACATGGCCAACCGGGTGATGGCGCGGTCGTCGCGCGTCAGATCCCCTCGTTCATCCACGCTCCCAGCCTACGGCGGTGTCTCCGGCTCGCCGGGATTTCCTCTGGCGTGCCAGGCCGCGCCTCGGCTGGGATGACCTGGGGCTGGGGGCCTGCTACTCTTGGGCGAGCGCGGGCGTAGCTCAATGGTAGAGCGCCAGCTTCCCAAGCTGGATACGCGGGTTCGATTCCCGTCGCCCGCTCCAACCATGGTCGGGCGCCGTCGGTGGGTAGGCCTCGTCGTCTTGGGGCTGAGGAGCCGACCGATCGGTTAGGTCCGAGCCTGCTAACGGCAACTGTCGCTCCCAAGGGAACCGCTGCCGAGATATCGCGCACTTGCTTTGAGTGAGTTGAAAACGTTGGTACACGACCATGCCGAGACTGCTAAATTCTCCGGCGGGGGGCAGCGATGGACGCTGCTATCGAAGGAGAAGTTGTGTCTACGACGCTGCCATTTCCGGTGGAACCATCGATGTCGCCAAAGGAGCCCTGGTGGAAGAACCGATGGTTTATCGGGGGACTCGGATTGGTGCTTGGTCTCGGGTTGGGCAGTTTGGACGAAAACGCCGCGAGTGAGAATGTTGTGTCCAGCAGCGTACCAACTCACGTCGTGACGTATGAGGAAGTGGAGGCGACCGTCACGACGACAGCTACAGAAACTGAGACTGTGGAGAGCACCGTTACCGTTGAGCCTCCTGGGCCTGCAGCCGCTTTTGGTGACGGGATGTTCGCCGTCGGTACGGACATTCGCCCAGGGACGTACCAATCCACATCAGCAGATTGCTATTGGGCGCGTTTGCGTAATGCCAGTGGCCAATTGGAGGCGATCATTGCAAACGGCACCGGAGCCAGCATCGTGACCATCTCGAAGAAGGATTCCTATTTCGAGTCGCGATACTGTGGCGAGTGGGTTGTGAAACGCTCTTGAAAACTCGGCATATGTTTGTGGTCAGCGGCCAGTTCACATGGCCTTGGCCAGGGTCTCCGCGAAACTGCGCGCCTGCACCGGCGTCAGGTCCCCGTAGCGCAGGAGCAGAGCGGGGGAGTGGTGACGCATGGCGAAGTCGCCCAGCGTAGA
>JBHADA010000165.1:0-25848 GCA_041854805.1 Arachnia sp.
GCCGACCCGGACGGTTACCTCGCCGACCCCTGATGCCAACACCACGCAGTGGCTAGCCGGAATTGACGGGGTCAGTCTCCCTGCGTCGCAACCGAAGCGAACCGCCGCATAATGCCGCCAGCGCTGGCCGTCGTCACCGCGTAACGCCTGGTCGGCGTCGGGCATCGGGCGTGGCTGGAATCCGAAGGTGAGCGCCGACACCTCGGACATCCGGTCAAGCCGGAAGGTGCGCCAGTCGCCCCGGCCGCGGTCGAAGGCCAACAAATACCACCGCCCGCCTGCAGTGACGATACGTCCCGGTTCGACGGTGCGTTCCCCTTCCTGCCCGTCGCGACGCCGGTATCCGAACCGGACTAGGCGATGGCTTCGCCCCGCTTGGGCCAAGGTGAGCAACAGGTTCCAGTCGAGCGCTGGAGCATTGCTCGGCAGCGCCTGCACAGCGTCGTTGACGGCGGCCACCTTCGCCCCCAACGCCGTGGGAAGCATCCTCCTCAGCTTGCCCAACGCCCGGCGCGCCGCCTGCCCGAGGAGAGTTCCGCCGTCGCTTCCTTCCAGGCACGCGGCGACGGCGATGGCCTCTTCCTCGTCGAGCACCAGCGGCGGCAACACCCTGCCTGACGCCAGCCGGTATCCCCCACCGACGCCTTGGACACTGTCGATGCGGTACCCCAGGTCTCGAAGGCGGACGATATCGCGGCGCAACGTGCGTTCGGTCACCCCCAGCCGCGGGGCCAGTTCGGCTCCGCTCCACACCGAGCGTGACTCCAGAAGGCTGAGCAGACTGAGGATGCGCTGCGAGGTGACCATGTCTCCAGTCTGGCGCGTGTAGCGGACGGATACAGTCCGGTTTACGGGCCATGCTGGTTTCACCCAACCAAGGAGGACACATGTACTTCGCCAGCATCGACGACGAGCGCACCACCCTGCGCAACTATCTACAGGTCCAGTTGGAGGCGGTTCGCGACGCGGGCTACGGCCTAAGCGACGAGCAACTGACCTCCCGGCCCCTCGCGTCGGCCCTCTCACTGGCGGGACTGCTCAAACACTGCAGCTTCGTGATGACAGGCGGACTCATCGGCGCGAAAGCGCTCACCCCTGAGGACGCCCCCATCGACATCACGGACTTCTACGGCAGCTTCGCCCTGTCCGACGATGAAACAGTCGCCCAGATCCGGGCAGCCTACGAGAGCCTGATGGAACGCTACCTCGCCATGATCGAGGGCCTCGACCTCGACGCCGAACTCACCGTCGGCCCCATGCCCTGGTACGGAGTCACCGAACCTGCCCCCGGGAACATGCGCTACCTGGTGGTGCACCACCTGGAAGAACTCGCCCGCCACGCAGGACACGCCGACATCATCCGCGAACAGATCGACGGCGCCAAGGCGGCCGAACTGAACGCCGCCGTCGAAGGCCGCCCCGCCAACGAGTTCGTCACCCCCTGGCGAGCTGAAAAAGTCGACTGACCAAGAAGCGAGCGAAGCGAGATCCAATCTCTCGGGGTCCACGGGCGCAGCCCCGTGCGGCGTGTCGCGGCGTAGCCACCCAGGTCTCGACACGCCTCGCTTCATCCCTCGCGGGGCTATTCGAGCGGCGGATACTCTCGGTTCGGCTCGTCCGCCCCGGCGCCACATGGAGACGCCCTCCGTCACGAACAAGTCGCCCGCGTTCAAGCAGCATCGGGACGGTCGCGCGCTTGTTATGATTGCAGCCTGCTGCCTACGCGGCCAGCGTTTCCCATCTCTGAGAGCTTGCCCATGCCGCATCTGAACATCCGTGACGCAACGCCCAATGACATTGAGCTGATCCTGCACTTCATCCGCGAACTGGCACTCTACGAGAAGGCGCTCGAGGAGGTGCAGGCCACACCCGAGCATCTGCGCCGCACGATGTTCTGCGAGAATCCAGCGGTCTTCGGCCTGATCCTGGAGGCCGACGCCAAGCCAATCGGGTTCGCGGTGTACTTCTTCAATTACTCGACTTGGCAGGGCCGCCACGGTCTTTATCTGGAGGACCTCTACGTCACGCCCGAGGCGCGCGGCCTGGGAGGCGGCAAGGCCTTGCTGAAATATCTGGCGCGGGTGGCGGTGAGCAAGGACTGTGGGCGTTTCGAGTGGAGCGTGCTCGACTGGAATACGCCGTCGATCCAGTTCTACGAAAGCCTCGGCGCGCAGCCGCAGAATGAGTGGATCCGTTATCGGCTGACGGGAGAGGCGCTGGCTGAGCTGGCCGGGCTTTGATGCCGGCCGCCGAGACGATCAGCCAGTCGATGGGCCTGCGGTCTAATTGAACTCAGTTGAGCTCCTCATCCTTTCTCACTGGGTTCGTTGACCCTTTTGTGAAGTCCGCGGCCATTCTCAGGTTGGTCACAGGCTGACCACAGAGTCGGCTCTTAGGTTCGCGTCATGAACACAACATCGCGCTTCTCCCGGGTCAGCCGCCGCGCGTTCGTCACCGGCAGCGCTTCGCTGGCCGCCATCGCAGGTCTCTCTGCCTGCGCTGACGACTCCGCGCTCACCTCCGAGTCGCCCGCCACGGATACCGCCACCACAGGCGGCTCCTCCGACACCTCTGCCGCTTCTTCCCCGGCGGCCAGCGCCTCCGAGAACTCCTCATCCGCGCCGGCCGAATCGGCGACGGGCAGGCTCGGCGTCACCTTCACCGTAGCCTCCGGAAACCGCAACCCCTACGTCGCGGTATGGGTGGAGACCACCTCTGGTGAATTCGTCCAAACCGTCTCACTGTGGCACCTGACCCGCGAGGAAGATCGCTGGCTGTCCGACCTCAAAGCCTGGTACCAAGCCAGCGGCGGCGCCGAGACCAACACCGGCGCCACCCGCGCCGGCGGCACCTACACCGTCGAATGGGATCTCACAAACGCGTCCGGAACGGCAGTGCCCGCTGGCGATTACGTCGTCTACATCGAGGGCGTCCGCGAACACGGTGAATACGAACTACTCGAATCGAAGATCACCCTCGGCGGAAACGCCGCGTCGGGAACGTTCACCGACGTCAACGACATCACCGACGCCTCGTGGAGTTACACACCGTGACGCAATCGCCCACGGCCCGCGCCAAGAGGGCCCTCGACGACGAGGCTGCAGCCACACCCGTCAAGGCACCGCGAAAGCGAAACTCCTCGAAGAAGGAGCTTTCCGTCTGGTCGCGGCGGGTCCACTCGTGGACCTCCATGGTGTGCATGCTGCTCATCTTGTTCTTCGCCGTCACCGGCCTGACCCTCAACCATCCCAGTTGGGGCGCAGATCCCCAGACCACAACGGCAACGGGCACCCTGCCCAGCGAGTACCTCGCTGACCCCGACTATCTCGGCATCAGCGAATACCTGCGCAGCAAGGAGGGCGTGACGGGCACGGCCGGAGAACACGGCGTCGATGGAACACAGGGACGGATCTCGTGGGCTGGCCCCAGCTACGACGCCACCGTGACCTTCGACACCGCCACGGGCAAATACACCCTGACGGAGACCAGCTACGGACTGATCGCCTGGTTCAACGACCTCCACCGCGGCAGCAACACCTCGGCCGCCTGGGGATGGGTGATCGACGCATCGGCGATCCTGCTCATCGCCGTGGCCGTATCCGGCCTGGTGCTACAGATGATGATCCAGCGAAGACGCCGCACGGCCCTAATCCTGCTCGGCGTGGGCGTCGTGGCGACCGTAGCGCTGTTTCTCCTGCACTGACGAGCGCCACACAGTCTCCGTCACGCATCGCCTCGCCCCCGGCAGGCATGGTCAGCGTCCCCCGAGCAGGCCGCCTCGGCGAGTGCCGTCGTCTCCAACCCAGAGCCAATCGGCCTCGGGAATCTCGCGAGCGAAGTCCAGGCCACCGACTCCCGCGACGGTGGCCAGCGCGTCGGCGGTCATAGCGTCGTCTGCTACCACGGAAATCGAGGCAACCGCCGTCACCGGCCATCCGGTGCGTGGATCGAGCACGTGTGGGTACCATCGGCCGGCAATACTGAACCCACGCCGGGCGGATCCGGACGTCGCCAAAGCCCGGTTGGAGAGGGTGTAGATTCCAAGGGGCGGGGCGTTGTCGGCGCGACGCAGCGGATTCTCGATGCCGACGCGCACCCCACCCTCACCCCGATGCCTGAGGTCGCCTCCGATGTTGACCACCAGCGAGTCCACCCCCACGCGCCATCCGGCTTCCAGCGCAGCGTCGACGATGTAGCCCTTTGCGATGGCGTTGAGGTCTAGCCCACCGCAGTCGCCAAGGCGACGCGGCCTGCCGTGGACAAGGTCATACGGAATCGGCCCCGCGGTCGGGGGGTCGCCAGTGAGGCAGTCGCGACGCTGCGCGTCGAGCCACCATGCACGGAGAGACTCGGTGGCGGGATGGAAGGCGCCGCCGCTGAACTCATGCCAACGGTGGGCCTCGGCGAGCACCGCCACCAGGTCGGGCCCGGCAGCGGCGTCCTCGCCCGCCCTCCACCTGCACAGCTCGGAGTCTTGACGGTACGCGGAGAACACCAGGTTGAGCCGTTCGATCTCCGCAACGACGGCCGTATCGACCTTGTCGTCGTCCCTCCCGCCAGCCCGAACCTCGACGACGGTGCCGAGAAGTTGATGCCGCCAAACCTGCATTGCCACCTCCCAATCCCTGTCAGGGTAACCCGACCCCATACCCAATCGCGCCGCGGCTACGGTGGGCCCATGGCCGTGTTCATCGACCCGCCCCGCTGGCCGGCGTGGGGAACCACCTACTCGCACCTCGTCTCCGACTTCTCCCTGGACGAGTTGCACGACGTCGCCGCCAGGGCTGGGGTGGATCCCCGCGCGTTCGACCACGACCACTACGACGTGGCCGCCCACCTCTACGACGCGGCGATCGAGGCAGGAGCCGAGCCCGTCCGAGAGACGGACCTGGTGCGGCGGCTTGTCGCGTCCGGGCTGCGGGTGCGTGCCTCGGAGAAGGCGCCGACGCGGCAGGCGGCGGTGGGCATCGCCCGCGGGCATTGGGCCCGCCTGGGGCTGCCGGGTGTCCTACGCGACGACCTGCTCGCCCGCTGGGGGCAGCCACAGCGGCATTACCACGACGTCCGGCACCTGGCCCAGGTGCTCACCGCCCTGGACGAGCTGGGCCAGCGCGACCCTGTCGTTGCCCTCGCGGCCTGGTTTCACGACGCGGTCTACGACGGCGCTCCCGGCGACGACGAGGAGAACTCCGCCCTGTTAGCCGGGCGCCTGCTCGCCGCCGTCGACTCCGGCCTAACCGCCGACGACATCGCCGAAGTGAGCCGGCTGGTTCGAATGACGGCCAGCCACCGCCCCGGCGACACCCGAGCAGCCACCCTATCCGACGCGGACCTGTCGATCCTTGGGCAGATCCCCGGCCGGTACCACGTGTACCGCCGCGACGTCCGGCTCGATTACGCCCATCTCCCCGACGAAGCATGGCGCGAGGGGCGAGAGCAGGTGTTGAAGTCGCTGCTGGCCCGGGACCGGCTCTTCCACACCGACGCGGGCCGGGCCCGCTGGGAGGCCCAGGCCAGGGCGAATATCGCGGCCGAGCTGGCCTGGCTCAATCGCTAAGCCGCACTGGCCTGTGGACACCGGTCGCCCTGGCTCACACGGTGTGAGGGTCAAGTGCGGAGTTCCCGGGTGCGATCACCTCGAGCCCGACAGAGCGTGCCGCGTCGGCCAGCCGGTGGTCGTAGGTGAGCACCGCGTCAACGTCGAGCCGGATGGCTGCCTCGAGGTGCAGCGCGTCGAGAGTCCGCAGGTGAGGAATGGGCAGGAACCCAGCGTTTCGGTATATGGAGCGGTCCAGCGCCACCAACGCCACGCCATCGAGTAGGCGGCTCACGTGGGCCTGCTCGAGCCCTTCCCGCACCGCCAACCGACGCAGCTCAACTTCGAGAAGATCGGATGACACGAGAGTCGCGGGCGTCTGGTCAAGCCACTTGATGAGCGTCTCACTCTCGGGCTGCTCGACGAGAAGCGCGCCGAGTGCGGACGTGTCGATATAGATGAGCTCGGAGCTCACAGGCGATCCTCACGCAACTCACCCAGAGTTTGAGCGAGGGCGTGGCCCGCTCGCATCCTTGGGATGCCAAGTTCGCCCCAACCGCCCCGGCGCCGAGCGGGACGAACGACGGCCAACCCTGGCGCGGGGGCATCAAGCGGAACGATCCGCCCAACAGGCACCCCACTATTCGTTAGGACGAATGAGCGCCCCTCGCTGACGGCGCGAAGAACGCGTCCCGATTCGTTGCGCAATTCCCGCTGAGAAAGGCGCTCCATCGGGGGCTCCGGAAGACTCACACCTAAAGCGTAGCACGCATGCTACACAACGAGTTCGCCTGCCGCGATCAAATGCCCTCCTTGGTGTGGAATACGAGAGGGCCTTGCCAGCTTGAGCGGTTCTGTCATAAGTCCCGCTCAGCCAACAAGGCCCTCCCTCGCTCACGCGGCCGGACAGGTCCCTTCAATCGGCCTGTCCGGCCGGCCAGCTACTTGCCGCCTGTCGTGATCCGCTTGGCCTTGAGACGGCTCATGTAGATCGCGCAGGCAATCCCGATGAAGACGAACCAACCAACCGTGATCAGCACAGCGATGAAGGTTTCCGGTTCCAGGCTGAGCACCACGACGGCGACCGCGAAGAACACCAGCACTGCCCAGGCCATCCCAGTGCCACCAGGCATCTTGTAGCTGGAGCTCTCGTGCAGCTCTGGGCTCTTCTTGCGGTAGACGATGTAGCACCACACGATCAGGCCCCAGATGAACAGGAACAGGAATGCCGCCGCGGTGGTCACTAGGTCGAAGGCCGCGACGATGCTGTTTGAGGTGTACAGGAACACCACGCCGCCCATCAGCAACAGGCAGGAGCAGATGAGGGCGTTCTGCGGCACCGAGCGCTTGGACAGCTTGGCGAAGACCTGCGGGGCCTGCCCGTCCTGCGCCAGGCCGTACATCATCCGCGAGGTGGAGTACAGGCCGGAGTTGTCGGAGGAGGCCGCGGCCGTCAAGAGAACAAAGTTCATGACGGAGGCGGCGGCACCGAAGCCGGCCAGCACAAACATCTGCGTGAATGGGCTCTGGCCAGGCAGGACGCTGCGCCAAGGAATGACCACCATGATGCCGGCCAGGGCCAGCACGTAGAACAGAGCCAGCCGGACCGGAATGGCGTTGATGGCCTTCGGCAGGTTGCGCTCGGGGTTCTTGGTCTCGGCCGCGGCGGCGCCGACGACCTCAAGGCCCACAAAGGCGAAGAAAGCGATCTGGAATCCCTTCAGGAAGCCCCAGGCCCCGTTCGGGAAGAATCCGCCGTCATTCCAGAGGTTTGCGACGCTGGCGGCGTCACCGTTGGGCGCGACGAACCCGCTCAGCAGCAAGCTGATGGCGACGATCAGCAGGGCACCGACCGCGACCAGCTTGATCAGCGCGAACCAGAACTCCGCCTCGCCGAAGTACTTGACGGCGACCACGTTGAGGATGAACAACAGCACGGCCAACCCGGCGGCGGGCACCCAGCGGAAGGCGGGGTCTTCCACCGCCGGCCACCAGAACTTCGCATAGGTGGTGATGGCGGCCAGGTCACCCATGGCGGCCACAACCCAGCCGAACCAGTAGGTCCAGCCCGCGATGAATCCACCGATCGGGCCAAGGATGTCCTCGGCGATGTCGCGGAAGGACTTGTACTTCAGGTTCGACAACAGCAACTCGCCCATGGCGCGCATCATGAAGTACAGGAAGAAGCCGACGACCGCGTAGACCAGCATCGAGGATGGCCCAGCTTCGTGAATGGTTCGGCTGGAACCCATGAACATGCCGGTACCGATGGCACCGCCCAAGGCCATGAGCTGAAGATGGCGATTGCTAAGACCGCGCTGCAGTTCCTGCTCTTCCGCCCCCGCATTCGCAGCGGGGTCTATGGCAGAATCGCCGCTCTCGCGGGTTTCCTGTGGGGTACTCATAGAAGAACTCCTTCGTTCTTTGGTTGAATTCCGTCATTGAATTCAGGTCTCGGAAACCGAGAAGATGGCTCAGGCCAGGAAACCCTCGGCTGGCGTGTAGGGCAGGTCCCAGGCCACCGCGACCGGCTCGCTGGTGAGGGCCCCCGCCACGGTGGACAGTCCACGAGCCAAGGCGCTGTCGGCCTGGCAGGCGGCCTTCCAGCCCGCCTCAGCCAGCCGGCTGACATACGGCAGCGTGGCGTTGGTCAGGGCAAGGGTGGAGGTCACCGGCACCGCGCCGGGCATGTTGGCCACCGCGTAGAACACGCAGTCGTGCACCTGATACGTGGGCTCTTGGTGAGTGGTGGGATGAGTATCCGCGAAGCAGCCACCCTGGTCCACCGCGATGTCGACGAAGACCGCGCCAGGCTTGGCCTGGGCAACCAGGTCGTTGGTGACCAGCTTGGGGGCTCGGGCCCCGGGCACCAGCACAGCACCGATGATGAGGTCGGCGTCGCGAACCTGTTCTTCGATGGCGTAGGCCGTCGACATCAGGGTCTTGACCCGGCCGCCGAACTCCGCGTCCAGCGCCTCAAGGGTCGCGTGGTTGATGTCCAGGACCGTCACATCGGCGCGCAGGCCGTGAGCCACCACGGCCGCGTTGCGGCCCGCGACGCCGCCACCCAGCACCACAACCTTGGCGGGGGTAACGCCGGGAACACCCGGAACCAGTAGGCCTCGCCCGCCGTTGTGCTTCCACAACGCGTGGGTCCCCGCCAGTGTGGACAGCCGTCCAGCCACCTCGCTCATGGGCTGCAGCAGCGGCAGACCGCCTCGATCGGGCTGCACAGTCTCGTAGGCGATGGAGGTGGTGCCGGATTCCATCAAGGCCTTGGTCTGAGGTTCATCCGCCGCCAGATGCAGGTAGGTGAACAGCAGGAGGTCCTCACGCAGGTACTGGTACTCCGAGGCGATGGGTTCCTTGACCTTGACCAGCAACTCTGCCTTGGCCCAGGTCTCGGCCGCGTCCGGCACCAAGGTGGCGCCGGCGGCGCGGTACTGCTCGTCGGTGATGCCCGAGCCCAGGCCAGCGCCCTGCTCGATAAACACCTCATGGCCACCCGCCACAAGGTGGTGAACACCGGCCGGCGTCATCGCCACGCGATGCTCTTGGGGCTTGATCTCCTTGGGAACTGCGATTCGCACTGTCTACTCCTTCGTTGGAACAGGTGTTGGATGGTTGGCGTCCGCTACTGCCGCACTGTCAGTTTCCGGACATGGGATGAGGTGCTTAGCGCCAACAGCCCGCCATAGTTGGGCTGGAAGCGCACCTCGCTGCCCACGTGAATGGGCGTCTCAGCGTCGGTGACGTCGATGATGAGGTGGTCGCTGCTGCCGCCCAGTACGCGGATCCCCGGGTCCACGGGGGTTAGCGCTTCGGGGGCGGCGTCTTGGCGTCCGAGGTCACAGATGGCGCGCATGCGCCACCCCTCGTCGGTGAACTCGGGAGAGTTGCCGAAGGCATCCTGGCCGATCTCTCCAATGGGCACGGAGGGCTTGTGCTGTACCTCGATGACGCCCGCGACCAACTCCACGGTGTCCTGCCTGGTGCCAGGCCAGGGGGAACGGTCCAAGACGTTGCGCCCCAGGATGATGGCCTCGCCGATGCGCAGCACATTGATCTGTTCGGGCATCTGGCCGCTGGCAAGCAGTGGCAGGTTGGCGCTGTTGCCGCCGGAGAGCAGTTCAAGGGGCTGGCCCGTGGCCTCCCGGCACCGGTCACGCACCTCAATCAGTTGCAGCATCTTCTCCCGAGTGGGCATGACTCCGCCGAAGCAGGCCAGGTTCGTGCCCAGCCCAGCCACCTCGAGAGCGGGCAGCTTGGCGATCTCAGCCACCACCGGGACGGCCCGGTCGGGCCAGAGGCCCTCCCGCAGGTCGCCGACGTCGACCATCACCACAACCTTGTGGCGAAGCCCCGCGGCTTGCGCGGCTTGGGAGAGCGCCGTGGCGGTCTCCACGGACGAGATCAGACTGTAGTCGGCCCACTGCACGGCTTCGGCGGCGTTGCGGGGTGTAGGGGCGCGCAACAGCATCGTCGGCAGCCCAATCCCCGCCTCAGAGACACGTTTCAGGTTGTCGATACGCGAGTCCGCAATCATGTAAACCCCCGCGCTGGCGAACGCCTCCAGCACCGCGGGGTGGGCCTGCACGACCTTCGTCACCGCAGCGACCCGGATGCCGGCAGCCGCGCATTCGGCCACGATCGCCGCCGCGTTCTGAGCGATGCGATCCTGGTGGAGTTCCAGCCTGGGGGTCTCAAGCGTCACTGGTCTTCTCCTCGTCGAGCGCCGGAAGTTCCCCGACCTGATCGACCACCCAGTCCTCGAAGGTCTGGCCGACCTCGTCGTAGTAGACTTGGGCCAAGGTGCCAAGCGCCGAGAACCGGTAGTCGCGGTCGATCAGGATGCGAGCCTCCGGGGGCGGCATCAGCCGCGTGGCCGCGCCCATCCTGATACCGCCCAGGATGTCCTCGCCGCCGGAGATGCGGGTCAGCGCCCCGCCGGTGCCGATGATCCATTGGACGGCGGTCAGGTCCTTGCCCCTAACGATCTGCTTCTTCCCGGCCGGGGTGTACAGATCGCTAATGGTGCCGACGTGGCGGCGGATGCCGACATCGACGGCGTGCTCGGCCAGCCAGCGAGTGACGTCGGCCTCGCGCTCGTCGGCGGGGATCGCCCGCAGGAATCGCAGGCGCTCGCCATCGTCGGACTCACCCATCATGGCGGCGACCTGCTTGGCGTTGACATACACGCCTAGGTCCCCCTCCACAGTCCGCTTCGCCCGGGGCTCTGGGTCGATGCTGCGGCTGGTCCACTCCAGCGACCCGTCGGTGACGCTGTGGATATCGGTGGTGGCACCGCCAACGTCAATCACTAGCGCGTCGCCCATCCGCTCCGCGAAGATCTCGGCGCCAAGCAGCACCGCGCCGGGAGTTGGCAAGATCTCGAAGTGAGACAGTTCGGTGAGCCGAGCCATGCCTGGCGCCTTGACGATGTGTTCGTTGAACACCTCATGAATGAGCCGCCGTACCGGCTCGATCTGCAGGACATCGACGTCGGGAAAGACGTTGTCGGCGCACATGAGCTGGACGCCCGCCCGCTCGAAAATGTCCTGCACGCGGCGGCGCACCGCGATGTTGCCGGCATAGATCACCGGAACACGCAGGCCGGATTCCGCCAGCATCCTGGCGTTGTTGACGACGATCTCCTTCTCGCCGTAATCCACTCCCCCGGCCAGCAGAACGATGTTCACCTTGGCTTCTTGGAGGTCCTCGATGTCGTAGGCGTCGATGGCGCCGACGGTGGTCTGCCCGATGATGGCCCCGGCGCCCAGCGCCGCCTCCCGGGCGGCGCGGGCCGTCATCCCCCTCGTCAGTCCGTGGACGCTCATCTTCAGCCCACCGGCGGCAGAGCTATTCACGAAGATCTGCGTCTGGTCGATCTCAATGCCCGACTGTTCGCGCATCGCGGCGATCGCCGCGTCGACCCCGATCTTCACATCGCCCTGGGCCACCGAGGTGGGCGCGAAGCCCTGCCCGATGTGCCTGAACCGGCCGTTCTCCAGTGAGAACGCATTGGCCTTGGTGATCGTGGAACCGATCTCAAGGGTGGTGACGACCCGCATTCCTCACCTCACCCGGCCTTCGCCTGGTTTCGGGCCCGCATGGTGCGCACTAGAGCGTCGAGCACGTCGATCCCCTTCGTGCCCCGCCCGAAGGTGGCATCCAGCCCAGTCTCCGCAGCCATGTCGCGGCTCACCTGAGTGCCGCCGGCGATCAGGACCATCTTGTCGCGGATGCCGCGCTCCTCGGCCAGTTCGGCCAGCTTGCGCATCATCGTCCGGTGTACCTCGTTGTGGCTGATGATGGTGGAGATCAGGATCGCGTCGGCGCCGGCCTCAATGGCCGCATCCACCATCTTCTCGATCGAGACGGAGGTCCCGAGGTAGCGGTACTTGACGCCGTACTTCTCCAGACCACCGTGCTTGATGTCGAGGATCTCGCGCATGCCAACGCTGTGCTCATCCTCGCCGACGGTGCCCGCCACCACGTTGATGCCGTGCTCGCTCACGAAGGCGCGCAGTTCCTCCTCTGGCAGCAGCTCGTACTTTTCGGGGATCACCAGCTTGGTCTTGTCCACGTCGAAACCGACGTGGCCCTTGACCTCGACGAAGCACCCTTCAGCCGGCTGAAGGACCTGCAGGTTGACGACCTCCGGGTCGTTCAATCCCATCTTCTTGGCCATCTCCAGAGCAGCCTCGAAGGCCACCTCCGCGCGCTCCGGGATCATCAGCTCCAGCAGCGCGACGCCGTCGCCGGCCCACTCGGCCTCCGGCTTGATCAGGTTGCCGGTGCGGTATTCGCGGGTGCGCTCCAGACGCTGTGCAACCGTGTCTTCCGGGTCCAGTTCGTCGATGTAGACGATCTTGTCCGGCACACACAGGGTGCAGCCGTCGATCAGGTCGCAGGCCTTCTCGACACCCTCGGGCAGATGGTTGTTGCCGAAGTGGTCGCAGACAGGGGCCAGATAGTCGGGATCGCGCTCGACGATGGTGTCGACGGAGATGCCGCCCTTGCCGTCGCGGGCGATGCCGTCGTGGTTGCGTTCGGGGAACTCGGCGGAGTCGACGAAGAAGCCCTGCTCGACCGCGGCGAAGTAGCCTCCCGCGTGCAGCATCTCAGCCAGGAAGCCGATGGCGCGTTCCTTGAGGTTGCGCACCATCTCGCCCAGCGGGCCCTCCCGGTTGAGCGAGAGCAGATCCTTGATGCCATCCAATGCCGCCCAGGTCTGCTTGACGGTCTGCACGCCACGCACCGAGTTGTAGTGCCACGGCAGGTTGCGGCCTTCGTCCGGGGTGATGGTGCTCTGGATATCGGCGCTGGTGAGCATCGAGATCATGGTGTCGACGACGTGCAGGCGCACCGCCTCGCAGATGTCGGATTCGATGTAGCGGGTGTTTTGCTGGGCGCGCATCTTGAACTCGGAGAAGAAGTCGCGCAGCGCCACCGCGTAGGGCAGGTCGTACCACAGTTTCGGCGCGGGCGGGGCGCTCGGCGGCACCGTGGAGAGACCGATGAGGTCCTTCGGCATGCCAACCATCACGGAGAAGGCAGAGTTCAGGCCGTGCTGCACCATCAGCTCGGGCATCACCTTCCAGCCTTGCCGGGCCGTCGCGTTGGCGTTGTGGGCGCCGTCGATCTGGAAGATGCGGGCCCCCGCCATGACCTTCTTGGCCTCGCCGGCGTCCACGTAGCTGCGGTAGCAGTTGATGTTGCGGTACAGCACGTTGTACTGCGGGTCCTGGTGGGCGCCGTTGACGCCCTCCTCGGCGAACAGCACCGCAACCTCGGGTCCGGCGACGCCAGAGACGTAGCTGTGGAAGTTGATCGGACGGCCGACCTCTTCCTCGATCAGGTCGCAGGCCTTGCGGCTTCCCCGGATCTGCTTGCGGGTGATCGGGACCCCGCCGATGCCCTCGGGGGTGCCTTCCAACAGGCCCTCGATGTGGCTTTGGCCAGTGGTGCGGATGACCATGATGTGGTCGGCGCCGTTCCAGGCCGCCATTCGTATCCGGCGGATGTCGTCCTCGAAGTGCCCGGATGCGATCTCGGATGTGATCACCGGCTGGGGCTGCGGGTCGATGTTCTCGAAGTATTTCGCGGTGAGCATCGGGACGCTGTTGGCCAGCGGCTTCGACATTCCCCGGAAGTGGAAGGGGCCCATGTCGAGACCCTCTTCGGGGACTTCGCGCCAGGTCCAGCCCTTTCGCGGCGGGTGGTAGTTCTCCAGACCGGTGAGGACGGCCTCAACGTCGATCTTGGTGTTCGGGTCCAGTTTCTTCTGTTCAGCCACGGTTGGCCTCCTCAAAGAGCCCGGCCAGCACGGCCGGGTCGTCGGCGATGGCGGCACCGGCCGCCCGGATGTCCAGGCCGTCACGCTTCGCGACGCGCAGCACGCAGTGGCCGGCGCCCTTGCCGAGCAGACCCGCGTTCAGCACGTTCTCCACCACCGCATGGGTGGTCACCGAATCGATGCCCATGCGCAGCAGCACGGAACGCTCGATCGATGGGGAGGTGTGAGTGCGGGCCAGCTCAACCACCGGCGTCATCACCTCGTGGCACAGCTCCCAGAACTTGTCCTTGAGGGCCGCATCGTCCATGTCGGCCAGTTCGGCGCGCAGCGCGTCAAAGCGCGCTATGCGTTCCTGTGACTCGGTTTCCATCAGATTTCCTTCCTGCTCACTGCCCCGCAACCATGGACCGCACCTGTTCGGGGGTGCTGTTGGTGTCCGCCGCAAGGAACTCGACATCGGCCTCGGACCACTCGGAGACTGGGTGCACCTCAGCGGCTCGCTTGATGTAGCTGGCGCGCAGGCGCTGCAAGTCGAGCGGCTTGCCTGCCACCTGATCCAGTCGTTCGGGGATCACGATGGCCTTGCCCGGAACGTTGTCCGCAGGGTCTCCCCGGCGCACCTCAATGCCGCGGCTCTTGGCGAACGAGAGCTGGCTGTTGTGGTGCTTGCCAGCCCCGGTGTATTCGGTTTCCTGCACGACGATGATCTGATCGCGATCCATCTGCATAGCCAGCGCGACAGCGGCGGTCAGGCTGGTGTTTCCAGCCGGACCACGCTCTAGGCCCTCAAGCTTGGTCAACAACTCGGTCATGTAGAAGACCTCGCCTTGGGTGACCAGGTGGTAGCCATCCATGTAGCGCAGTGCGCGGGCGGCGTTGCGGGGAACGTCCACGCGGTCGGGCCACGTCGCGAAGGGCACTCCGAAGCCGGTATGCCCCGTCGTGAAGGACTTGTTGTTGAAATCGTTGTCCGAGGCCATGTGCAGCCCCGTCAAGTCGACGGAGACGGCCACGAGCTTGCTCTGATCACAGCCAACCTTGCGCAGGCCGCGGGCCGTGCCCGTCAAGTTGCCGCCACCCGCGTGGGTGACCGCGACGACGTCGGGCTGGCGTCCGTAACGCTCCTGGACTTCGCGGCCGATCTCGGCGCCGAGGGTCTCGACGCCCGCGATCCCGAAGGGGGTGTAGAGGCTGGCATTGAAATAGCCGGTCTCCTCCAAGGTGCGTAGCAGCACGTAGAACAACTCGGGTCCGACGGTCAGCTTGACCACCTCGGCGCCGTAGGCCTCGCACGCCCGCGACTTTTCCACGATCTCCGGCTGCCCCACATGGTGGGAGTCATAGACCTCCTGGATCACGATGCATTTGAGGTCACGTTGCGCGGCCTGCGAGGCCACGGCCGCCCCGTAGTTGCCGCTGGTCGCCGTGACCATACCCTTGAACCCCTTCTTTTGGGCTTCGTAGGCGCTGAGGGAGGCGCGACGAGCCTTGAAGCTACCCGACGCGTTGGCTGCCTCGTCCTTGACCAGGATGCGCGCACCCTTGCCGGGCCCCGCGATCTCACGCACGGCTTCGGTAAGGCGATGCAGTTCGTGCAGCGGGGTGTTACCCACCTTGGTGTCCCGCTGGATCTGCGCAATCTCGTCGAGTCCGTAGCCGGTGGCCGTCATCATGGCCTCGTAGTCGAACGCGATCGGGCTGATGCCGAACTCGTCATAGTCCAGCCCTAGCGCGGAACGCATGATCGCGTTCTTGCGGGCCATCACGGCCTGGTACGAGTTGTCGCTCATCGTTCAGCCTCCGTCCCGATGGTCAGGATTTCACCTACGGTCTCCCCAAAGCTGTGCGAGTAGCTGGGGTTGATGCGGGCGAGGGTGCCGGTGTGGGTGCGTCCGATGACGGACCGGATGGTGGCTTCCTCGCCGACCGCGGCGGGATGGGTGAGGAAGCCGTCCACCCACTGCAGCAGCGGTGTGGCGGCGGTGTCCGGGGGCACTCCCTGCGCGCGTTCCTGTGCGGTGAGCACGGTCTTCTCGATCTCCACCCACGTTCCCTCGGGGGCGGTTTCTGGTTTGTTCATGGCTCAACGCCTCCCGTCGTAAGTTCTGTCAGCGACGCTCGTAGGCCTCTGGCCCCATCAGGGCCGTCGGCGCGGGCAGATCGATGATCCGCTTCAAGCCGGGCGTGGCGGCGAAGATGCGCGGGATCGTATTGACGGCGATGCCGGCGGTGGCCTTGCCGCCAGCGATCTCGGGGCCGGTGGACATGTGGATCTCGGGCGTGCCGAAGATGGTGATGTAGTCGCCAGTGGAAACGCCCTCGGCTTCGGGATCAACCTGCTGCGGGTGGACCAGCTTGATGACCTCCTCGCCGCCGCGGTAGCCGATGGCGGTGTGGTTGCACCCGGCGACCAGGCCCGCCTCGATGACGCGGTCACGCGCCTGGCGAGGCTTGGTGGCGATGATGGGCTCGCGGTTCTCCACAATCCGGTCCACGCCAAGGCCGAGAGCATCGCTGATCAGGCGCACGGACTCGGGGAAGCCGACATGGCCGACGATGGAACCGTCGGCTACCCCGGCCTCGAACTCCTCCGGGGTGACGCCGACGCCCTGGGTACGGAACACGGTCTCGCCGTATGGACTCAGGTCGTTGATGCGGCTGGCCTCAATTCGGGTGACCTCCTGGCTGCCTCCGGTCAGGACGACGACGAGGTGGTCTAGGACGAAGCCGGGGTTCACGCCGACGCCGATGATGGAGACGCCCTTCTCCTTGGCCAGCGCATCCAACTCGGCGGCGGCCTCGGGGGTCTGGGCCTCGGGGGCGGCCATTTCCTCGGCGATGCTGACGACGTTGATGCCGGCGTTCAGGATGGCCTTGAGGTCGGGAAGCTGCTGCTTCACCCAGGAGGTGGTGGCGATGGTGACGACGTCAACCTTGCTGGGGTCCAGGATGCTGGCCGGGTCGTTGCTGATCTTCACGCCGGTGGCCTCACCACCGAGCACCTCGCTGATGTCCTTACCGTCGAGCGCGGGGTTGATGTCAAGGGCCCCGACCAGCTCAAGGCCCGCTTTGGACAAGATGGCCTTCGCTATGCCTTGGCCCATGGCCCCAAGTCCCCACTGGGCCACCCGGATTCGTCGCTGATTCGCGTTCACGTTACTCCTTTGTTGATGCACTTGTGCTCACGCAGGGACAGCACACCAGGTGCACGCCTGACCCATGACCCAGGCTCGGCGTTGCCGTGCTGGCTACTATGTGTGCCATGTCTGCTGCCCCTCACTCCCTGAGCACTTGGCAGTTTCGTCGTCGAGTTCTTGCTGCGAAGCCGTCATCGCTGGCTGCTTCGGCGTCAGGGTATACCGGGTGGGGTCCCAGGTGGGAAGACTCGAAAGGAACCCGCATCTGGCCCGCGCCGCGTTGGGGATCCTCCCACCCGGGCGGCCTACGGGGAGGAGATCTCCCAGCTCTCCCCAAGCGGGGGTGGTGAGGGTGCAGGAGGAGATCGACCTTCAACTGATCAACCTGCTTCAGATCGACCCCCGGATGTCGTGGGTGCGGGCAGGGGAGATCCTTCAGGTCTCCCCCACCACCGTGGCGAATCACTGGCAGCGCCTGGTATCCAACGGCTTGGCTTGGATTACGGCCCATCCCCACTTCGAGGATCTTTTTACCGCGATCGTCGAGGTGGATTGCCGTACCGAATTTCTGCCTCCCGTCATCGAACAACTCTGTTCCCAACCCATGATCGTCTCCGTCGACGAAACCACCGGCCGGCGCGACCTACTATTGACCGTGATGGCTCCCGATATGAGCACTCTCACGTCATTGATCATTGATTGGATTGGCGGATTGGAAGGAGTTTTCGGAACCCGCAGCGCCTTGGTGACCAGCATCATCGTGGGAGCAGAATCCTGGCGGGTCAACATGCTGTCCAAAAGACAGATGCTTGAAGCACGGCCTCAGGTGGTACCAGAACGAGTCAACGCCGACCTAGACGAGGTAGACCGGGCACTTGCCGCGGCCCTGGTACGCAACGGCCGCGCCAGCGTGGCGGCCTTGTCCCAGTCTCTCGATATGCCGACAAGCACGGTTCACCGGAGGCTGCGGCGCCTGCTGGCCAACCGCAGCATCGTCCTGCGCTGCGACGTGGCCCCGGAACTGGCTGGCTGGCGCCTGGAGGGCACCTGGATGACCACGGTGCCGCTGAGCCACAAAACCCGGGTCATTGAATTGCTGCGAGAAGAATCGTCCTTGCGCTCGTGCATGTGGATCACCGGCACCAACAACTTGAGAGTGAATTTCCGCGTCAACATTCGCCGGGACTGGGGGATGCTGGAAACCAAGGTGGCCTCGCTGATCCCGAGCCTGACGCCGGATGAGACCATCGTCCATCTGCGCAGCCACAAGTCAATGGGGTGGCGACTGGACTCGGCTGGCCGATGCGTGGGCCAGTTGGTGCCGCCCCAGTTCGGGTGACGACGCTCAAGTACCTTTCGCCAGTCGCCCCCGGAACCAGTACGCCCGACCCGCAAACGCCAGAGCCAAGCACGGCTCGGGCTGAGTCAGCGTGTTCGGGGGAGGACGTGGATATCGGCGGCATGGCCGGGGGTGGCCAGCTTGGCGTCGCACGTGATCAGTGGCACCTGAAGGGCCTCAGCCAAGGCGAGATAGCTGGCGTCGTAACTGGTGAACTGGTGTCGCAACCGCCAAATCCGGTCGGCAAGCAGCCCCGTTTCGTGTCTGGTGATGGCGAACGCAAAGTGATCCTGCATTGCCCGCTTGGCGTCGTCCGGGCCGAGCTTTCCGGCGAGCGTGAGTCCACGCAGGACCGAGAGCACCTCGATGTCGAGCAGGTGTGGCGCATGGATCTCGCCGGCCAGCGCGTCGAGCAGATCGGCGTCGGCTTCCCGGCCCACCAAGGCCTCAACCATCGCCGAGGCATCCAGCACGATCACCTGCGCCCTGCCTCCACCGCGGCGACGATCTCATCCGTCGTCGGCCCCTGCGAGCGGTCCCGCGCTCGCAGCCTAGCCGCGATTTCCTCATTAGTCGGGCGGGCGGCAATCCGCGCCAGTTCCGCCCCCACGTAGGCAGATAGCGACTTGCCCTGCGCCGCGGCGCGCTGCTTCAGCGTCTCCGCGACCGCCTCTGGAACTTCACGAATGTACAGAGTCGCCACCCACCCATGCTAGCAAACTGCAAGCAACGAGCGATCTGGCGGCGACGCCACACTGCCGGCTACCGAACGCTCGTTGCGTGAGCCGCTACGGGGCCCGTGACCTGCCCCTCCGCGCCGGCCCGCTGACCGGTCTGGTGCTCGTCGGGTTCGAACATGGAACGGCGTCCCTCGAACGCCCGCCCCAAGGTGACCTGATCCGCGTACTCGATGTCCCCGCCGACGGGCAGGCCGCTGGCGGGACGGGTGACCCGCACCCCAAAGTCGCGCAGCATGCGGCTCAAGTACGACGCGGTAGCCTCGCCCTGGGTATCGGGATCCGTGGCCAAGATCACTTCTGTGATCTCCCCATCGGCCAAGCGGGTGAACAGTTCACGGGTACGCAGATCTCCCGGGCCACGGCCATCGATCGGCGAGATCGACCCACCCAACACGTGATACAGGCCGCGGAACTCGTTGGTTCGTTCGATGGCGACGACGTCCTTCGACTCCTCTACCACGCACAACACGCTGCGGTCTCGACGCGGGTCTCGGCAGACTCGGCAGCGGGATTCCTGGGAGACGTTGAAACACACCTCACAGAACCGGGAGGACTCCTTGACCCGGCGCAGGGTGTCCGCCAAGGTCAAGACGTCCTCCTCAGGCGCGTCGAGCAGATGGAACGCGATGCGCTGGGCGCCACGCGGGCCGATACCGGGCAGCCGGCTCAGCTCGTCGATCAGGTCCTGGATCGGGCCCTCGTACACGGACCGTCAGCCCCCCAGCCCAGGCATGCCCGGCATGCCACCGCCCATCGGCGGCATCCCCGGAAGCTGCGGCATCGCGGCAGCCATGGCCTCGTCGGCTTGGCCCTTCGCGGAACGAAACGCGGCGACGATGAGGTCCGCCAGCGTCTCCGTGTCCTCAGGGTCGCAGGCCTCGGGCGAGATGACGAGGCCCTCCAAGTCTCCCTTGCCGCTCACCATGGCCGTGACCAGTTCACCTCCCGCTTTGCCGACGAACGTCTTGGACCCCACCTCCTCTTGGGCACGTGAGAAGTCGTCTTGCAGTTTTTGCGCCTGTTGCATCAAGGAGTTGAGGTCGAAATCGCCAAACATGATTCACTTTCTGGGCTGGTTGACGTTCAGCATAGGCCGCGACACCAACAAAGCCATACCGACACCGCTGAACCGAAAATACCCGCCGGCCGAGTCACTGGGCAGACGTTCTCCTTGCGAGGGCAACCCCCAACGAGGTCCGCGCCGCCAGGGCCGGTTCCCGACGGATCACGAGTCGGCGTCTTGCACTGAGATGATCTCGGCTCCAAGCTCGGCGGCCAGTAGCTCCTCGGCGTTGTGGGCGGAGTCGAGGAGCTCATCGTCGGCCGACACCTCCCCCTCGGGCTCAGGCGGCGGCTCCGGCGTCCGTTGACGCGGCTCGGGCGTTGGAGGCGAAATGGGCGCACCCGATGGGCGCTGCGTAGCGCGTGGGGCCTGCTCGCCCGATGCGAGCACGGGATGAATGCGCAACTCCACCCCGATCACTTCGACGAGGGCCTTGGCCAACAGGTCCGCGCTGTTGCCCTGCCCGAAGTTGTCGCGCGAGCCGGGAGCGCCAAAGCCCAGGGTGAGCACACCGTCGGCCAAGTCCACCACCTGCGCGTGCTGGCTCAGCAGCATGTAGGTGAAGCGCCGGCGGCGCTTGACCTCCTCCAACACCTTGGGCCAGATGGCGCGCAAGTCTGCGGCACTCAACCGGGACGGGTCCCCGGCCTGCTTGCTGGGGGCTGCGGGCCGCGGCGGCTCCTCAGCCGGGGGCGGCGCCTGGCCGCCCGGCGGGGTACCGGCAGGGCGCTGCTGGCGTGGGGGCTCGCCCGCGGGACGCTGGCGCGGCGGTTCCCCGGCCGGGCGTTGCCCGGTGGGGCGCTGAACGGGCTCGTCCCGGGTGGGCCGCTCGGGTTCGGCGCTTGGGGCGCCGGACTGCGGCTCTAGCATGACGCTCTCCGGGCCGGCGGACGCAGATGGCGCCGCGGGCGCAGGCGCAGGGGGCGGGGCGTCGTGTTGCGCGGGCGGAGCCGGTTCGGGCATGTCGGGCCAGTTCCGCACGGGCGCGGCCTGCCCGTCGCCGATCATGCCGAGGCGACGCTCCAGCCGGTCCATGCGGGCATGCAGCCCACGCTCGGTGACGTCAGCCCCAGGCAGTAACACCCGCGCGCACATGAGTTCGAGATGAAGCCGTGGGGCGGTGGTTCCACGCATCTCGGTCAGGCCGGTGGCGATCACTTCGGCGGCGCGGGTCAACTCCCCCGCACCCATGCCCGCCACCTGAGTTTGGAGCCGCTGCGCTTGGTCCGCCGCCACGTCGAGCATGCCGTTGGTGGCGGCCTCGGGCACGGCGGCAAGGATGACGAGGTCCCGCAGGCGCCGCAGCAGATCCTCGCCGAAGCGACGGGGATCTTGCCCCACCTCGATCACCTTGTCGACGGTGCGAAACACCCCCGCGCCATCTCCCGCAGCGAAGGCGTCGACGATCTCATCGAGCAGCGCATCGGGGGTGAAGCCGAGCAGAGCGGCCGCCTGATCGTAGCTGACCCCGTCATCTCCGGCGCCGCCCAGGAGCTGATCGAGGACGGACAGCGAGTCGCGAACCGAGCCCGCACCGGCTCGGACCACGAGCGGGAGCGCTGCCTGGTCGATGGCCACGCCCTCGTCGCGGCAGATCTGGGCCAGGTAATCGCCCAGCACCCGGGGCGGAACGAGCCGGAACGGGTAGTGGTGGGTGCGGGACCGGATGGTGCCGATGACCTTCTCGGGTTCCGTGGTGGCAAAGATGAACTTAGCGTGCGGCGGTGGCTCCTCCACGAGCTTAAGCAGCGCGTTGAATCCCTGCGTCGTGACCATGTGGGCCTCGTCGACGATGTAGATCTTGTACCGCGAGGAGACGGGCGCGAAGAAAGCCCGCTCCCTCAAGTCCCGCGCGTCGTCGACGCCGCCGTGGGAGGCCGCGTCGATCTCGATGACATCGATGGAGCCAGGGCCGCCGCGAGCGAGATCTCGACAGGACTGGCATTGGCCGCACGGATTGGGGGTGGGCCCCTGCACACAGTTGAGGCAGCGGGCCAAGATGCGGGCCGAGGTGGTTTTGCCGCAGCCACGCGGGCCGGAGAACAAATAGGCGTGGTTGACCCGGTTGTTACTGAGGGCGCGTTGCAGAGGGACTGTGACGTGGTCCTGACCAATGACGTCGGCGAACGTGTCGGGCCGGTAGCGACGATACAGCGCGAGCGGAGCAGGCGGAGCCTCGCGCGGGGCCTCTGGTTGGGCCGCGGGCATCGACGCGGGGACGTCGCTGACGGCTAAGGCCGCATCCGCCGCGTCGCCCGGCTCGTCGTCTGGTTCTTGGTCCGCGAACAGGCTGGGCCCGTCCATCGGCACGAAGTCGTCCGGTTCAGGTTCGGGCTCCGGGTCGAACTCGAAGAGCCCGGGGCCGTCCATGGGCGCGAAACCGGGTTGGTCGGCGGAGCCGTAGCTCTCGTCGATCAGGGCGTACTCGTCGCCGTCGTCGTAGTCCTCGTCCACGCCACAACCCTAGTCCAGTGCTGCGCCCCCTGGCCCAGCCCATGGGACGCCCGGAGACGAAAAAGGGCCCCTCGCGCACCCGAAAGAGCTCACTTACCCTTGCTGCCTTCCGGCCCTGGGGGGATTGGGCGAGGTAACGCCGCGCGAGGAACCTGCCGGTACTTTAGCGCATCATGGCCCGCCGGGCGCACAGAGGCTACCTTGTCTCCCATGGTTAGCGCTCACGATCCAGCCCTCGTGCAGGTCACCCGCGGAGATGTCCTCGAATGCCTACACCACGGTTGCGTGGTGGTCGCCCATCCGGACGGCGACCGCTTGGCCCTCGGGGATGTCGACTCCCCCTTCCTGGCCCGCTCGGCCCTGAAACCAGTGCAGGCGGTGACCATGGTGGAGGCCGGGCTCGACGTCGACGGCGACCTGCTTGCCCTCGCCACGGCATCGCATCGGGGTGAGGCGTTCCACCGGACCGGGGTGCTGCGAATGCTCGCCCCCGTGGGCTTGGGACCAGAGCATCTGCGCACCACCGCAGGCCTGCCGATCGCACCCGACGCGCTGGCCGAGTGGCTGGCCTCGGGCCGCGGGGAAGAGCCCATCGCGCACAACTGCTCGGGTAAGCATGCGGCGATGCTGCGCACCTGCGTGCGAGCCGGCTGGCCCATCGATTCGTACCTCCAGCCCGATCATCCGTTGCAGCGGGCCGTCCGGGGAAAACTGATCGAACTCACCGGCGAGAGCGTGCCAGATCCCGTCGTCGACGGCTGCGGCGCGCCCGCCTTCGTCACCAGCGCACGCGGCCTAGCCCGGGCCTTCGGGGCTATCGCCTCCGCCCCGGATGGGCCTGCGCAAAAGGTGGCTGCCGCCATGCGGGCCCATCCCGAGTTCGTCTCCGGAACCGGTCGTGACGAGGCTCTCCTGCACCGCGAGGTCGTGGGTCTCATCGCCAAGATGGGTGCTGAGGGCACGCTCGCGGTGGGGCTGCCGGACGGCACGGGCATCGTCGTCAAGATCTCCGACGGGGCTCACCGTGGCGCAATCACGGCGATGGTGGCGACGCTGGCCGCGCTCGGGCACGAGACATCGGCATCCGCGGAACCAATCCTGGGGCACGGAGCGATCGTCGGAGCCACGACGGTGACGCCCGAGTTCGCCACGGCCTTGGGCCGCGTTTAGCCCTTCTCACGTTGCTCTACCGCGATCCAGTTGGCGTCCCGAGTCTCCGAGACTCATGACAACATCGACTCTAGAAAATATCGTCGCCAAAAGTATCCCCTGCCCCTGCAGCTAGGAGATGCACGCGAACACGCTCGGCAAATTCTGAGCAACTTGCCAGGCGAAGAGCCTGGCAAAGATTGGGTTCAACTTTTTACGAAGCCAAAAGTTATGCTATCGGAGTCTCCGGACACACGGGGGCGGTTCGTGTTGCTTCCACGCTATGACACCGCTCTATCTGCGTGGTCGACACCCCAGAAGCCCAGTGCCAAGAAGGCGCCTTCCAACGCTGGGCACAACCCCGCGCCGCACAAGACCCAACCGCCCGCTACACCCCACCACATGGTCTCAGCCCCTTCGCCGAAGGGATCTTTCCGTCGGCCGCCATCTTGAGGAGAGTGGGCCGCGACACGCCCAGTAAAGCCGCGGCTGCCGAACTGGCGAGCTCCTTGGGCATGGCGGCGACTGAGACACGATCCCACCTTTCAAATCGAGCTGGCGCGACCGTTTGCCGAGACTGGCGGCCAGACCAGGGCGTCGGCCTGCAAGGATCGTCTCGTGAATGCCGTGGTGCTGTCTGTGTTTGTCATGCTCGCCTTGTCCGTGCTGCGCGTGCACGTGGTGCTGGCCCTGTTCATCGGGGCCCTGGTGGGCGGGCTGAGCGCCGGCCTCGGGCTGAACGCCACGATGGTCGCCTTCCAAGGAGGACTGGGCGACGGCGCGAAACTCGCCCTGTCCTACGCCCTGTTAGGGGCATTCGCCATGGCCGTGGCCCACTCGGGTCTGCCTCAGGTGCTGGCGGACCTCGTGATTCGCAAGTTGAACCGGGCGGGCGACGCCGCAGCACGCACCACGCTACTGGTGAAGTGGGGGCTGATCTGCGGCGTGGTGGTCATGTCGATCATGAGCCAGAACCTTATCCCGGTGCACATCGCGTTCATCCCGCTGCTCATCCCGCCGCTGCTGGCGGTCATGACCCGGCTACGCCTCGATCGTCGCGCCATCGCCTGCGCATTGACGTTCGGGCTTGTCACCACCTATATGTTTCTGCCTCTTGGGTTCGGAAAGATCTTCCTCATCGACATCCTCTACGGCAACATCGAGAAGGCCGGGCTAAACCTCGACGGGGTGCCCGTCATGGGCGCCATGCTCATCCCCGCCATCGGCATGGTCGTCGGCCTTGGGCTAGCGCTGTTCGTCTCCTACCGCAGGCCCCGAAACTACGACCCCGAGGCCGTGATGGACGCCACCGCGCCCCAAGCACCCAACCCACGCAAGGTGGTGGTGGCCTTGGTGGCGCTGGTGGTGTGTTTCGGCATCCAGGTATGGCTGACGTCGACGCCCAGCAACGAGGCGGACCCCCTCCTCATCGGAGCGCTCGTGGGTCTGTGTGTGTTCATCGCGACGGGAGCCGTGAAGTGGCGCGACGGTGACGCGGTGTTCAGCGGAGGTATGCGGATGATGGCACTGATCGGGTTGATCATGATCACCGCCCAAGGTTTCGCCGCCGTGATGAAAGCGACGAATCAGATTGAGCCGCTGGTCGACGGCACGGCCGCGCTTTTCGCGGGGAACAAGGCGGCGGCCGCGTTCGCAATGCTTCTGGTGGGACTCCTGGTCACCATGGGCATCGGCAGCTCGTTCTCCACGCTGCCGATCATCACGGCCATCTACGTGCCGCTGTGCGTGTCGCTCGGGTTCTCGCCGATGGCGACTGTCGCGATCGTCGGCACCGCTGGCGCATTGGGTGACGCAGGCTCCCCCGCGTCAGATTCCACGCTGGGCCCGACGGCTGGGCTCAACGCCGACGGCCAGCACGACCATATCCGCGACACGGTGATTCCCACCTTCATCCACTTCAACATCCCGCTACTAGCCGCGGGATGGGTCGCGGCGATGGTGCTGTGACGCTTCGCTCGCTTCTTGCTTTCGCGACGCGGCGTAGCCGCCTGTCACGGGGAGGGGGACGCCAGCCGACTTGAGCGCGTCCGGCAGGCTCCGGTAGTGTTCCGCCCGGAGGATTCGCCTAGAGGCCTATGGCGCTCGCTTGGAAAGCGGGTTGGGTTCACGC
>JBHADA010000166.1:0-4470 GCA_041854805.1 Arachnia sp.
CCATCGGGGGCGCACACCGTCTCTGGTTTGGGCATCTCAACCGGTGGCTGAAGCAGGTCTGCCAGGGGAGAGATGGCCTCCAGTAGTTGACCGCACGTGTGCTTTACCGCTTTCTCGTCCCGGTGCTTCTTGGTTAGTGGCTGACTGGCTTTGCCGGGGAGTTCGGAGTTGATCCGCAACACGCGAACGAGGTCCAGGATGAGGGTTCGAATCTTGCCGAGTTGTTCCTCAATCACTTGCGACGCTTCTTTGGCGATCTGATCGACTACCCGCTTCTCGTTCGGATCGGATTCGCTCCTGGTAAAGGCGATGCCCGCCTTGAGGGCACTGTATTCGGCATAGATCCGGAGACTTCTGAGGAGGGCGTAAGAATCGAAGGTGATCGCCTCGGCGTGATGCTCGAGGTACTGACGCTTGTCGTGAATATTCGCTTTGGAGAGGTGTGAAAGGTGATTGGTGACCGCTCGCTGATAGTTATCAAACAGAGGGTCGATTTCGGTTTCTTTGCCCGCAATGCTATCCCAAAGAGTCTCCGTGACGGTGCCGACCTCCCGGGCCTGTTTGGTGGTTCTGGCGACAGTGTCGTCAAGTGCTTTCAGGTTCGACCACTGCTCCTTGCGGATTGCTTCGAGCGTTTGCTTGGTGAGCGCGATGTTGGTCTTGGCGAGGTTCGTCATCTCCCCAAGTGCCAACTGAAGCCCGAGTAGCGCGACGGCAGGCATGATGCTGGTGACCACTGTGGCCGCTTTCAAGGTGACCGGGATGAAGCGGGCTTGGGCGATCACCTTGCCGTTCAACATAACGGACCCGAGGTTGGCGCCATCTTTGACGGTCAGTTGCGCACCTCCTTGAATGAGGGATCTGGTGGCATCGCTGAGTCGATATAGCCCTTGGGCTTTCGTGACGGCTTCGGCGATGTTTCCGGAGATCGTGCCGATGTTCCCAACGGTTGACAAGATCTCACTGAGCCGTTCTCGTCCGACTCCGGGAATCAGGTCGAAGTCAATGAGCTCGAGGCCTGTGGGGACCTCGCCGAGCCAAACGGCCGTGCCGTCGATCTCAAGGATAGTGGCGAGTTCTTTCGACTCCAGCGATGCTGCCTGCTCTTCGCTGCGCAAGTCTGCCGCAGACGTGGCATCACCGTGGGGAGTCTCAGGGTTGAGATTCATTTTGCTCTCTTAGCGGTCGGTGGGCCAGACGTCGCTTGCAGTATCGCAGATGGCGTCGGTCCGTTGCGTGGTGGGCTCAGTGTGGCGAGGCGGTGTCGCCGCCGAGGTCAGGTGCCAGCCCTTGCATTTCTTGCAGCGGTAGCTGCGGACTTCCCGGCGCCGAGAAACCTCTCCTTGCTCGATCGCCCTCGCGCGATGATTCGCTGCCTGGTGGAGCGCGACCACCGCCTCGCGGTGGTCGCGGAAACGGCGCTTGCCGGATGCGGAACAGCGGTACTTCGTCCGTTTCGAATGGCTAGTCATGGTCAGGACTCCAGCAGGTAGATCACGGGGTCGCGGTCGAAGCTTGGCCTTACTTCCAGTACAAGGTCCGCCGGGTCGGCGACCCCGAAAGCGAGCTTGAAAGTTGTCTCCCTGCCGTTGAGCAAGGTGGTGGAGGGCGGGCCTTCGAGCGTCGGGGAATCAAAGATCTCGGATGCCTCCTTGTTGCTCGACTGCAGCGTCGCGTGGAACATCGCTGGGTCCCACGAGGAACCGGTCTTGTTCACCACGGTCACGTCCACGACGATGAACCGCTTGAATCCTTCGGTGCCGGCCGCATACTCCCTGGGCTTGTAGGGCTTGGGCGTGCCGACCGTCACTGATAGACCGTCCTCGTAGGCATAGGTGGCGCCGAAGGCCAAGGTCCCAGAATCCTGGGCGGTGGGCTCGGAAGATGAGCCCTCGGCCGAGGAGGTCTCCCCAGGGGCTGAAGTGGTGGGCCGGTTGTCGCCGGCGGGTGCGGTGGCTGCCGGCTGGGCGGGCATACTGCAACCGGTGAGGACGATGGCCGAAACGGCCGCCAACCCGAGCGCGAAATGCTTGTTCACGATTACTCCTTGAGTGAGGTGTCGGCCTGGTTGCCGACGAGCTCAAGGGTGGAGCACCGCGTTGGATCCTGGCAATGCTATGTAGTGATAAGGCATATTATCGGCATTACAGATATAGGTGGCTGTGTTGTGGCGTAACCTTGGGGACGCCGATCGGAGAGAGGAAGGACGGTAGCGGTGATCGACTCACGGATGAGACTCTCTCTTGCCGATGTGGCCAAACTGGCAGGGGTTCAGCGCCCGGTTGTGACGATGTGGCGCAAACGTGCCCTTGAGGGCAAGCCCTTCCCGGCCGCCGATGAGGATGGACGTTTCGTCCCCGCGGAGATCGTCGACTGGCTCGAGGCCACCGGTCGAGGCAACAATCCCGACGCTCGCGCCGACCTGGCCATCCGGGTGGCCAACTCTGGGTCGGTCACCCCGAAGCATCGCGGCGCGCTCATCGCGCTGCTGGCGGCTAGAGCGATGCTCGACGAACCGCTGGCGCCATTGGAGTTAGACGAGCTGGTGGATGAGGCCGATGCGCTCGACCCAGACGACGAGTTCTTGTTCAGCGAACTCGAGGCTCTCGACATCGCCGCCTACCCCGCCCTGGCCGAGCAGGCTGACGCCATCGCGGACGCGGCGTGGCATCCCCGTGCGGCCTACGAGCGGTTGCTGGAGGCTCAGCCCGGCCGCGACGACCGGCTGTGCCCCGGCCTTGTCGAGTTGCTGGCCGGGGTGTGTCGCGCCCTGCTGGGGTCTGACGGTGAACTGATTGACGTCCGGGGCGAGTGCTGTGACGTGGTGATTGCGGCCTGCTCGGACGAGGATTTGTGGGTTCCACACATCAAGACTCCGGACGATGGGGCGAACCGAGGCGTTCAGCGTCGCTACCGCGTGCATGGCATGGCTCCCGTGCGGCGCCCCATCGGCGGTGACTGGGCTGTCCGGCCCGGCAGCGTTGTTCTCATCCGGGTGGCGGACGAGGATGGGTTCGAGTTGATCGACGAGGCCCGCCTGCAACTGGCCGGCGACTCCTTCATCGTCGTGGTGGGCCCCGCGACGTTGCTGACCGACGCGTTGCCACCCAAGCTAGAGGCGCGCCGCGACGAGTTCGTCCGCGTGGACCGCCCGCAGCCAGCAGTCGTCCAAGCGGCGGTCCGGCTACCGGCGGGGCTCACGCGCGGCGGCAGCCGTCAGCATCTGGCGCTGTGGCTCCTGGGGCCTGAACCTAAGCCGGAGCGGCGAGGCGGAAACAGCGCCCGGATGTGGGTTGGTGACCTTTCGGGCGAAAGCCTCGACAGCAACACCCGGCAAGCTCTCCTCGATGACGTGGTGGCGGTGGCGCGGATGCCGCGCGGCCGTGCCTTCACCGGGTTGCATGCCGCGCAACGCGCCATGCTCGCCGCGGAAGGCGGGCCGCTGGTATCCACGGGCCGCGTCACGGTGACCTCCATGGCGGCGGACCCGGCCGGAGATGCCACGCGGATCGCCGACCTGAGCCGGGCCCTGGCGGCCCCGATGCCCGAGGTGTTCAGTCATGAACTCGCCGCCATCGGCGACGCCGTGCAGCAGAGGCACATCAGGCTGGGCGACGCGCACCGGGCCAAACATCTGCGGTTGTTTCCCGGTGCGAGGCTCGCCGCCGAGTTACCCCACGGGGCAACGCCGCTATGGACGAACGAAGCGGTGGCGAAGCGCCGGCCAGTCTCGATAGACCTATTCGCCCTCACCCGGCAGCACCCTTCGGTTCGCCTCACCGAGCCTCGCGACGTCGTCTTCACCACCGCCGGAAAACCGGCCGCTGTTCTGGATATGGACGGCGGCGCGGCCGTCGCGTATCCGGCCCGGATTTTGCGGGTCACCGGTGAGATGCTCTGCCCGGCGGCCATCGTGGACGTCATCAACGCTGTCCCTGCCGGGAACTCCAAGTGGCGCACGTGGACCGTGCCTGAGACGCAGATTGACCCCGTGCTGGCCAACGAGATCCTCGAATCCCTGCACGGTTGGGAGAAGCAGCTTCGATACCGGCAGACTTTGCTCGATGAGCTGAGGCTACTGGTTACGCGATCGATCCTTTCGGGGGCGATCCAGTTGACAGATCCGCACGAACAGAAAGGCCCCTAGGTGGCGCGCACCAAGAAGACCGAGCCCTTGACCCCGTCCACTGCGAAGGAACTCAAGGACACCCTGTGGAAAGCCGCTGACAAGCTGCGCGGCTCGATGGACGCGTCCCAGTACAAGGACGTCGTGCTGGGCCTGGTGTTCCTCAAGTACGTCTCCGATGCCTTCACCGAGCGACGCGAGGCCATCACGGCCGAGCTCGTCGACGCGGGCTACAACGAGGAGCAGATCGAGGAGACCCTGGAGGACGAGGACGAGTACACCGGCCACGGCGTGTTCTGGGTGGAGCCGGATGCCCGCTGGCAGAACCTGGTGGACTACGCCAA
>JBHADA010000167.1:0-5917 GCA_041854805.1 Arachnia sp.
AGAAGGCTCTAGCAAACGGCGCCACAACCATCGAAGACCCCGCCGACCAGCCTTACGGTGGTCGTGTCGCCACCGTCGCAGATCCAGAAGGCAATCACTGGTCTGTGGGCTCGTACCCCGGCGCGTGAGCACACGAGAGCGGCAACCCACGTACGACGAGCCGGCGACCCAGTCTCCGCGTGCAGGGACGTTGGATGGATCATGAGAAAGAGACATCAGCCACAGGTGGTGTGCGGCCTATGGTGGTTGTCACAGTACAGCCAACCGTCACCCAATGCTTGGGAGTTTCTGAACTTACCGTTGCCCTGCGGGCGAGATGGGCACACACTTCTGCTCGATCCCACGTGATGCCTCCCAGGGGACAATGGACATCGTGCAGTGGGATGCGAGCGAAACCGGCGTAATGCCGTTGCCGAGCGGGCGTCTTGTCAGAGGACGCCGCTGGTCGGCAGTACCCGAGACCCTTCCTGTCGGAAACTGCTCTCGACATACACGGTGACCACTTGCTCATGAGGGGTGCTGTCCGAGGCTCGCGATCTGGTCGGCCAGCGTTTCGGGCGCGTCGAGTTGCACAAAGGTGCGCGCGTCCGATACCTCGATGAACTCGGCACTGCGGAATGCCTGTTGGAGGCGTCGCCCGAGTTCGGGGGTGAATGAGCGATCAGCCATGCCCCACACGATCCGCACGGGCATGTCGTGCTGGCCGAGTCGGCTTGTGACAGCGAGTAGTTCCTGCGGGTTGATGGAGCGAAGGAAGCGTGACGCATCCTCGCGGACGCCTCGCTCGGTGAGTGCAGGTTCGATCCACGAGCGAGACAGCTCAGGATCGAGGTCGCCTGCGAGCAGTCCGAAGCCGAGGGCGGAGTGCCGGAACACTCGGGCACGCATCGGGAGCAGGTTGAGCTTCATCCGGCGCGGTCCGGCGAGCAGCTTAAAGATCACACTGAACGGGGGTGGTGGGAACGTGTCGAACGCATCGCAGTTGGTCAGCACCACGCGCCCGACTCGACTGGGGTCGGTATCGAGTAGATACTGAATGAGCGCCCCACCTGTGTCGCTGCCAACCAGTGTTACATCGCTGAGGTCGAGGGCTTCAAGAAAACGCGCGATCAGCCGGGCGACCCCGCGCGGGGTCTGATCGGCCTGCGGCGACAGTGCGATCGAGTGCGCGCCGAGCGGCCAGTCCGGGGCGTACGAACGGATACCTTGCTCGGCCAAGAGGTCGGCCACGGTCTTCCAGACGGAGCCGCCTACAAGAAAGGCGTGGACGAACACCACTGGCGGTTGCATTGACCGCTCAGGCCCAACGACACGGTACTGGATTGTCGCATGCGGAAGATCAATCGTTGGCATGTCGGATTCCTTCAGAGTGAAGTAAAATACAGTGTGAATGTTACTTACAGGCAGATTGTATGAAAGTTCCAAGGCGGACACAAGCAGACCGCACCGCGGCGACTCGCGCCGCATTGGTCGCGGCGGGTCGAAAGCTCTTCGCTGAGCATGGGTACGCGGGCGTCAGCACCGAGTCGCTGGTGCGTGATGCGGGGGTCAGTCGAGGGGCGCTGTACCACCAGTTCGGTGACAAGACGGAGTTGTTCGCTGAGGTGCTTTCCAGTGTCGAGGCCGATGTTGACCGGCAGATCGCCCATGCGATACCCGCCGACAGCACCGACCTTGTCGTGGTGTTGTCTCATGCGGTTGAGGCATGGCTCGACGCCTGTGAGAGCTCGGAGGTGCGGCGAATCGTGCTCATCGACGGCCCCGCCGTGCTTGGTTGGGAACGCTGGCGAGCGATCTGCCAACCCCACATCCTCGGCATGATCGAAGCCGTACTTGCGCAGGCCGCCGAGCATGGTACGCTCCTGCCGCTCCCGATCAAGCCGCTCTCGCATCTGCTGCTCGCGGCCGCAGACGAAGCCGCGCTCTATCTCAACGCCTCACCTACCCCTGACCAGGCGCGTGCTGAGATCATGCAAATCGTGAACGTCCTCGTCCGAGGACTCACGACAACCTAAGCAGCCCGCGACTACCCGTTTAGCATCCCGCACGAAGGCGTCTACTGCTCCATGAATGGGTTGCGAGCGTCGCAGGCCAGACATAGTTTGGCACGCGCGGCATCCTCTTCGGCACCAGCAACTCGACCGATTTCCTCCGACAAGCAGCGGTCGGCGACACGATCACGGCCTTACCCACTACCTTCTGGACAAGCCGCGGACCGCGGAAATCACCTGCACCCAACAAGAAGCCCTCTCCGGGATGCTCCACCACAAATTCGACCGGCTCATGCAAGCCCACTACGCTGGTGTCGTCCTACTACCTGTCCACAAACAAGAACAAGACCGCATCCTAGCCAAGCTCGACACCACCACGGCGACTACGCCACCGCCAGGATCCACCTTGACGACGCCCCAGCTTGAGCAAAATAGATGCTTCGGTACCGCGCAAGCCCCGCGACCAGCGGCAAATGATCGCGTGTGTAGTAGGCAGTCAGTGCTGGCGGAATCCAAAGACGTAGGTGGTGAACCGTCTGGGCACAGTGGCTTGCTACCAGGCGAGTTCAGCATCGAGCCGCGCCCTGCTCAGGGCCTTCCCGGTATAGCGGGAGATGTTTTCGGGCATGCCCAGCCATATACGCGACCGCAACAGCCTGACCACAGGCCCTCGCTACCGCTGTGGCCGCGGGATCTGTGCACTCACGCGCGACAACGTGACACCCGAACGCCAATTTGCGCATGGGTCCCACCGACAGCTGCCCGACGGCGAACCGGTCAGCTCCCTCCAGAGCCGCGAGAAGTCGTTCATCGTTGGGTCGATGCTCAACGAACACGGGCAGAAGACGTCGGATGCATGCGCTCGTCCATTGGATGAGTTCTCAACGATCCGCCTCGCTCAACGCGAGGTCACCGGTGCCCAGAAGCTGGGATTCGTTCACGCCATGGATGCTACTCGTTACGACGAGGTTTTGGGTATCGGTACTGTGCATAACGTAGTGACACCATATGTGCACAAGGTTATGAAACTTTGCACTGCATTAACCCGCACCCGCTACCCAAAACCTCGTCGTAATACAATGCCCACACTTTCACCATGAGTAGCCACCACCGCTGCCCCGCCTTTGGGATGCAAATAGCGATCGTCCGTCAACAGATAGAGCACATCGAACGTTGGTAACATCGACCACGTCAGGGGTCGTATTTTTGTTGGCGCTTTTGATCCCGCGCCTTCACATCTTCGTCGATAGGAGCTCAGGTCATGTTCATTCTTCAGTCTTTTCGCAAGCTGGTCCCACTTCAGCTTGCCATTCCTCTCGCCGTCGGCGGGTTGACATCCACAATGGCAACACATGCCGCTGTGCTCACACGCCGCCTTTCTCCCACCGCCGTCAACGGGGGCCGAGTGACTGACCCGGTTAAAGGCCGACGGATTGCCGCTACGAGCATCAGCATTCTTCTGCCAGTGGCGTTCCTCGTGACAAGAGGTGCCGGAGCAGCTGGGGTGGCCTCCCGGACGGAGCGAGGTTTATTGGGCGCCTTGGCTGTGGCCTCGCTGGCCAGTGTGCCTGTCCAAACTTTGGGAACCACTTTCGAACGGCGATATATGGCCCCCACCGCTTTGGCGCTAGCAATCGGCCTTGGTCGACTGGCGATCGAGCGCTGAAGCGCCCGGACATCAAGGTGTCGAAATGGAACATGTCAAGCTTTGAGCGTGCGCAACCAATTTTTCAGCTGCTCTACAAGTACGGCTCAAACCGTTCTGGATACGCGACCACCATCTGATTAATCACATGCTCCCAACTCGCTACCCACGCCCCTTCCACATACCACCCCAACCCAGCCACCTCCCCCGGGACGCCTTCTACCCCTTTGGACCCCGCTGATCCTCGACATTACAAATCATCAACCGGTCAAGCCCCAACTTTGATGTTTCAGATCCTTGTGCCATGCCGTTTACCGACAGCACATTGCCCAAAAGAGTTATCGCCTGCGGTAAGAACAGTTCCATCGCTGCACTAGCCAAACCGCCGTGGCCGATCTCCACGAGGGTGGAAGGCTCATTGACCTTGGATCGGGCGGCGGTATCGACGTCCTCCTCTCAGCACAACGCGTGGGTGAGACTGGTTTTCGCTTAGGTATTGCTGGTCAGAAGGTTGTTGACAGCGGCGTCGAGTCAGGCCGTCAACAATCGGCGGGCAGCCTCCTTAGCCTCCTTGGCCGCATCAGCGTTCCCTGAGATTCCCGCAGTTACCATGCACCCCTCGACCAGGAGAAAGATCGCGTCTGCCGAGTGCGAGGCGCCCGCTTCATCCACAAGGGTATTCACATAGCTCCGCAGGCGCGCCTTGTGTCGACGCACCGACTCCGCGATGTCGCGAGAAGTCCCGCCAAGTTCGCCAAAGGCATTGATCCAAGCGCATCCACGGTGCCCTTCTCCCGCGAGCCAGTTTGAGAGCCAGTCGAAGATCGCGAGTACCCTCTTGTCGGGCTGCGTTTCACGGTCGACCCGCTCCGCAAGCGATGTGTGCCATCGTTTGTCGCGTCGGTCGAGCATCGCGACCGCGATCGCATCCTTGCCTGCGAACAGCGCGTAGATACGTTTCAGAGGTAAGCCGGATGCAGCACGCAGAGCATCCATCCCGACGGCTTGATAACCGCGCTCGTAGAAAAGCAGCTCAGCTGCGTCGAGCAGACGGTCACTGTCGAGTTGAGACGGCACCTCTAGCCACCGAGCCTTTCGAAGTTGCATCAAGAACGGTCATCTTCTAGTCTACCAAGCAAGCCGAGAACGATCGTTCTCGCATGCCGAAAGGAGCTTTCCCTTGTCATCAGATGCAAAGTCGTTCTTGAGCAGCAGGGCACCCGAACGCCCAGCCGCTTCCACTGTGATGGTGGCGACACTCACCTCGACTGCAGCCCTGACTGCGCTCGTTGCCATAGGTGGCCTGTCGGGACATTTGCTGCTCATTCCACCCATGGCGGCTAGCATGGCCCTGATCGCCGGTGCGCCGTCCTTGCCGCTGTCGCAACCCCGCCACGTGATCGGAGGCCAGGTGATCTCGGCCATCGTGGGTGTGGTGGTCGGCTTGACGAACCATTCGCTCTGGGCCGCCGCCATCGCTGGTGGCCTCGCACTTGGCGCGATGCTGCTGACTCGCACTTCACACTCACCGGCAGCAGCAACCGCCGTGATCGGAGCAACGCTGGCGGGGGGACAGATCTCTTTCATCCTCTGCGCTGGTCTTGCGGCGGGATTGCTCGTGCTGTTCGGGCTGATCCGGTCCACACTGAAGCACACGGCTTATCCAGCTTATTGGTGGTGATCGAGGTCGTGCACGATCGCTATTCAGGAGTCACGCGAGTTGACCGAACGATCCACTGAAACGCGCCATTGACAGTGGGAGGGGAACGACTGCAGCCAGATTCCTTAAGCAGGCCATGACTTGGTGCGCCGAGCACGGCATCAACATGATCGAACGGATCGTCACCGACAACGGAGCCTGCTACCGATCCAAGGTCTTCGCCGAGGCAGTGCTTCCTGCTCGGCAGCAGCGGATCACGCCCTACACACCTCGTCACAACGGCAAAGTCGGACGGTACGACCAAATCCTCGCCAAGGAGTTCCTCTACGCCGCACCTAGCATTCAGAGCAGGAACACGCTGGCGGACTCGTCCTGTGGAATCGGCACTACAATTACCACCGACCTCATGGTGCACACAGCGGGCACCCGCCAGCATCGGCAGCCCCCGCTACTGTCAACAACATTGTGGCATCCTACACCTAGTCGTTAAGGCTATTCACAATCCTCATAGTCTCTACTGCTACACGGGTGACTTTGGCAATAAGGTCGATAATGTAGCGAGGATTGCCGACCTGATCTGCCCAATCGTTCGGATCATTTACAATGCCTGAAGCCTTGTTA
>JBHADA010000168.1:0-4826 GCA_041854805.1 Arachnia sp.
CTCGCGACTCACGGCGAATTGTCGCACTACACCTACTGGTACGACCATCCCCCACTGGGGTGGATGCTGCTGGCCGCCTGGAACCAGCCGTTCCGGTTATTCGGTGTGGACGAATGGGCGGCTGGGCGGATCGGAATGCTGGTTGTGCACGTGGTCTCGTGCGCGCTGCTGTACGCGCTGGCGCGGCGCCTGTCCGCGCCGCGCTGGGCAGCCGTGATCGCGCCGGTGCTGTTCAGCGCATCGCCGCTTATGATGCAGTGGGGCCGGTTGGTGATGCTCGACAACATCGCCACCCCCTTCCTGCTGGGCGCCTGGTTGCTAGCGCTCGACCGGCGGCAGCGGCTGTCACGGTTCGCGCTCAGCGCGGTCCTGCTGGCCTGCGCGGTGCTAGTCAAGGAGACGAACCTCCTCTTCGCCCCGGCTGTGTTCTGGTCGCTGCTGCAAACGGCCCGGTCGCACCGCCGATACGTGGCGCCGATCTACGTGTGGATCGTCATCGGCTTGGGGATGTCGTACGTGATCTTCGCCTTCATGAAGAACGAATTGTTTTCCGGCCCGGGGCACGTGTCCTTGGAGTGGGCGCTGCGGTGGCAATTGACGTCGCGTCAGTCGTCGGGTTCCATCCTCGACCCGACGAGCGACGCGGCGGCCCAGGTCGCGTCGTGGCTCTCCACGGACGGCGTGGTGCTGATCGCCGGCGGCGTGGCTTCTCTGCTGGTCCTTTGCTGGCGACGCCTGCGGCCGCTCTCGCTGCTGGTGGTGGTGCTGTGGGGGATCATGCTGCGCGACGGATACCTGCCAAGCCCATACCCCATCAATCTCATCTGGCCCTCGGCGCTGGCGCTGGCGGTGTGCTCGGCCCGGCTACCGACGTTGCTGCGTACCTGGCGAACGCCTCGGAGTATCCGTGCGGGCCTGATCGTCACACTTGTCGTGGCAACGGCGGGAGTGGCGAGCCTCGGCATCGTCAAGAGTCAGATGTATCTCACCCAGGACAAGGTCACTCAGTACCGGCAGGCCAGGGACTGGGTGCTGGCCAACACCGCCGCCGACGACACGGTGATCGTCGACAACTCGCTGTGGTTCGATCTGATCAAGGCGGGCCGTTCCCGGCAGAGCATCATCTGGTTCCAGAAGCCCAACACCGACTCCGACGTGGACAACTACCTCACCAACGGCTGGAAAGATATCGACTACGTGGTATTTCCCGTGTCGATGGAGGAAAAGTATCGTCAGCGCATCACCACTCGCGACGCGCTAGATCACGCGACGCTGGTGGCGCAGTTCGACGAGTTGGTCGTGTACAAGGTGAAACACTGAACCCTGAGCGGTTGCCCCAATCTGGCGCGTTTCGCAGGAGCATGGCGCGTTCTGCACAGTCTCGCTGCGGCTGATCTTTCTAAGGTTGACCTCAAGACATACAGATCAGTCGCAAACTAAGGGAGACAACCATGGCAACCGCCCTCATCACCGGTTCCTACGGCGGCCTCGGCACCGCCTTCGTCGAGATCCACGCCCGGACCGGCGGCGACCTCATCTTGGTCGGCCGCAGCCAGTCCAAGCTGGATGCCCAGGCCAAGGAGGTGCGGGCTCGCCACGGCGTCACCGCGCACACCATCGCCGCGGACCTGTCCGCCGAGGAGTCGGCGCAACAGATCTTCGACGCCTGCCAAGACCTCGGCATCCTTCCGGACTACTTCATCAACAACGCGGGCTTCGGCGGACAGGGAGACTTCGCCCGGGAGCGCTCCATGGAGCAGGACCTCTCGATGATCGCCGTCAACATCGCCGCCCCCACCCGGCTGCTCAAGCTGTTCCTGCCCGAGATGATCAAGCGAGGCAGCGGCAAGGTGCTCAACGTCTCCTCCACCGCAGCCACCCTCCCCGGCCCGCTGCAGGCCGTCTACTACGCCACCAAGGCCTACGTCACCAGTTGGTCCAACGCACTGTGGCGCGAGGTGCAGGGCACTGGGGTCACCGTTTCCTGCCTGATGCCGGGAGCCATGCAAACTGGTTTCGCCAATGCCGGCGGACTCGACGACACCCGCCTGTTCGCCAACGCCGTCGCCCCCGACAAGGTGGCCCAGGACGGCTACGACGGCATGCTGCAGGGCAAGATCAACATCGTCTCCGGGCTGGTGAGCTGGCAGCGGCCCTTCGTCAGCCTGTCTCCCCTCATGCCGCGCAAGGCCATGCTGAACTTCGTTTACGACCAGCAGGTCGCCGGCAGCGCGACCAAGTAAGCACCTCCGCAGAAAGGCAGACTCAGGTGGCGACCTATGTGCTCGACGCACAGTTCCTCCCCCTCTTCGAGCAGGCCGGCCTGAAGACCCACGAGGTGCTGCGCAGGGCCGGCCTGCCCGATGACCTGTTCACGCGCACCACCCCGGCGGTCTCCAGCGAGGGCTACCTGGCGCTAATGCAGGCGATCGACGACCTGACCGCCAGACCAGGGCTAGCCGTCGAGTTGGCCATCCAAGACGGCGTGCAGCAGTTCAGCCCACCCATCTTCGCCGCATACTGCTCCCGCGACGGCCGACGCTGCATCGAGCGCCTCGCCCGCTACAAGCCGCTCATTGCGCCGGTGCGCTACCGGCTCGAGGAACTCGGGACGGAGACGACGCTCTACATCGACAGCGACTCCCCGGGCCTCCCGCTCAGCGCGTTCGTCGCGGAGGGCGAGATGGCGTTCATCCTGCACGCGTTGCGCAGCGCCACGAAAACCCACATCGTCCCCACCCAGGTGGAGGTCGCCCACGAACCCAGCCTGCGCTTCTTGGAATACCTGGGCATCCCAGCAGTTCGCAGCGGGGTCAACGCCATCGCCTTCGCAAGCTCGGACCTCGCTCTGACGTTCATAACTGCTAACGACAGCATGTGGAGCTTCTTCGAACCTGAACTCCAGCGGCGTTTGTCTCAATTGGAGATAGACGACACCATCGCGGCCCGTGTCCGGGCCGCTCTGGTTGAGCTGCTTCCCGCCGGGGAGACCACCGTCGAGGACGTGGCCCGCAAGCTCGTGACCAGTGCCCGTACCCTGCAACGTCAATTGACGGCGGAGAACACGACGTTTCGCAAGCAACTGGGTCACGTCCGCCTCCTCTTGGCCAAGCAGTACCTGAGCACGACGGAGATGACCATGGACTCAATCGCCTTCATGCTCGGCTATCTGGATGCGGGAAGCTTCGTGCGTGCCTTCACCGTGTGGACCGGCACCACTCCGGACCAGTTCCGAGCCAATCGCTCCCAGTAACGCCGGCCCCTAACACCCCGGTCATCGCGGCACCTAGCCGCCCCCTTTAAACACCCACTCACGCCTTCAGCATGCCCAAACCCAAGGAGAACCACCATGACATCGTTGATCACCCATTACATCGACGGCCAATGGCTCACTGACTGGAACGGTCCAACCAACCAGCTCACCAATCCCGCTACCGAACAGCCCACTGGCCTAGTCGCGCTCGCGGGCAAGGCCGAAGTCGACGCCGCCGTGGCCGCTGCCCGCCGCGCCTTCGAGACCTACTCCCGCTCCACCGTCGGCGAGCGTGTCGCCATCTTGCAGCGCATTGCCGACAAGCTTCACGAGCGGGCCGAGGACCTGGCCGCGGCGGTCACCATGGATATGGGGATGCCCCTGGCCAACAGCCGTATCGCGGTGAGCGCCGCCCAGTTGCAGTTCACCTCGATGATCGAACTGCTTGGTACCTACGAATTCGAGAAGGTGGTCGGCGACCACATCATCATCAAGGAACCCATTGGTGTCGCCGCCCTCGTCCCACCGTGGAACTACCCCGCCCTGCAGATGGCGGAAAAGGTCGCCCCCGCGCTCGCCGCAGGCTGCACCATGATCCTTAAGCCTGCCGAGATCACCTCGCACGCGGGACAGGTCTTCGCCGAGATCATGGACGCCGCGACGGTTCCCGCAGGCGTGTTCAACCTCCTGGTAGGCAAGGGATCCACCGTCGGCGATGCCTTGAGCAAGCACCCGGACGTCGACCTGGTCGCCTTCACCGGGTCCACCGCGGTCGGTATCCAAGTCCAAAAGGACGCCGCCGACACGGTCAAGCGAGTCAGCCAGGAGCTCGGCGGCAAGTCCGCGCACATCATCCTTGACGACGCCGACCTCGGCCTCTCCGTAAGGACCGCCGTGCAAGGAGTCATGGGCAATTCTGGGCAGACGTGCGCCGCACCCACCCGCACCTTCGTCCCTTCGGCCCGGCGCGCCGAGTTCGTGGAGGCCGTCAAAGCGGCCGTGGCGGAACTGACTCTCGGCGACCCGACCACCGACGTCGACCTTGGCCCGGTGGCGAACGCCACGCAGTGGAACACCGTGCAGCGCTACATCCAAATCGGCATCGATGAAGGGGCCACGCTAGAAATCGGTGGTCTGGGCAAGCCTGAAGGAATCGATGCGGGCTGGTTCGTGCGCCCGACCGTCTTCAGCGGCGTGACAAACGAAATGCGCATCGCCCAGGAGGAGATCTTCGGCCCCATCATCTCCATCATCGCCTACGACACGTTGGAGGAGGCGATCCGCCAAGCCAACGATTCTCCCTACGGCCTCGCTGGTTACGTGACCGGCTCCGATCCCGAGGCGACCCGCGCGGTGGCGGCACGGATTCGTGCCGGACAGGTGATCATCAACTCGGTCATCCTCGGCGCACCGTTCGGCGGCTACAAAATGTCTGGCAACGGCCGGATCTGGGGCCAGCATGGCCTAGAGGAATACCTCGAGACCAAGGCACTCGTCGGAACCCTCGGGTAGCTCGCGCTCTCAGCGGCGAGCAGCTTGAACGATCAGGCTGTTCGCCGCGGACCCGACCGTC
>JBHADA010000169.1:0-11144 GCA_041854805.1 Arachnia sp.
AGTTTCAATCCGCTCTGTGGTTCGCGGGTGTTTCAGACTCACTTCAACCTGCTTCAAGCCTCTCTGAGGGAGAAGTTTCAATCCGCTCTGTGGTTCGCGGGTGTTTCAGACTTCATGGACAAGCTGCATGACTTCTTCGAACTTCGTTTCAATCCGCTCTGTGGTTCGCGGGTGTTTCAGACCACTCGACCACAGGCTGTTCACACCTAGTCGATGACGTTTCAATCCGCTCTGTGGTTCGCGGGTGTTTCAGACAACGAGCTTGATGTGAAGTGTCACATCATCAAGTTTCAATCCGCTCTGTGGTTCGCGGGTGTTTCAGACTTCTATATCACGCAGACGAGGAGTACTCTGCCGGTGTCGTTTCAATCCGCTCTGTGGTTCGCGGGTGTTTCAGACCTTTCGCTCCTGCCCTTGCTCGGCTGAGCACAAGTTTCAATCCGCTCTGTGGTTCGCGGGTGTTTCAGACCCCTATTTGTCCTGGCAGAACCGGACCCAGGTTTCAATCCGCTCTGTGGTTCGCGGGTGTTTCAGACATAGTCAAGTAGGAAAGGAAAGGTCATGATCTTCAGTTTCAATCCGCTCTGTGGTTCGCGGGTGTTTCAGACCCTACCCTGTGACACGCCGTCTTGACAAGGGGTTTCGTGGGGCGTTTACACACCAGGGGTCCGGGCGGGTCGTGACGGCCTCCTTCCGGGCCTCGATTTTGGCCAAAAGGCCTTGTCAGGTGCCATACACACCAGAGCGGGTTTTGGGGCCTTCCCGAACCACCCCTGTGGTGTAGGTGGGTGGCTCCGGTGCCTGGGCGCCGGAGCCGTTGGTCGCGGTGCTCGTTGGCGAGCCTACCCCGCTGGTCGAGTAGCTGGACGCGGTAGTGGCCAGCGTGTTGAGACTCGACCGGCGGGGCTTTCTCTTCTCGACCGGCGTCAGAGTAGAACGGGGCCCTTCCTGTCGGCTGGGAGTGTCACCTCGACGTCTCGCCCATCGATGCTCAGCCTTGCGGTCGCGGCGTCGGCTGGGTCGGCTCCCTCCAGGTCCACGAAGTAGCGCTGCTCACCGTCCTTCTCTACGGCGCGCACCCACACGCCCTCGGGGGCGTCGACCCTGTCGAGCGAGCCCCGCCGAGAGCCGTACAGCACGTCCTTCGCGCCGCTCTGCATCCAGTCGCCCAGCCCTTCCAAGGAGCGCCGCTGGAGATCCGGGAGGGTGCCGTCGGCCTTCGGGCCGACGTTGAGCAGCAGGTGCCCGCCGCGGGAGACGATGTCGGTTAGCAGCATGGCTAGGCCGTGGGCGCTGAGTGTGTTCGACTCGTCCTCCATCTGGTTGTAGGCGAAGGAGTAACCCAGCCCGCGGCACTGCTCCCATGCCTTGTCGCCCTCGTTGTGGGTGTCGGATTCGTATTCGCTGGTGAGGAAATCGCTGTGGGTGCCGCAGTAGCGGTCGTTGACGACGCCGTCGGGCACCGTCGCGTAGTAGTGGTTGAACAGCTCTCCCAGGCCGTCTGGGCCGAAGTGGTGAGACTCGTCCGGCCAACCGATGTCGTTCCACAGCACGGACGGCTGGTATCGGTCGATGAGGTCGCGGCAGTGGCGCGCGCAGTAGGCGCCGTATTCGGCGTCCTTCGGGCGCTCCGTGTTATGCACTGACTGGTCGTGCGTGTGGGGCGGCAGCACCCGGTAGTGCCAGTCCAGGCCGCCGGAATAGTAGACGCCGAACCGCAGGCCTTCGGCGCGGGTCGCATCGGCCAAAGCCTGGATGAGGTCGCGCTTCGGGCCGCGATGCACGGTGTTGCGATCGCCCGTCTCGGGCGCATCCCACAGCGCGATCCCGTCGTGGTGTTTCGTCGTCGGCACGACATATCCGGCGCCGGCGTGTTTGAACAGTTTGGCCCAGTCGGCCGGGTCGAAGTGCTCCGCCTTCCAGAGGTCCAGGAAGTCGTCGTAGGGCCTGTCGCCGTGGACCTCTTTGTGGTGGGCCTGGGCGGGGGAGCCCTCGATCCGGATGGTGTTGAAGTACCACTCGGCGTACGGATTGTGTTTGAACCATCGGTCCCACTCGATGGTGCCCAGCGCCCCGATGGGCTCGGCCCAGGCAGGCACAGAGTAGGCGCCCCAATGGATGAAGATGCCAAACGGGGTGTCGGCGTACCACTGCGGTAGTGGTCGCTGATTGAGTTCCTCGAACGAGGATGCCTCGGTCATGATGTTTATTTCTTTCTGCGGCCCGAGCCGCGATCGGTCAGCGGCCTCCGAAGCCGCTCATGTTGATGCCCTGCACCAGTTGTTTCTGGAGCGCGATGACGATGATGACGCTGGGGATCACGGCTAGGGTGGCGGCCGCCATGAGCGGGCCCCAGTCGGTGCCGCGTTCGCCAGTGAACATTGCCAAGCCGAGCGGCACGTTGTATAGGTCCTGGTCATTGATCACGATCAAGGGCCACAGGAACATGTTCCAATAGTCGATGAACGCGAACACGGCCACCACCGATAGTGGTGCCTTGAGCAGCGGCAGGATCACCCGGACGAAGGTTTGCAGGGACCCCGCGCCGTCCACCTGGGCGGCCTCCTCGTATTCCCGGGGAATACCGAGGATGAATTGCCGCAGCAGAAACGCGCCGAACGCGCCGAACGCGAATGGAAGGATCAGCGACGCGTAGCTGTTGTCTTGCTCCAGGGTGCGGAACATCAGGAACAGGGGGATCACCAGCACCTCCTGAGGAAGCACCAGGGTGCCCAGAAACAGCAGGAACAGGTGGTCGCGGAACTTGAAACGCAACCGGGCGAACGCGTAGGCCGACAGTACGCTGACGACGGTAGCCAACACCGCCCCCGCCGTCGAGACCAGCAGGCCGTTGAGGATGAACTGCCAGAACGGCACGGCGGTGAAGACCGTTTCGTAATTCTCCGTGGCGACCCGCGATGCAAACAGGCGGGTGCCCGTCGAGAACACCTCGTTGCTGGGTTTCAGGCTGGTGGCCACCATCCATACGAACGGGAAGATGAAGGCTAGGCCGGCTAGCACCACCAGCACGCGGCTGACGATGCCGCCGCTGGATAGGGAATTCCTACGCATCATAATTCACCCTCTTCTGCTGCGAGAATTGCAGCGCGGTGATCAGCATGACGATGACGAACAGCACCCATGCCAGTGCCGACGCGTAACCGAGCTTGTCCCACGAGAAACCGTTTTGGTACAGGTACAGCACCAGGGTGGTGGTGGACGCGCCGGGCCCGCCGTCGGTGAGCATATATGGCTGTGCGAATACCTTGAACGCGCCGATGACCGTCATCACCGTGCAGAAGAAGATCGACGGCGTCAGCAGGGGCAAGGTGATTCTGAAGAATCGCGCGAACGGGCCCGCGCCGTCGATCTGCGCGGCCTCATACAGCGTCGGGTTGATGGCGTTGAGGCCAGCCGTCAGCACCACGATGTTGTATCCCACGCCCTGCCACAAGGACATGAGCACCAGGGAGAACATGGCCGTGTTTCCGGTGGACAGCCAGGGCACCGCCGGGATGCCGAACACGTCCAAGATGGAGTTGATCAGGCCGTCGTCGGCGAGCATGAGTTTCCAGATCATCGCGTTGGCCACCATGGGGGTGACCACCGGGATGAACATGAGCACCCGAACCACGGTGCCGAACCTTCCGGTGCTGAGCAGCCATCGGGCGATGAGGACGCAGATGACGAGGTTGGTGATGGTGTAGGCCACGGCGAACAGCACCGTGTTGCCCAGCACTTGGTAGAACAGCGGATCCTTGGTGAAGAGGTCGACGTAGTTGCCGGCCCCCACGAACGTCGGGTCGCCGAACAGGGGCCAGTTGAACAGGCTCATCACCAGCGACGCGACGAGCGGGATGACGATGAACAAGACGAAGCCGGACATCCCGGGCGCCAGATAGGCTAGCGCCGCCCGGGTGTCCGACTTCGCCGCGCGCCTCGTCCGCTCCTTGAGCTTGGGCGAGGTCACGTCATTACCCCTGCGCGGACTGCTGGATCTGCGTCAGTAGTTCTTCGGCCTTCTTGGAGCCGTTGGTGGCCTCGGCGCCGTACTGGGTGCTGAGGGTCATCACCTGGTTCCAGGAGGCGGTGGTGACCAGCGGGCCGCCGCCTTCGAGCATGGCCTTCACCGCGGCGAGCGCCTCGGGGCCCTTGTCCTCGGCCCACTGGTCGACGACGCCGTCAATCGACGGCACGGTGCCGCGGGTCTTGCCGACGTGGCCGATCACCTCGGGCGTGGTGATCTTCATGATGTTCTTGAAGGCCGCGTCCTTGTCGGGGCAGGTCTTGGCGATGCCGAAGCCGGAGCCTTGGATGACGGAGCCGGCCTTGCCGTTGGTGGTGGGGATGACGGCCACGCCTAGGTCGCCGTTGCTGCCGAGGCCCTCCTTGTAGGCGGTGTACATCCAGGGCCCGTCGACCACCATGGCCGCTTCGCCGGACATGAACGCCTGCTGGGTGGCAGCCTCGTCGGCGCCGCCGGTGGGCTTGGCCACCTTTTCCTTGTTGGTGAGGTCCATCACCCATTGGACGTCGGAGACGAAGCCGGGCTCGGTGAGAGTGAGCTTGCCGTCGGCGGTGGGGGCGTGTCCCTCGGCGAAGGCGACGCCGAGCGCCATCGGGGAGACGACGCCAGGCAGCATGGAGATGCCGTACTTGCCGTTCTTGGTGAGTGCCTTGGCGTCGGAGAGGAACTGCTCCCGGGTGTAGTCCAGCCCGGGCTCCTTCAGGCCGGCGTCGGCGAAGGCCTTCTTGTTGTAGTAGAGGACGTTGGGTTCGGCGTCGTAGGGAATGGCCCGGACCGTGCCGCCCACCGTCATGCCCTTCATCATGGCCTCGTTGTACTGGGTGAGATCGACGTTGTTCTTCTTCGCCAGCTCGTCGAGGGGCTCCAGGAGGGAGTCCAGCTCCTGGGCGCGGGCGGCCTGGGTGGTGAGGATGCAGGGCGAGTCCTTGGAGGAGACGCGAGTCTTGACCTTGGTCCAGTAGTCGGCGAACGACGGGCCGTCCAGGGTGAGGTTGAAGTCGGGGTCCTTCTTCTTGGCGGCGTCGATGAACGCCTGCCACTGCTCGCGGTCGTTCTCGTTGGAGATCCAGGTGTACATGGCGTTGGCGCGGTCGCTGGCCGAGCCCTCGTCGTCCTTGTTGTTGGCGCAGGCGCTCACGGAGAGCGCGGTGACAGCGGCCAACGCCAGCGAAATTGTGCGCACAAGCTTCATGGGTGCAACTCCTTTGTTGATGGGGTGCCACGGTGACGGCGGATGTTTACGTTAACATGAGTCGGCCTGAGCGTCGATAGGTGTGCACAAACCGTTATCGACTCCCAGTGTTGCGGAGCTCCCCAGCCGTGCTGGAGCTGTACGCGAGCACCGATGGCATGCCGAACCAGGACAGGGCAACCGACGTGGTCTACATGGGCCTGGGCATCTAGCCGAGGTTGTGCCGCAGGTAGGCGGGCTGGCGTAGCCCTAGGAGGGCCTCGGTCATCCGTACCGCCTCGATATGCGGGGCGACGTCGTGGACCCGCACGATCCGGGCGCCTCGCTGGACGCACCACACCGCGGCAGCTAGGGAGCCGGCTAGACGCTCCGACTTCGGGCGGTCCAGGGTCTCGCCGATGAAGTCCTTGTTGGACAGCGCCGCCAGCACGGGATGCCCAAGCGTGGTGAACTCGTCGAAGCGGCGCAGCAGATCCAGGGTGTGCAGGGTGTTCTTGTTGAGGTCTGGGCCCGGATCGACGACGATCTGCCCGGGCGCCACCCCCGCCTCCCGTGCCGCCGCGACCCGCTCCGCCAAGAAATTTCGCACCTCAGTCACGACGTCGTCGTAGCGCGGGCGGCGTAGCCGTTCCTTGGGCGCGGCCAGCGAATGGGTCACCACCAGTCCGGTGCCGGTTCGAGCCACGAGCGGCGCGATGTGGGGATCGGCTAGGCCGGAGGTGTCGTTGATGATCGCGGCGCCCGACGCGATGGCCGCCTCCGCGACGTCGGCGCGGGTGGTGTCGACGCTCAGCAGCGCGTCGCACCGGCCGACAACGGCCTGGAGCAGTGAGCAGACCAGGTCGGTCTCCTCGTCCTGGGAGACCTCGCGGGCCTCGGGAGAGAACGGCACCCCGCCGATATCGACGATGTCCGCTCCGGCTTCGGAGGCCGCCAGTACCGCCTCGGTCGCGGCGGCGAGCCCGAAGGTACGCCCAGCGTCGAAAAAGGAATCCCGGGTCCGGTTGACGATCGCCATGACGGCGACGCGGCGGTCCAACTGAAGGCGATCGAACATCTCCTCATTGAATCATCGACGCCGGTTTTGGTTCGGCAACCGTGCTCTCGGAAGCTGAATGGGTCTACTCCGGTAGGTGCGGGGTGCCGTAGACGGATGTCCAGTCCTCGACGAAGGTGTCGACGGCGGCGGCAATGCCGGGTGCGGAGAGGGCAGCGCGTAGCAGCTTGGGGGATAGGGTGACCGCGTCGGCGCCCGATTCCAGGGCGTGGGAGACCTGGGAGACGTTCTTGAAGCTGGCGGCCATGATTCGGCTCGGGGCGTCGAAGCGCCGGATGAACCCGGCCAACGCCTCGATGGTGCCTCGGGTGTCGATGTCGAGGCTCTGCATCCGGTTGTAGTAGGGGGCCAGATAGTCGACGCCGGTGGCAATGGCCAGGAAGCCTTGTGTCTTTGAATAGATGGCGGTGGCGGTGACCTTGACGCCCTCAGCCTTGAGGTGGCGCATTGCTGCGATGCCTGCCTCGGTGGTGGGGATCTTGGGGTAGACATGCTCGTCGATGCGGTCCAGTAGGCGGTGGGCGTCGTCGATCATGCCCTGGGTGTCCTTGGCGAGCACCTGCACGTGGAGTGTGCGCTCCCTGCCAATGATCTGGCGGATACGGCAGAAGTGGGCGTAGAAGTCCACCTTGCCTTCGGCCTTGAGGATGGTGGGGTTAGTCGTGACGCCGGTGACGGGGTAGATGGGTGTGAGGCGCTCGATGTCGTCGAGGTTGGCCGTGTCGAACAGGATGTCCATGGCGGGGGAGCTTAGCTTACGCACGTTGTACGGCTCAGAGCAGAACGTGTGATGCGCTCGCTGGCCGGATCCATTTCTACAATCGTCACCGATCCCACTCAGGGCTGTTGGTTGGCGGAACTATTTCGCTGGGCTTTGATTGGCCAGCTTTCGATCAAAAGTCCATAGTGGAGCATTGTCTCGTCCACATCTCCAAGGCGCATCTAGATATCCTGAGACCAGGGTCATGGGTTGTGCTATGAAACCTCAAGAAACGGGGCACGCTCCGGGAGAGGTGGTAGGCCCGAACAGGTCTCCGCCTTGTCTGTTGTCGATCCTCCGTGAGACCTGAGCCCAGAGCATCGATGGGGATGCGTGCGAGGCTGGGCCGGAAGCGGTAGTTGGCGCCGTCGTGCGTCGTGGAGCGTTTCAAGCAACGTTGCTGCGCGACGACGGTTCTATGGTCCGGTGTGCGCCGGTGACATGGCAGGATGTCCGGGCCCCGGCCAGCAAGACCGTTCGGGGCCGAAGGTGTAAGGAGTAAACGTGGCCCTGCCGTGGATCGAGATCGTCGAGTGCCTGGACCCAGACCCGCAGTTGGTCCTGTGGCGCTACCCCGACCCTGACGGACGGATCAAATCCGGGGCGCAACTAATCGTGCGCGAGAATCAGAACGCGCTGCTACTGGCCCGCGGCGTCGCGGCGGCGGTCTACCCGCCCGGCACGCACCGCCTGCCGACTGAGAACATCCCCATCCTGTCCAACCTTCGGGGATGGAAGTACGGGTTCGCCTCCCCCCACGTCTACGACATCTTCTACGTGGCGACGCGTCAATTCGTCGACCTGAAATGGGGAACCCCAGCGCCGGTCATGATGCTCGACCCCCGCTTCGGGCAGGTCCGGGTGCGGGCGTTTGGGTCCTACTCGGTGCGGGTGAGCGACGTGGGACGCTTCTTCCGCGAGTACGCCGGCGCCTACCCCGTGCTCAGCATTCGCGACCTAGAGGTGCAGTTGCGCGACTTCATCGCCGCCAAGTTCGGCGAGATCCTGGCCACGCAGCAAATCTCCGTGGTTGACGTCGCGGCCAACCTGTCGACGGTCAACGCCCGGCTGGCGCCCAGCATCGCCCCCTACTTCACAGACCTGGGAGTCGAGGTGACCCAGTTCACCATCGCCTCGGTGACGCTGCCCGACGAAGTCAACGAGTACTACGACAAGGTCACCGGTATGAACATGGTGGGCGACATGTCCCGATTCCAGGCCTTCAACACGGCCCTGGCCACCGCCGACCCCAACACCGCAGTGGGACGTGGAGTGCAAGACGGCGTGGCCATGGGCATGGTGATGAGCCACATGCAGCAGCCGGTCGCCCAGCCAGTGGCCCAGCAGGCGCCTGCCGCCGCGCAAGGCGGTGCCGATGACCTAGCCGTCCGGCTAGGCAAACTGAAGCAGTTGGCCGACGCGGGCCTCATCTCACAAGAGGAATACTCCGCAAAGAAGCAGCAGATCCTGGAGGAACTGTGATGGCCGAGTCTTTCGTGGAGCGGATGCGCCGCCAGGCAATGGCGGCCCCGAAGGCCGCCGTCGTCGCTAAAGAGGAGAAGGCCGCGGTCCAAACCACGACCTGCCCAGACTGCGGCGCGCCCCGCGCCGAGGCCGACGGCGTGGGCGACTGCCGCTACTGCGGCCACGTCTTCGTTTCCGCCCTGGCCAGCGACTACGCCCGCCAGGAGCCGCACTAGTCATGAGCCACGCCAGCCAACAACTGCATGCCCTGATCCCGCGGCTTGAAACGTTCCTGGCCAAACTCACTGAGCGCGCCCGGGAGGTGGCCGCCGAGGCCAGCACTGCTGTTGCCGAGATGCGAGCCGCGGACGATCCCAACATGGCCACGGCCAGCTACAACCTGCAGGCCGGCATCACCAGCCAGATCCAAGAGCTTGCCTCGAAGGGCCGGACGGTGTTCGAGCAACAGTTTGGCGTTTTCGCCAACATCGACGACCCTGCGACCGAGGCCGCCTACGAACGGCTGGAAGAACGCATGGATGCCTGGGAAGACGAGCTGGAGGCCATCGGCGACAACGCCTTCGCCGCCACGGAACTCGCTGACGCGCAAGCCCTGTGGAATCGCGGCGTGGCCGATTGGTACGCGGCCGCGGCCCGTTTCACCTGCACCCAATGCGGCGCCCCCGTCCCCGTGCCGCACCTCTACCCGGTGGCTGTGTATCTGCCATGCCAGGGCTGCGGCTCCAACGCCACCTTCACCCCGTCGTCGGCCATGGCGGCAGCCGCCAGCGTGGCCGCCATCGTCACCCCCCGGCCTGGGGACCCGACACTCGTCATCCCCGGTGGGGCTGGACAACTATAGAAAGGCAAACAATGCTCGGTAACTTCTTCAAGAAGGCCAAGGAAGCGGTCAGCAACGTTACTGACGCGGTGCGCGGTGTGGAGCGCGTCGACTGGATCCACCATGCCTTCCCGTACAGCCTGGAGATGATGCTCGACTACGACGATGCCCGCGACCTGTCGCGGCCTCTCCCGCCGCCCGGCCTGGAACCGGCTGCGGCCCAGTACGCCGAAACCTGGTACACCACCTGGGCCACGGTGCGCGACGGGCACATCGCGCCGGTCAGCACCCTGGAGCAGGGCGACGTCGCCGGCGCGCAGCAGGCGCTGGCCCAGTGGGAAGCGGCGATCAGGGAAGCCGAGGTCGCTCAGGCCCGGTTGGGGGACTTCCGCGGCAGCCGCCACCTAGTGCTCGCCAACACCAACGTCCACGAGGCGCTGGACTCGATGGTCGAGCATGTGCGCGACTACATCGGGGTGCGGATCTCCGGTCAGGATGCCTCCGAGCAGGCCGGAGAGGCGATCGGCCAAGTGGTCTTCATCCACACCACGATGAACAACGCCCTGCTGGGCTTCTACGCCGATCCGTCGGGCGCCGCCGCGAAGGCCGCCGAGGATGCCGCGTTCGCCCCGATCGAGGCCATGCGCAACTTTGGCCAGGACGGCCCGGAGATGCAGCCCATCCAGGGCGTGTCGCTGCATGACTATGTTGCGGGCTCGGCCAAGCTGCACGCGGGGATGAGCGCCGACGAGTTGGCCGCCCGGCTAGGTGTTGAGCGTCCGCAGTGGGACCAGGCCGCCGCGGAGTGGCTTACGCGCATCCAGAACTACCCGATGAGCGTGGGGCAGCAGTACGGCGCGCTGATGTCTCAGCCGCACCCGAAGCTCGACGCCGCACCCGGCGGGGGCGCGTCGAATGCGGCCCGGCTCAGCAGCGACCGAGACTTCTACATCGAGTGCGCCGCCGCCATGGCGGCCGCGGCCGAGGCAGGCATCGATGCTGGCGGCTACCTGGAGACCAACTATCAGGTCACTACCCAGCAGGTTGCCGGGGCCGGGGTGACCTGGATGTCGGACCTGCGCAACGTCGACTCCCTGATCACGCTGCAGCAGGCCAAGCAGCGCGAGATCGCGGCAAAGCTCGCGGCCCAGTCGGGCCCTGGGATCGCCGACGACATCCAGTTCTGATCCGACGAAACCCGGCGGGATTGACGGGCGCGGAGCCTCGCATCCTGCCGGGTTTCGGGTTTCGCATCTCTGCTTAAGAGGGGCCTCGAGCTGTCCCGCCTGCTCGACGACCTGCTTGACCCTGCGCGCGTCGTGGTCGTAGACGAGGAGCACGCCGGGGGGCGTTCATGACCTCCCCGCAGACGCTGTCGACCTCAACGTCCTCGTCACCGACCCATGCACCATCGCAAGCTCGGTCGGTTCACCACGCTCACCGTGACGAACCGACCAAGTCGCGCGGAGTTCCTGAAGCATCTCGCGGACGCGGACGTACTCTATGCCGAAGCAGCGTCACGGTCGATGCGGAGGCGTTTGACGTTGCCAGCCGCCTGCGAGCGGTGATCCGCGCCGGCAACTGGCTTGACAACGTCGACGTTGAGCGCGCTGCGGCGGACGGCGTCGAGGTCTCGTGTATCCCGGCCCGGGGGTGAACGCCGTGGCTGAGTTCGTGCTCGCCCTCATGCTGGGTTGGGTCGTCGCGTCGCGAGGACCGTTAGAACCCGCCAAGCGCCGGGGCCTGTTTCCGTGGGGGCTACCAGCCATCTAGGGCGTCAATTGACACGCCAACGTCGGGCCG
>JBHADA010000170.1:0-2603 GCA_041854805.1 Arachnia sp.
GCTCTGGTCAGCCTCACCGATCAGGGTCGCCAGGCCTGTCAATCTCTTCGCGACGGCGCTGCCGCCTTCTTTACCGAGGCCCTCGCTGATTGGACACCCGCGCAGCGTCGGGATCTCGTCGAAGTCCTTACCCGATTTCGGCAGGCCATCGAGGACCAATTGGAACTGAGATCCTGACCCCGTTCAGCGCTGGGCGATCGCGATGTCTAGACCCCGGGCAGGCTGGCCACGCTATGACGTCTTTAGTGTCTGGCCCTGGAATCACCACTGGCGTGCGGCGTCGCGGGACGTGGCCGAGGCGCATCATGGCGTCGTGACGGCGCAGCCCGCGCCGCCATTGAGGATTAGACCCTCAGCCGGCATCGGACTTAAGCCACGAGAAATCTCGACGACGCAGAGCGTCAGCCTCGATAAAGACCATCAGCTTGTCCTCGTCGTGCCAGTACAACTGCAGGTCGCGATCGGAATCGATATTGAGGAGGTTGACCCAGTCGCCTTCGGCGCCATCCCGGTGCTGTGGGCGGGGGTCGTAGCCCAGGGAGTCATTGTTGGGGTAGCCAAGGATGTGGTCTCGGAAGCGCAAACCGGCCTCGTATATGGCGTCGTGGACGGCGTCCTTATCGGCGGGCCAGGGCACCTCTAGGTAGTGCTGGATCGGCAGGTCCAACCCGGCGCTGAGGATGATCCGCTTGGCAACCGAAACTGTAGATCGTTCGGGATGGGGTGGGGCGGGGGTAAGCACGAAATCGGTGTCCTCCTCCCAGAAATAGCCGCGAACGAAGTGGTCATCGCCCCAAAATCCGTCCTCATCCTCATCGACGAAAAGGCTCAATAGGCCGCTGGTCGGCAACTCTGCGGGCAGGCCATCCGCCTGGGAGAAGTTGAATTGCCCGAGAAAGCGATAGGGCTCATCCTGCTCGGTGCGTGGCCAGGTGAAGCCCTCCGGCACCCAGGCCTCGCCGCCGAAACGACTATCGCTTGGTGACTGCGGTTCCCCATCAAAACTGATGTCCACGCAGGGGCGGGCAAGGGCAAGCCATGCCTGACGGTCGAACTGGGGGTGGGCGTCGAAGAATTGCTCGATGACGGCACGTTCCATGATGGTTCCTCGGCTCAGGTTCGATCGATGCGGCGGCGCCCTCTGCGGTCGAAGGTGACTCGGCGGCCGGAACGAGGGTCGACGATGGGGTCTTGCAGGCGACAGACCAGGACGATGCAGCAGACCAGGACCGCCACCCCGATCAGGACAGCGACCCACGGGTTGAGCCCGAAGGGCGCGGGTGAGCCTACCACGAGGTTGAATACCCCGCCTACGCCGACGTGGGTCCCCGCCATGACGACCACCAGGCCGACCGCGCAGGCTGCCCACACCCGTGGGCGCAGGGTGGAGAGGAGTTGGACCAAAACGTTGTTGGACTTGGCGATTCGTGGCAGCGTGATCCCCTCGCGGGTGGCCAGTTCGCGGGCATAATCGCGTGGCGTGCCGAAGGTCTCGACGGGATCCTCTCCCGATTCGGCTAAGTGCGACTCAGCCTCGGCGATGATGTGCCCAATCCGGTCTCCAGGCACATCCAGTAGGCGAAGCTGCAGGATCAGTTCGTCGATGTAGGCGTCGGGGTCGTGGGGCGCGTTGGGCTGCTTGTTCATGACGACTCCTTGAGCAGGTGGGTGAGATTGTTGGCAAAGGAATGCCACGCTGCGGAGCGCATCGCGAGCTCAGAGCGGCCAGCGTCGGTGAGGGTGTAGTACTTGCGGCCAGGCCCCGAGTCCCCAGTGCGCCATTGGGTGGCGACGAGGCCGGAGTCCTCTAGGCGCCCGAGAATCGGGTAGAGGGTGCCGCCCTTGACAGCGCCGAACCCCGCCTCGGCCAGCGACCGAGTGATCTCATACCCGTAGGTTTCCTTGCGGGAGATCACCGCGAGCACTCCCAGTTCAAGGAAGCCCTTGAGCCAAGAACTCGGAAAAGCGGCAACGTCCATAAGAAGATTGTAACGCTAGCTAGCTAGTAATGCAATCTATATGGGTTGGCGACTTTCTGGGTATGGGCTGGACCGTCTGGATGAGATCTGTTTGCTATCGAGGGTTGGAACTTGCTCGGCTTCAAGCTTTTGCGTCAAAGGTCGTAACCCAAGTTCCAACTTGAGCGGGTAGTCGCGCCGGGTTTCCGGCTGGAAGGTTTGCCTGCATGAGACACACCCCGGTCACCAGGCCTCTCCAGCGGTTGTTCGCTGGGCTCGCCATAGTCATCGTCGCGCTACTGACCTCCTGTACATCACCGGCATGGTCCCCACCGCCGCCCACCGCCCCAACTGGGGAACATGAGTTGACGCGGGGGGATGTCGAGGCCTGGCTCGATGGGGCGGTGCCTACGGCGCTGGCGCAGGGCAAGGTGCCGGGAGCTGTAGTGGCCGTCGTTAAGGATGGTGAGGTGCTGACCACGCGCGGGTACGGCTATGCGGATCTGGGCTCCGAAGGGACCGAGCCGGTTCCGGTTGACCCCGAGAAGCACATGTTCCGGTGGGGCTCGATCTCCAAGATCCCGACGTCGATCGCCGTGATGCAGCTCGTGGAGCAGGGCAAGGTGGACCTGGACGCCGACATCA
>JBHADA010000171.1:0-4675 GCA_041854805.1 Arachnia sp.
CTGGTCACGTTCGGGAAGGTGGTCGGCGGCGGGATGCCATTGGCCGCGTTGGGTGGCCCCGCCGAAGTCATGGATCTCCTCGCGCCGCTGGGGCCGGTCTATCAGGCGGGGACGCTTTCGGGTAATCCGCTGGCCACGGCAGCCGGGATTGCCACCTTGAAGTTGGCCGACGCCTCGGTCTATGCCCATATCGATGCGGCATCGCTGGAACTCCAGGCCGCCGTCGCCGAGGCGCTCACCGCGGCATCGGTGCCACACCGGATCCAGCGCGCGGGCAACCTGTTCTCGGTGTTCTTCCGGGAGGGCGAGGTGCGCACCTTCGACGACGCCAAAGTGCAAGACACCCAGGCGTTCGCCCGCTTCTTCCACGCCATGCTCGATGCCGGCGTCGCGCTGCCCCCCTCGGCCTTCGAGGCCTGGTTCCTGTCGGCCGCCCATGACGACGAGGCGATGGGCCTCATCGTCGACGCCTTGCCGGGAGCGGCACGGGCTGCGGCTCAGGGATGATTGGGCGGCGGATCCTGGAGAAGTAGTTCCTCGATCCGCCGGTTCAGCCAGCACCACGGCTCCTGGCAGGACTCCTGAAAGCTGCGGATCAGGTCCATGGCGGTGGGATCTAAGCCACTGTCATCAAGTTGGTCATGGTGTCGAACCCAGGCCGCGCAGCGCTGGGCCAGTTCCTCTGGGCGGGCAGAAGCGGGCGGATCGTGGCGGGCCTGATCGGTGAGGATGAAGAGTTCGCGGTATTCGGGATCCTCCAGCGCCCTCAGTTGCCACCTGCCCCAGGTCTCGGCGAATTCGGGGAACAGGACCGAGGTCAGGATCCACCCTTCATCACTGATCTTTCGGGTCTCCTCGGACACGTTGAGTTCATCCAGGGCCTCATGGAGCATCGCTGCCTTAGGCGGTAGGAAGGGGTTCCGGCCCGCTGCCAGTGCCCGGAGCCTGAGTTTGGTGGTTTCCAGTTCGTGGATTCGTTGGTCGATCTTGGCCTCGATCTCTTGGGCCTTGACCGCTAGCTCGTCGAGACTGGTCGCGGCCAATTCAGCCACCCGGGCCAAGGGAACGCCGGCGTCGGTGAGGACCTTGATTCGCTGCAAGGCGATGATGTCGGCGGAACCGTAGCTGCGGTAGCCCTGCGCGGTGCGAGGCGGCTCGGGCAGCAGCCCAATGCGATGGTAGTGGCGCACCGCGCGGGGGGTGACGCCCACTAGATCAGCCAGTTGCTTGATTGTCAGCACCGGTTTCCTCCTTCTGGATCAAGCTATCGCGCATGCCAGGAGCCCAGATGCCGTAGCAGGCGACCACCGCCCAGCCCACGGCCAGCACACAGGCCGCTACGCCAAGGCCTCCAGCGGCCACCACCGCCGAGATGAGGCCCAGCCCTATGGGCGTGACAACCAGCCCCAGCGTCGAGTACACAGAGAACACCCGGCCACGCAGTTCGTCTGGGATGCTGCGGGTCAATACCACCGTGATCAGCGGCTGCATCAGACCAGATCCAAGGCCCGCGGCACCCATCCCGACGGCCACTAGCCAGAATCCACCCAGCGTGGCGATCAACACCGCGGATACCACGCACAGGGCGAGCGCCCATGCCCAGGCCTGCCAACGCCTAGGGCCGAACAGCCAGCCGTACAGGCCAGAGCCAACCACCGTGCCCACAGCGTAGATCGACAAAGTGGCGCCGAGCTCCCCCGGGGCACCTGCGGCGTTGAAGTGGGCCGGCAGGAGAATGCTCAGCAGCGGGGCGACGAGGGCAGTGCTGCCGAGCTGGACCAAAAGCAAGACGAGCAGTGCGGGTGAGCGGCGAATATGGACGATTCCTGCTAACGGCGAGTCGTCGCGAGGCGCCGTGGTGGCTGGCCCAAGGGGCATGACGAGTGTGGCGAGGGCAGCCGCAGCGGAGCAGACCGCGGTGATCCACACCACCTGGATCGCCGGCAACACCGCTAGGAGCCAGCCCGCGATCGCGGGACCGACGAGGAAGGACACCCCGAAGATGGCTCCGCGCAGGGCCCCCACTTTGTCCAGTGAAACGCCCGACGAGTCGGCCACATCCGCCATGAGGGTCTCCCGGGCGGTCATCCCCGGCACGTCGAAGAGCGCGCCCAGCACACCCAAGACGATGAACCACATGAGATCCAGCCCCACGGTTAGGTCCACCATGGCCAAAGCGGCGACCGCGGCGGCGGACCCGATATCGGCGAGCACCGACATGCGCCGTCTTCCGAACCTATCGATGAGGTGCCCGGAGGCGAAAGCGGCAACGGCCCCAGGAGCCGCGGAGATCGCGGCCACGATCCCGGCGAGGGCAGGGTTGCCGGTGCGCTCCAGCACGAGCCAGGGCAACACGATGGCGATGGCGGCGTTACCGAACAGAGAGGCGCCCGTCGCGGTGAGGTAGGCAGGGAGGGTGAACTTGGACATGGCGCCATTGAAGGACCTTGACGCTGGGTCAAGGTCAAGCACGATCACCCGTTGAGCATGATTCTTAGAATCGGGGCGGGGTGGGGAGGTGGTTGGAAGGGTTTCGTGAGAAGGTAGCCACTCAAGCGGTCGAACATCCAGGAGGAATCAACGGTGAAGCTTCGGTTGGGTACGCGCGGTTCTGCGCTCGCGAAGGCACGGGCCGAGCAGGTGGCGGAACTCATGGGCCAGGCAGGCGTCGATGTCGAGACCGTGGTGATTTCCGAGGATGTGGCTGACGGGTCTCAGCTTGAGCGCTCCACCCTTGCCACGTTCGCCAAAGTGCAGGGCGAGGCGCTACGTGCGAACAGGTGCGATTTCGTCGTCCATCCCTGCAAGGACATTCCCTTCAGCAGCCGTCCCCGAGACCTTGTTAGGCCAGCCGTGCTCGAACGCGAGGATCACCGCGATGTGTTGTGCACTCGCACGGGCGCCACTCTGTCGGCCTTGCCCCGTGGGTCCCGGGTGGGTGCCAACTCCCTGCGGCGCATCGCGCAGTTGCGTGCCCTGCGTCCCGATCTCACGTTCATCGACGCCGGCGGAACCCTGAGGCACCGCCTGTCACGCCTGCAACCGGGCGACATGGATGCTCTCGTGTTGTCCGCCGCCAGCGTGCACACGTTGGGCCTTGAGGACCGGGTGGCGGAGTACCTCGGGCTGATTCCGGCGCCGGGACAGGGTGCGCTGGTGTTGGAGTGCCGCGCGGATGATGAGGCGGTGATCGAGGCCCTGCGCCCGTTCGACGACATCGAGACGCGTATCTGTGTCGAGGCGGAGCGCGCTGTCCTCACGGGCTTGGAAACGGACTACTTCGCCCCAGTGGGGGCAATCGCCAAGCGCCGGGGGATTCTCAGCCTCAAGGCGGGGGCGTTCTCCATCGACGGCACCAAGCGAGTGGTCCTAGAGGTGGGGCTGCCCACGTCCGAATTCCATGCCGAACGCACAGGCCACAATGTTGCGCTGGCCCTCAAGCAGCGACGTGCGGAGCGATTCTTCAGCGAGGAGGCCATTGCGTCGGTCAAGCTGTCGGCCGAGCACGATGATGAGTCTCCGTTCATCAAGTCTCCCGAGGACGATGACCGGATCCGGGTGCTGCTGCCCCGGCAGGAGGGACGCTTGGCGCAGTCGTTGCGGGCCAACCAACTGCGAGTCGATTGCACGCCGCTGCAGGAGGCCAAGTTGATCTCTGCCGATAACTTGCTGGGCTGGGCCGACTGGGTGGTGTTGCCTTCAGCTCAGGCCGTGTGGGCCTTGCGGGAGCGGGGCTGGGACATCCCCGAAAACAAGAAGATCGCGGCGATGGGCTCCACCACGCGTCAAGTGTTGGAGGAGGGCGGACAGAAGGTGGACCTTTCTCCCGACGGCACGGCCAGTTCCGCCCGCGTGGTCGAGATGTTTCCCCCGGCAGAGGGAGAGGTGCGCGTCGTCATCGCCTGTGCGGACGAATTGTCCACCAAGCTGGAGGACGGTCTGCGAGCCAAGGGATACACGGTCGAGCGGCTTGAGGTGTACACCATGGAGCCAGTGGCCAACCCGAACCCGAAGCTTCTGGAGATGTGGGCGAGGGGCGTCTGGGACGCGATCCTGTTGAGCCATCCGAGCCTGGCACAGGTATACGTCGACATGCTGGGGCACCGTGACGACGTGGCCGTGCTGGCATGGGACGCGGAGACGGCCGCCGCGCTCAACGCCCTCGGCGTGCCGGTGTGGGCCACGGCCAAGCAGAAGGATAACTACGGCTCGGCCTTCCTGGCTCGCGAACTGGAGCGTCGCCGGGCCGAGCGCTGACGGTCGGGTCCGCGGCGAACAGCCTGATCGTTCAAGCTGCTCGCCGCTGAGAGCGCGAGCTACCCGAGGGTTCCGACGAGTGCCTTGGTCTCGAGGTGTTCCTCTAGGCCATGCTGGCCCCACTTGGAAGATCAGCCGCAGCGAGACCATGCAGAACGCGCTAGGCTCCTGCGAAACGCGCCAGATTCGGGGCAACCGTTCAGGCTCAGTGATTCACCTTGTACACGGCAAGATCATCGAACTGCGCCACCAGCGTCGCGTGTTCCAGCGCGTCGTGGGTGGTGGCACGTTGCCGGTACATATCCTGCAGCGGCAGGGTGAGTACGACATAGTCGACGTCTTTCCAGCCGCTGGTGAGGTAGTTGTCCACGTCGGAGTCGGTGTTGGGCTTCTGGAACCAGATGATGCTCTGCCGGGA
>JBHADA010000172.1:0-13371 GCA_041854805.1 Arachnia sp.
CACAGCGGCCTCGTCCTGGCCCGATGCCAGTTCGGCAGGTGCCTCGGAAAGGCCTACCGCGGCCCCGTCCTCCACAGGCTCCCACTCGGCAGGCACCTCCGAAAGTCCAACCACAGCGGCCTCGTCCTGGCCCGATGCCAATTCGGCAGGTGCCTCGGAAAGGCCTACCGCGGCCCCGTCCTCCACAGGCTCCCACTCGGCGGGCGCCTCCGAAAGCCCAACCGCAGCGGCCTCGTCCTCCGCTGCCTCTGCGGGTTCGTCCCAGGGCGCAGGCAAGGATGCGTCGGCATACCCTTCCGTGGACGCTTCATGCCCCTGTTCCCAGCCAGTCGGCTCTTCCAGCCACGCTTCGTCCTGCTCGTCGGGTTCTCCCGCGGGAGGCAGCTCATCAGCGGGGCCCGCCTGTTCCGCGGATGCCGACTCCCAACCAATGCGGGCCGGCATCTCATCGATCCCATCTGGCGACGGCGTCGAAACCGGCTCCGCATGTGACTCGGGCGGCTCAGGCACTTCGACTCGAGCGTCGCTGGGGTGAAGCACAGGGGCCTTGTGAGGCTGGATGACGGTCGAGATGGAGGCCTGCGGATCGGGCGACTCGCCGGCTTCTTCCTCCCGGCCTTGGGCCCGCTGCTCCCGGGTCACGACCACGGTGCCGATCCTCGGCTCGGACGCACCTGCGAACTCGTCATCGGACTGTGCGAGCCCGACACCGGACGCCGTTGCGGGCATGGGCACTTCCCGCGGCCTGGGCCGCGGCGAAAAGGGCGCCTGAGGCTGCGGGGCAGGCTCCGTCGGCGGCGGCGAAAGTGGCGACGCGTCCGGCACGGGCGCGGGTAGCGACTCGACCATCGGCGCTGGCCCCGATGGCGCCGCGGCCGTCGCAAGAGCCCGCCGCCTGGCCCGCCTGCTCCCCAAGAGCCACCCCAGGACTCCTCCTGCCAGGGCGGCCACCGCGACGATGACGGCCAACTGGACGATTACTGTCGACAAGGCGTCCAACATCAGCCCACGACCTCCAAAGTCACTTCGACGCGCCGGTTTTTAGCACGCCCCTCCGCAGTTGTGTTGTCGGCGACGGGATCTCGCCCGCCCCGGCTTTCCACCTTCACCCGGTTGGCTGGCACCCCGCGCTCCTTGAGGTCGGCCGCGATGGTTCTGGCCCGCTTGAGCCCCAATGCCTGCCGCTCAGCGGGAGTCTTGCCGTTATCCGTGTGCCCGGTCAGTGTGACCGAGAGTTCCGGCCTCTCCAGCAACAAGTCCGCCAGACGGACCACTCGACTGACCCCGGCAGGTGTCACACTGGCAGAGCCACCCACAAACAGGATCGGTTCCTGCTTGGGGACGGGCTTCGGCGACGGCGACCCGCTCGGTGAAGGGCTCGGGCGAGGCGACGACTTTGGGCTGGGCGAGCCCAAAGGTGAAGTCGAGGTTGAGGTGTCCCTGATGCCAGGGTCATCCGTCTGGCCAGACCCATCACCCCGACTTGAGGACACCGCGACCACGCCCGGCACTTGACGCACCACGCTGACCGCCTTCTCCGCGGCTTCTGTGCCCGCGGTGATGACGGCCTCGCGTCCCCGGATCGTGACTTGTGCGTCGAGATTAGCGCTCGACAGGGCCATTTGAGCCCTCTGCGTGAGCGCATCGTCGATCTCGCTGGCAAGCCACCTCGTCCCAGGCCACACACAGGCCACGAGAGCAGCGCTAGCGAACACTGCGGCGCATATGCGCCCTACTTCATTACTCATCTTCATCCCCCCGGAGGGTAACCATAGCCAAAGCTATCGGGTCACTAGAAAAACTCACTCGTTGAGGTTCTCACTTATACCTGGCTATCTTGTCCTGGACACCGGGCCGGAGTGGCACGGTTCGCCCATAACAACCGATTCCACGGGGGATTGAACATGTCAATAGGTCAGCACCAAGCGAGCAAGTCGGCTGAGCTTGCTCGAACCATCTCGTCCATGCATCGGGCCATCCCGGAACTCCACGGCGTCATGATCGCCTCGGTCGACGGTCTTGCCGTCGCCCATGACTTCCCGGAGGCCGACGCCGAGCGCATCGCCGCCATGGCGGCCACCGCGCTGGGCCTGGGCACCAGGATCACTGAACGCACCAACCTCGGCACGCTCGCCGAGGCGGTGATCCGCGGTGAGAACGGATACCTGGTGGTGTACTCGGCTGGGCGTGACGCCGTGCTCGTGTTGTCCGGTCCAATCGATTCGAACCTGGGACTGATGCGCATCGAGGCCCGCATGGCTGCGATCGAGATCAAACAGATCCTCGGACGGAGCTGACGTGGAGTCGATGTACGAGGTCGCCCGTATGGCGATCGATCAGATCCCGCCCGCGTGCCGAGTACGTCCCGAGGACGGCGAGGTGATCTCCCGCCATCAGGACGCACTGCTGGCACTCGGCCCAGATGTGGTCCAGGTGTTCTACGACACGTTGTACGAGCATGAAGCGACGTCCAAAGTGTTCGTGGAGGGCGAGCGTCCAATGCGCGAACAGACCCTCGTCGACTGGTGGCAACGCACCGTGCGCGGCCCGCTCGACGACAACTACTGGGCCTGGATGGCCATGGTCGGTTTGATTCACGTGGTTCGCCGCGTGACTAATCCGATGATGCTGTCCATGGCCGAGTTCGTGGCGTCGTTCTTGGCGGAGAATATCCACCGGGTGCCCGCCTCGGATGAAGAGCGCAAGGCGATTGTGGAGGCGTTCAATCGTGTGGCCTCCATGACGAGCGCGGTCATCACTTGGGGCTTCGATCACGCGGTCAGTTCCGCACTGTTCGAGGTGGCAGGCATGCCCGAGGCGCTTCTCGCCCGGCTTCGCGACACAGAGATCAGGGACGCCCTGGTCACAGCTCGCCAAGAGGTCCAGGCTTAGCCTGGAGGTTCAACCGGCGCTGGCGCGGGGCCACGTGTGCCCGCGCCAGCGGCCCTCTGGCTGGCTCGCACGCTCTCGTGTCGCGCCTACACTGGCGCTATGCGGAGATGGCTTCCGGGGATCCTGGCTGTGTGCTTGCTGGGCTGCACCCCACCCTCGTCCGGCCCTGCCCCGGAGCCGGGCACCCCATCAGCCACCGCCAGTGCAAGCCGGTCGGCCACGCCCGTAGCCGACTCCGATTTGCCGCTGGACGTCCCCATCAAGGGCGCCCTGCTCGACGACGACAACCTCTCCACGGTGGTGGCCGCGTTGCACAAAGCGGCTGGGGATTTGCCCGTCCTCAAACTGGACGTCACCGAGTCCTCGACTACCATCTCGGTGCTCACCCCCGATGAGCGAGTGGACACGCTGCAGTGGCTCGGTGGGCAGATCACCAGGGTGGACTCCGACGTGCAATACCTGAAGCAGGCGACCTTCCAGCCCAGCGACTATCCCCTTGACCAGGTGCGCCGCATGTTCGACGTGGCCGATCTGCGGGGCGTCCGGGGCGAGTTAGTGCTTCAAATCGTCGAATACCGCCCGGGGCAGGTGCTCACCACCGTCACCTCGCGCCCCGCCAGCGACACCGTCTTCTTCCGCAAGGACGGTACCGCCGTCACACGGCTGGGCGTGACGAGCGTGGCCGACATCACCGACGGCCTCACCGAGGTGATGGGCAAGGAGACCAAGGCCTATGCCGTCGGCTTCAACGCCACCCGTGGCTACTGGGCGGACCTCGTGGACAAGGAGGACGGAGTGGTACGCAACCGCACCCGGCTCGACGGGCTACCGGTATTCGAGACGCGCCGCAACCAGACCCTCTCGCTGCCTCTCTTCGACCCACACACCATCAATCCCGCCGCGCTGGCCAAGGCGATCGCCCGTACCCAGTCCTCCCCAACCCAGGAGTGCGACCTGACCGTGGATCAGTCGCTTGGGCGTTCGGCGCCCGTGGCGCGTATCGACTGCGGCGACAAGGTCTCCTACGCGGACCTTGACGGCCGGGACATGACATCCCTCGTCGAGACCTGACCCAAGGTCTTTAGAGGTTGTTCGTGGCGAACGTGTCGCACTTGTTCGGGTCACCCGTGGTGAAACCGACGGTGGCCCACCGCTGCCGCATCTCCGACGAGCCGTGCGTCCAACTCTCCTCGACGACTCGCCCGCCCTGCTGCTGTTGGATGTGGTCGTCGCCCACTGCGCGGGCTGCGTCGACGATCCGCTTGAGATCGTCCTGCGTGACTTTCGCGATGGGCGAATCAGGATCCTTGACCGTGTTCGCGAAGAACACACCCGCGTAGCAGTCAGCCTGCAACTCGAGGCGCACCTGCGCGGACTTGGGGCCGGTCTGGTCGCCGTAGCCGCGGGCCTTGGCCATCGTCCCAGTCAGGTGCGAGATGTGGTGGCCGTACTCGTGGCCGACGATATACAGCTCAGCCGCGTCGCTGCGGCTCGTGCCGAGGGTCTCGAGCAGATAGCCCATGAATTCGTCGTCGACGTAGATGGTGGTGTCGCCCGGGCAGTAGAAGGGACCCATCTCGGTGGACCCCGTGCCGCAGGCCGTGGAGATGGTGCCGGTGAACAGGTGCAGCCCAGAGATCGGCTTGAAGCCGTTGCCGAAGGATGAGGACCAGTAGGCCGTCAAGGCGTTCTCGTAGGCTACCCAGCGGCAGTTGCGGTCCTTCCGCAGCGCTCCCCCCTCCTCACAATCCGGCTGTGGCGACTGGCTCGTCGTGGATGTGGTGCCCTCGTGCCCCGACACGACCGCGTTGAGGATGTCGCCGGCGTTGCCACCGCCCAACAACACGACGAGGGCGAGGACGATGATCCCACCGATTCCACCGAGGGCCACCTTGCGGCCTCCGCCCCCGCCTCCGCCGTAGCGCACGCGGGACTGGTCCAGCTTGACGTTGTCGCGGTACTCCATGGGTCCCTCCCGGATCGATCCGACTCAGTGTAGCGACGCCGCGGCGAATGCCCCGCATGTGCGCAATGCCCACTCCCACGGCCTTGGCCATGGCCGTGGGAGTGGCGTCGCGGGATTAGACTCGCTCAATGCGCGTCGTTGGAGTCACAAGCCCCGTGGGGGCTCCTGTGATCGCGTTTCGCGTGGCCCATGGACGGCATCCGAGCGTGACGCTGTTCGACTCGGGCTACGTACCAATCCGTCCCCTGTCGGCGACCCTGCACGGCGATGAGATCGTGTTCACCTGGCTGGTCCGTGAGGTTGGCGAGGCCGACGCGCGCCCACCCGAGCGGCACACCGTGTTCGTCGCCTCTGGCGAAGAGATTCCCCGCAAGCATCAACGCGTCGGGGCCTACGCCTTGGTGGTCTCTCAGCGGGGTCTTCTGGGCACCATCAACTCGGGCTCCACTGCGGCCCCAGGGTCTTGGGCGCTACCGGGGGGCGGGGTCGACCCAGGAGAGTCCCCAGCCGAGGCGGTGCTGCGGGAAGTCTATGAGGAGACGGGGCAGGTGGCGACGCTGCGTCAGGTGCTGTCCCTGGAATCCGAGCATTGGGTGGGACGCTCCAGCGCCGGCGTGCTGGAGGACTTCCACGCCCTGCGGGTGGTGTATGCCGCGACATGCGAAACACCCAGCGAGCCAGTCGTCCACGATGTTGGTGGATCGACCGAAGCGGCTCGCTGGGTGCCGATGCGTTCATGGCGTTCCCTGCCCTGGACGAACAGTTCCCGCTCGTTGTTATCGCGTTACGCCCGCAAACTCAGTCCCTGAAGTACGAAAGGATGCGCAGGATCTCCAGGTAGAGCCACACCATGGTCACGGTGATGCCGAGCGCGGCACGCCACGACTCCTGGGCCGGCGCCTGGGCAGCGATCCCACGCTCGACCGAGTCGAAGTCGATGACCAGGTTGAACACGGCCAGGGCAACGGCTAGGACGGAGATGCCGATCGACAGCATCCCGGCACCGGAGCCGACCTCTCGCATACCGGTGTTGATGTTGAACAGGGCGAGCACGAAGTTGATCAGCAGCACACCAGCCAACGCGGCGGTGGCGATGGTGACCACCTTGCGGAATCGCGCGGTGACTCGGATGTTGAAGAACTTGTAGGCGAACAGGGTTGCCGCGGCGGCGACGAACGTCGCGAACACGGCGGTGACCACGATGCCGGGATACATGGTCTCGAAGAACTTCGAGATCAAGCCCACGAACAGCCCTTCGAGCACCGCGTAGAGCAGGACGCCCCCGACGGGCACGCGGGGACGCGATGCCACCACGAACACGGTGGCGAGCCCGGCCAACGAGGACACGATGAGGACCGGGAGGGTGAGCTGGGGCGGCACAAACATGAACGACAGCATCGCGCTGACGGCCACGAGACCGAGCGTGATGGCGGTCTTGGCGATGACATCATCGAGGGTCATCACCGCGCCCATGGGCATGGGCTGCTGCGGAGCCTGCTGGAACTGGCCAGGCTCGCTGTAGCCAGGCTGCCCGAACCCTTGGGGCTGTCCGTAACCCTGCTGGTACGGGTTGGGCTGTGCATAGCCCTGCTGATACTGGGGGGCGTGACGGGTGAACGCGTCACCCTGCCCGATGATGGGATTAGTCATATGAGCCTTCTTCAGATCTGAGGTCTGTGTTGGGCCCAATACTACTGGGACGGTCCAACAAAACGGCGTCCGCTTCCCGCAGCGCTCACGCTCGTGCCACCATCAATACATGACCGACCCCCAGCATGCGAGACTACGATTCCTCGGGGCAGCCGGTACCGTCACGGGTTCCAAGTATCTCCTCACCGTCGACGGCCTCCACACCCTCATCGATGCAGGCATGTTCCAGGGAGAGAAGCGCTGGCGGTTGAAGAACCGCGAAGCGTTCCCTGTGGATCCCGCCAGCATCGGCAACGTGCTGCTCACCCATGCCCACGCCGACCACAGCGCCTACCTTCCCGTCCTGGTCAAGCACGGTTTCCGTGGAACCATCTGGTGCACCGCCGCCACCGCCCGCCTCGCGGAGATCGTGCTTCGTGACGCCGCCAAGCTGCAGGAACAGGCTGTGCGCGACGCCAAACGGGGCGGCTGGTCCAAGCACGACGACCCGCAAGCGCTCTTCACCACGGCCGACGTAGAGGCCACGCTGCCGCTGTTCCAGACCGTCGCCTGGGACAGCAACATCGACATCGATGGCGTGCTGTGGGCGCAGTGGGTGCGGGCCGGCCACATCCTGGGATCCGCCAGCATCCACGTCACCATCGGGCCCCGGTCCGTACTGTTCTCGGGAGACCTGGGCCGTCACGATCACCCGGTCCTCAAGAGGCGCCAAACCCCGCCGGGAGCGGATTTGGTGCTGGTGGAGTCCACGTACGCAGACCGGGAGCACCCAGACCCAGAGGTGCCCCACTCCGGCTTCGCCGACGCCGTGCGCCGCACAGCCGAACGCGGAGGCCAGGTGCTCGTTCCAGCATTCGCCATCGACCGGACGGAGGGCGTGCTCCGGGCGCTCGTGCAGTTGCGTCGCGAGGGGCGTATCCCCAAGGACCTGCCGGTGATCGTCGATGGCCCCATGTCGATCAGGGCCCTGCGGGCCTATCGCCTCTTCCCCGAGGAGATCGGCGACGATTTCGATATCGGAGACTTCACCGAACTCAACCTCACGGAGACGGAGGAGACTCACGAGTCGAAGCAAATCAACCGCCGCAAGGACCCGCTGCTCATCGTCAGTTCCTCAGGCATGCTCGAGGGCGGACGAGTGCTGTACCACTTGGAACGGCTCCTGCCCGACCCGCGCAACACCGTGATCCTGACCGGTTTCCAGGCCCCAGGCACCCGCGGCCGCCAACTCCTCAACGGCGCCACGGCCATCAAGGTCAACGGCCGCTACATTCCGGTGCGGGCTGAGATCGTCGCGGACCGGGAGTTCTCGGTGCACGCTGACGCTTCCGACCTCATGGATTGGCTGCGCGCCCTTTCCCCGCCTCCGGAGACGGTGTTCGTCACACACGGCGAGCCGGAGGCCGCGGCGGCCTTTGCTCGCCGGATCGAGGAGGACTTGGGTTGGACCGCGGTGGTCCCAAACCACGGCGAGATCATCATCGTCCTGTGACGCGCACCACGTAGAAGGTTGACCAACCTTGACCTTGCTGAGCCGCGAGGCTGTGCCACGCTGGCGGCTTCCGCTTTGCTGCGTGGGCCTCAAGCCACCGTTGCGGTGGCTGGGGGTCACGGGTCAGGCCAGCAGTTCGGCGCGGTTGGCGAGGGGTTCGGCGAGCTTGCTCGGATGGAACCGCACGAGAGTGTGAGTCGCCAACCCATGGCGGGAGAACGGGTCTTCATCGGCGAGTGCCTGGGCCTGATCAAGGGGCAGATCGACGGTGAGAATGACGCCGCCAGTGCGAGGCTCACGTCGTCCGGAGGCCAGGAAGGTCCCGTCGGCGTAGTGCTCGTCCAGCCAGGCGACGTGCTCATCCAAATGCTCGTCGATCTGGTCGAGGGGCGCGGTGTAGTCGAGGATGATCGCATACATGTGCCTATTGTCGACCGCTGGGACATGGGGATTGGGAAGCCGGTATCTGCCTATCGAGCCATGCCCCGTGGTCTACAATGCCTCGCCCGACGCGACGACGAGCGACGCGGCACCAAGGCCCTACCTGGGCCCAGACGCGCACAAGACCGACAGGGTCGTCGGCAATGGCTGGGCCTTGCGCCGGAGTGCCCCCGACGGGATTCGAACCCGTACTTGGGCGGGTTTAAGCCGCCTGCCTCTGCCAGTTGGGCTACGAGGGCGTGTTCCAGAGTCTAGTGCCGCCGGGGAGGCGCTCCCCAGCCGTCCGAACGGTCTACCAGGATACGTCCGCGAGCAAGGAGACCCTTACCTCGGGACCCTTCGTCTGGCTACACTGAATGCCGGAACGAAAGGGCACGATGGCCACATTTCTCATTATCGGAGCGGTCGGCTTGGCTCTCGTGTTCGTGGCTCTCGTCGTCGGCGACCTGCTCGATGGCTTGCTTCACCTCGACGCGCTCGGCGGGGACCTATTCTCCGTCTCCAGTGTCGCGGCCTTCCTCGGAGCCTTCGGCTTCGGCGGGGCGCTCGGTTTGGCCATGTTCCAGAGCACCCTCCCCGCCGTGGCGGTGGGGATCGTCATCGGCAGCCTCGCCACATGGCTGGCAGTCAAGCTCACCAAGGCCCTCAAATCGGACGACAGCGCCAGCTTCAACACCAACTCGATGATCGGCCACGCGGGGTCTGTCATCACCGACATCCCGGAGGACGGCTACGGCGAGGTGCGGCTCAACGTCGCCGGGCACGTGCGCAAGCTGAGCGCCCGGGCCGCCACGGCCATCCCGTCGGGCAGCGAGGTCTGGGTATCGGCCATCCTGTCCCCCACGGCCGTTGAGGTCGTTCCTGTCTCCCCCAGGGAACTCAACCCGTAACAACCACACAGAAAGGACCCATATGGATCCAACCGTTGACCCCATCGTCATTGCACTGATCGGCTTGCTAGTCCTCCTCGTCCTGATCGGCCTGCTCATCGCGAGCCGGTACAAAGTGGCCAAACCAAACGAGGCGTTTATCATTACGGGCCGCAAGGGCAAGGAGGTGCGCAACCCCGAGACGGGCTTGGTCTCCACGGATCTCAGTGGCCAGAAGGTAGTCATGGGCGGCGGCGTCTTCGTCATCCCGTTCATTCAACGTCTCCATGTGCTCGACCTGTCGTCGCGGCGCATCATGGTGACCATCCGCAACGCCGTCTCTGGGCAGGGCATCAAACTCAACGTGGACGGCGTGGCCATCGTGAAGGTGGGCGGCAACGAGGACTCGATTCGTGCCGCCGCGCAGCGTTTCCTCTCTCAGCAGGACGAGATTGAGCCATTCACCCAGGAGACCTTGGCCGGCTCGCTGCGTTCCATCGTCGGCTCGCTCACGGTCGAGCAGATCATCCGCGACCGCGCCGCGTTCGCCCAGCGGGTCACCGACGAGTCGGAGGCCTCCCTCACCGGCCAGGGCTTGGTGCTGGACACGTTCCAGATCCAAGACATCACCGATGATGGCACCTACCTGAGCGACCTGGGCCGTCCGGAGTCCGCCAAGCTGGGCCGCTTGGCCGCCGTCGCCGAGGCCGAGGCCCGCCGTGAGGCCGAGCAGGCCCAGATCGCCGCCGAGCAGGAGATCGCCATCTCCCAGCGCGAACTGGTGCTCAAGCAGGCCGAGATCCAGTCCGAGACCGACGCCGCACGCGCCACCGCCGCGGCCGCTGGGCCGCTGGCCCAGGCAGACCGCGACCAGGCCATCCTGCTGGAGCAGGAGAAGGTGGCCGTGGCCCAGGCGGCGCTGAAGGAACGCCAGCTCGACACCGAGGTGCGCCGCCCGGCCGACGCCGAGCGGTATCGCGTGGAGACGGCAGCCGAGGCGCAACGCAACGCGGCCATCTTCGAGTCCGAGGGCCGTAAGGCCGCCGCCATCGCCAACGCCGAGGCCGAGGCCGAGAAGGCCCGCCTCACCGGTGTGGGCGAGAAGTCGCGGCGTTCCGCGCTGGCCGAGGCCGAGGCCATCGAGGGCGCCAAGCGAGGCGAGGCCGAGAAGGCCCGCCGTATCGCCGAGGCCGAGGCCATCCGGGCCGAGGGTGAGGCCAAGGCCGCCGCGGTGCTCGCCGTCGGCCAGGCTGAGGCGGAGGCGATGGACAAGCGCGCCGAGGCGTTCGCGCACTACAACGAGGCCGCCGTGCTGCAGATGCTCATCGAGGTGCTGCCGCAGATGGCCGAGAAGGTGGCGGCGCCGCTGGGCAACATCGACAAGCTGACGGTGGTCTCCTCCGATGGCGCGTCGACCCTGCCGCGCCAGGTGACCGACAACGTGCTGCAGACCATGCAGATGCTGAAGGACACCACCGGCTACGACCTCACCACCCTGCTGGACCGGTTCGCCGGCCGGAAGGAGACGGTCGAAGGCGACGTCGAGGCCTGAGCCTGACGCATCACGAGGGGCACCCCAAGGGGTGCCCCTCACGCGTCTGTCAGCATTGAGCCATGACGTTACCTTCGGACGTGGACTTCCTCAACGCCTCGCCGCTCGACCGCAGTCGCCTCCTTGCGCAGCTAGCCCACGAAGTCGTTGGCATCCTGAACCGCTGGCCGGCCGCGGCAGGCCCTGCCCAAGCTTCACTCGACCTGGTCGATGCCTACCTGCGGAACGGTCTGAGCGCCGAGGACGTCTCGCTGTACTTGAATCACCCCGACCCCAACCAAGACTTGAGCGCTCTCGAAGACTTCGTTGACAAGGACCCCGACGCCTGCGCGGCGTTAGACATCGTCATCTACGCCACCGCTGCTGTTTCAGCGATTGCGTATGCCGAGGTAGACCCCACAGGAGCCCGGACCCCCGACCCTATTCAGAACGTGACGCCGACGATCCTGCTAGACGGCTTGATCAAGTACCGGGAACTGACCCGGCGGCGAGATCGGCCATGAGTGAATGGGCGATGCCGTCAAGGATGTCAGTCTCGCTGACGATGATCTCTCCCCGCGGAACACGCGCGGCAATCTCGTCCAGAATCATCGTGCCCGCAGCAATGACCGCGGCCCGCAACGGATGCATGAGCGGGCTCGACGCGACGATTTGTTCGGTGGTTTGCCCCAGCCAGCGCCGGTTCGTCTCCGTGATCACCTGACGCGAGAGCCTCTGCCCATGGACGGCCTCGCGGGAGTACGTCGCGAGGCCGAGAAGGTCCGCGGCCACGCTGGTGACCGTCCCGGCCACGCCGATCGCGGAACTCACGGCGGCGAAATCGGTGCCGGACGCGTCAAGCAGCGCGCCGATATAAGCCCTGGCTTCGGCCTGCTCGCCGCCGGTGGGCGGCTCCGTCGGCAGGAAGCGCTCCTTGATCCGGACCGCGCCGATGTCGAGGCTGATGGCCGAGGCAATGCGATCGTCGTCGTCCACGACGACGAGTTCGGTGGAGCCGCCGCCGATGTCGAAGATGAGGGTGGGGCGCGGCGCCGCGACGCCGCCAAGCACCCCCGCCGCAGATAGGCGAGCCTCCTCGTCACCCGAGATGACCTCAACCGCCACCCCGAGCCGGGCCCACACCCCCTCCTCCAGCACGGCGCGGTTACCGACGTCGCGGGCGGCGGAGGTGGCGACGAACCGGACCCGGGCAACGCCGTGCGCGGCGATGAGTGCCGCGTATTCGTCCAGGATGGCGAAGGTGCGCTCCAGCGCGTCGGGGTGAAACTCGCCGGTGGCGTCGACCCCTTGCCCCAGCCGGGCCAACCGGGTTTGGCGGGTCACCTCCGTGACGCTGCCGTCGTCCTCGCGACGCAGGATGAGGAGGCGGACGGAGTTGGTGCCGCAGTCAACGGCGGCGACAGCGCTCACGACGCCTCCGGACAGAACGATCCGATCCGTTCCCGGATCGCGTCTAGGGCCTCGTCTCCCAGCGGGTTGACGCCGGGGCCGGCCGCCAAGGCGTGGCCCACGAGCACGTGGAGGCACTTGACGCGGGTGGGCATGCCGCCGGCCGAGATGCCGTCGATCTCGGGTACCTCCCCCAGTTCCGCGCGGTCGGCCAAGTAGGCCTCGTGGGCGGCTCGATACCGTTCGGCGAGATCCGCGTCCTCGGCGAGCCGTTGGCTCATCTCTGCCATCAGCCCACTCGCCTCCAAGGTGGAGCAAGCCGCCACGAGCCGGGGATTGGTCAGGTAGTACAGGGTGGGAAACGGCGTGCCATTGGGTAGCCGCGGAAAGGTCTTAACCACCCCGGGAGTGCCGCAGTCGCAGCGCCAGGCGATCTCGACGACGCCACGAGGCTCGCGGCCCAACTGGGCGGCGACCACCTCCAAGTCTGCCTCGGTGGGTTCAGGCATGGCCTTCCTCAGGGGGTTTCGCTGGGTTTAGGGCTGGGCGAGCCGACGATCCGCTCGTCGGGCGAGGGTGCCGACGAGGGTGTGGGCGTTTCCTCCTGCGCGGGACGATCCGCGATGCCGACCGATTTCCACATCTTGTCCCACCAGGGGCCTTCTGGTTCCTCCGGTTCGGGGGTGCCCAACTGCGTGCCGTCGAGGGGCTGCCCGTCTGCCCCGATGACGCGGTAGCCAGTCTCCCCAGGCATCACCCAGCCGAGCCGGACGCGCGCGACGGAACGCACATACTCGGGATCCTCCCAGCGGGCAAGACGATCCTCGAGTTCGGCAATGCGTTCCTTCTCAGCCGCGATCTCCTCCTTGACGGCGGCGATCTGCGACGCTTGAACGAAGTACACGCGCAAGGTGTTGACCAGCACCAGCGCGAGACCGGCCACGACGACTACGAGCACCGCTAGGCGCCACGTGGCGGTGGCCACGCGCACCTGCCGGGGCGCGTCGCTTGGCTTGCTGCTCATGGCCTTGTCGACCTCGCCCTGGTTCAGCGGGGCCACGCGGGAGCGAGAGGTGCGCTCACCGGGACGGGCAGTGGTCCGGGACCGCGGGGTGCCGCG
>JBHADA010000173.1:0-2501 GCA_041854805.1 Arachnia sp.
CGGTCACGATGGCACGGGCCAGCTCGTCCTGGTTGGCGAGCACCAATTCGCGCATCTTGAACATGATGGCGGTGCGCTTGGCCAAGGACACCTTGGCCCACTTCCGCTGCGCCGTGCGAGCGATCTCGACGGCATGATCGATGTCGGCGCGGCTGGCGCTGAGCGCCTCGCCGATGACCTCGCCGGACGCGGGGTTCTCGATGGGGAGGCGCTGCTCTGGACTGCCCTCATAGGGGGCGCCGTTAATCCAATGGGTGACGGTGGTCATACACGCTCCTTGGTCTGGCGGGGTGACACCCCGACCTGAGATTTGTCTATACATTAGCAGGCATTTGTCGCCCCGGGCGCCTTCGGGGCCCGGCGCCGAGGATGGCAAACAGATCGGCCATGAGGCCGTGGCACCCGAGACGCCACCAAGCGCTAGGCGCGATCGGGAAAGGCCTCTGGTGAGCGTATGTCTTGCAGGCTCAAACGACACTCGACTCGCTCAGGCATGGCGCGTCGAGGGCCTGCTTTCGCCCTGGGGATGCGCTTGCCGCCCAGCAGTTAAGTCCCTCAACTCAACCGATGTCGCTATCTCCGGGGCGCGCCGTGGCACGGCGCAACAAGACTAGCAACTCTCTTTGCTGGTTCGGCGTCAACGCGGCGAGCGCTTGACGTTCGGCAGCCACATGGGCAGCCACAACCCCCTCAACCACCCGACGTCCTTCAGCGGTCAAGGCGATACTCTTGCCGCGCCCATCCTCAGGGCGTACGGACTCCTGGATAAGCCCCCGCCGCCTCAACCGAGCCAGCCGTCCAGACACACCCGCCTTGGAAAGCAACAGTTGTTGGGCCAACATTTTTGGCGAGGTAGGCCCTGAACGCAGGATCGAAGCCAGCACATCGAAATCTCCGGGCCCCAACCCCACGGCCCCATGGACCTCAGCCACATCTACCGCAACCTGCCTCGCAAGCCGAGAGAGCCGCACAACGATCTCCATGCTATCCACATCAAGGCTGTCATCACGACAAGCCCAATCTCGCATCGCGGCGGCGACGTTGTCTTCCCAAGCACCCGACGTCTCCACGGCCCTACCCTACTCCCTTGACAACCTTGGTTCGCTACGGAACTATATAGTTAGTTAGCGAACCAAATTTGAAGGGCATCCCATGATCGTCACCTCGCCCGAGATCCTGACCGACTCCACCCACCCCGACTCCACTTCGGTGCGGCTCCTGGCGGATGCTTCGGACATCGCCGGGTATGCCAGCGTCGAGAATGTTCGGTTGCGTCATGGCGGGGAGGGAGCCCCTCCCCACTTCCACCGGCTGTCTTACGAGCTGTTCTTCCTGATCCGAGGAGAGTTGGACATGCTCGAGAACGGCACCATCCACCGCCTCCAGGCAGGCGACTTTGCCGTCATCCCCCCATTGACTCATCATGCTTTCGGGGCCGCCAAGCACCAGGATGCGGACATCATGATCATCATCACCCCCGGCGTCGAGCGTTTCGAGTATTTCCGGATTCTTGCGCGGATCGCCCAGGGCGAGCTTCCCGTGGATGCCTTACAGCCGCGTCAGGAAGAGTTCGACACCTACTTCGTGAACTCACCGGAATGGGCTGCGCACCGCCTTGGAACCAACGAGTGACAGTCGCACAGCAGCGAGGAGTTCGACTTGCGGAATCTACGCGCGCACAGCGAACTCTCAAGTCGTCGAACTGCGGGAACGATGCGTTCACCTTCACCCGAGCCGACAGAGTGGTAGCGGGCACCGGATTCCAAGATTGAAGGCAACCACACAGCCAGGCGAGGATCCCACCCTTAAATCCGTTCATTACCGATAGAAACCCGCTCGTTTGCTAGATTCACGGCATAACGTAGGCGCGCTGAAAGGAACACGTGAGCGAGCCCACACCAGCGAACGCAGAGACCTACCGGATCGTCCCACTCGAGCGCGGCCTGGAAGTGATCCGCCTCTGGGCCGAATCCCCCTGGCCCATGACCCCAGCCCAAGCTCTCCACCTCCGCGACCACCTCGGCTGGACATCCTCCCCCACAAAGGAGGCCATGTTCACCACCAACCACGACCTCCAACCCAAAGACGCATCCTTCACCACCATCCACCAAGGCACCACGGTCGCAAGCTTCACCATGATGCTATCCACCTACGCCCCCGAAGACCTCGACCCCGTCCTCGAGCCCAAGGCAAAAGCAGCCTTCGACGCCTACGCTGAGGCCCTAAACCTTCGCCACGGCAAACCCAAACGCAGATGCCGCCGAGGAGTCACGTCACTCACCTGGACCCTCCCCAACGGAGCCACCATCCACTTGGTCACCTCCGGCAGCTACCTCAGCACCGACATCGACTCGCCCGCCTACAACGCCGCCGCTGAAGGCGAAGCCCAGTACTTCGAACAATTCGGCCCCGACGCAGACTCAACCGCCTAAGAACCGGCAAGGGGTTCACAGGCTGGAGCCAAGTAAGTAAAACACGACGGCGGTGAAGGAGAAGATCGC
>JBHADA010000174.1:0-7404 GCA_041854805.1 Arachnia sp.
GGAGGTTTCGTGGGCGTCGAAGTGGCGGAGAACCTGCTGCGCGCGGGATTGCGGGTAAGCGTGGTGGAGGCGCTCGATCAGGTGATCACCCCGCTCGATCCAGAGATGGTGGCGCCCGTGCACTCGGCGATGCGTCGAGCGGGCATCGACCTCAGGCTTTCCGTGGCGGCGTCCGAGATCCGGGAGAAGCAGGTACTCCTCGCTGATGGCTCGCTGGTCGAGGCCGACATCGTGGTGGCGGCCGTTGGCGTGCGTCCGGACAGCACCTTGGCGGTGGATGCGGGGCTCCATGTGGGCGAGCGCGGGGCCATCGTCGTCGACGAGCGGCAACTCACTTCCGACCCCTCTATCTATGCGGTGGGAGATGCGGTCGCTAAGCGTGACGCCATCTCTGGCGACGATGTGCTCGTTCCCTTGGCCGGCACCGCAAACCTTCAGGGACGACGCGTGGCCGACGACATTGCCGGACGGGGGCGCCCCGCGAGGCCGGTGCTCGGCACCGCCATCGTGGGACTTTTGGGGCTGCAGGTGGCCTCCGTCGGATGGAACGAGAAGAGGCTGCGGGCCGCGGGCCGCCGGTTCCATGCCATCCACACCCATCCGGCATCGCACGCCACCTATTACCCGGGGGCGTCCACGATGGCGCTGAAGCTACTTGTCGACGCCGATACCGACGAGATCCTGGGTGCGCAAGGGGTGGGTGCTGACGGTGTCGACAAACGCATCGACGTGATCGCTACGGCCATGGCTGCAGGCATCACGGCCTCTGGCCTGGCCGACCTGGAGTTGGCCTATGCGCCGCAGTTCGGCTCGGCCAAGGATCCCGTCAACATGCTGGGCTACGTGGCGGAGAACAGGGCGACGGGATGGGAACGGGCCATCCAATGGCACGAGGTCGCCGCCGCGCAGGCCAATGGCGCCACGGTCGTCGACGTGCGCACGCGTGCGGAACACGATGCCGGCAGCATCCCGGGCTCCATCAACGTGCCTCTGGACGAGTTGCGCGAGCGGTTGGACGAACTGCCCGCTGGGCACCTTATCGTGCACTGCGGCGTGGGCATCCGCAGTCATGCGGCCGTGGGAATCCTCAAGGCCGCCGGCCGCGAGGTCTCAAACCTGGATGGCGGTTTCGCCACCTGGTCGGTGCTGGCCGGTTAGTCCCCTTGTCAGGCGAGGCTGAGGAATAGTTTCTCCAGCTTGTCGGCATCCAGTGGTGCGCTCGGATCCTCCAGGCATTGGCGCAGCCCCACCGAAATGGTGCTGAACCCAGCGCGGTCCACAGCCTTGGACACAGCCGCCAGTTGGGTGACTATCTCCTCGCAGTCTCGTCCGTCCTCGACCATCTTGATGACGCCACCGAGCTGCCCATGAGCGCGCTTAAGGCGCTTCAGGACCGAGACCATCCCCTGTGGATCGAGCTGCATGTCGCCTCCTACGAACGATGCTGCACGGATGTGGATACATCTATGTTTGTTTGATCTGATTGGTCAACTCGGTGACGGAGTCGAAGAGTTGACGGTCAACCCCGATCTTCTCGCTGATTTTACGGACGGCGTGAAGGACGGTGGAGTGATCTCGCCCACCGAACTTGGCTCCGATCTTGGGTAGGGACAGATCCGTCATCTCGCGACACAGATACATGGCGATCTGGCGTGCCTGGGCGATGGTGGCCACCCGGCTGCTGCCGGTGAGATCGTCGAGCGTGATACGGAAGTAGCCCGCGGTGACCTCCATGATGTGCCCCGCGTCGACGGGAGCGTTGTCGTCTGGGATGAGGTCGTTGAGAACCTCTTCGGCGAGTGACACGGTCATCTCCTGCTGATTTAGGCTGGCCAGTGCGGCGATGCGGGTCAGCGCTCCTTCTAACTCACGAATGTTGGTGGGGATCCTGGACGCGATGAGTTCCAGCATTTGGGTCCCCGCGGTGAGCCGCTGCTGGGCCACCTTCTTGCGGAGGATGGCTATGCGCGTCTCCAGGTCTGGTGGCTGAATATCGGTCATCAGGCCCCACTCGAAGCGGGAACGGAGCCGGGGCTCGAGCGCCTCGAGTAGCTTGGGTGGCCGGTCCGAGGTCATCACGATCTGCTTCTGTGCGTTGTGCAGGGTGTTGAACGTGTGGAAGAACTCCTCCTGGGTCTGGATCTTCGCGGCCAGGAACTGGATGTCGTCGACCAACAGGACATCCACATCGCGATACGAGCTACGGAACTCGGCGGTGCGGTTGTTGGAGATCGCGTTGATGAAGTCGTTGGTGAGCTCCTCCGTGGAGACGTACTTCACCCGCAACTGCTCGAAGTAGGAGGTGACGTAGTGTCCGATGGCGTGCAAGAGGTGGGTCTTGCCTAGGCCGGAGGGGCCGTAGATCATCAGGGGGTTGTATGACTTGCCGGGCGTCTCCGCGACGGCCGCCGCAGCGGCGTGGGCGAACCGGTTGGACGAGCCGGCCACGAACGATTCGAAGGTGTAGCGGGGGTTGAGCCGCACCTCCTGCGGGCGGGACCGCGGCAGCATTGGCTGGGGCGGAAGGTCCTCTGGCGGGGCCGGTGGGTCGTCGATCTCGGGGATCGCTTGAGGATTGATCATGACCGCGACGTGCGCGCTCTGGCCGCAGAGTTCGCTCAAGCGTCCCTCGATGTGGCGGCGCAGTTTCGTCTCGATCCGCTCGCGGGTGGTCTCGTCTCCGACGGCGAGCATGAGGGTGCTGCCATGCATGTCGAGAGGCTTGGTACGGCGTAGCCAGGCCCGGCTGGGCAGTTCGGCGGTGGCGATCACGTCGTCCCACATGGACGCAAGGTCCGGCATCGGTTCTTGGACCACGCGAAACTTCCCTCCCCACCGCTTGGCCTAGTTATTCACAACGTTGTCCACATGAGGGTATAACTCTCCCAGGGACGGTTCAACCGGCCCCTCCCTGTGGATAAGTCCGGTCGCAGGTAACCGAAGGTAGTGCTCCAGGGGGTCGAGCGCAAGGCCGAATCCGGCGACACGCCGACAAGTCGCTGGACTACACCGGTGTAATTTGCTTGGTTGTTCCGTCCCCGGGACAAGCGGTTTGTCTAACTGGGGGCGTCCACGTATCGTTGACCAGTCGCCATCCGTGGCGAGCCTTCGTTCCCTGCCTGTCCGGGCAGACCATAACCTTCGAACCTGAGGGAGTAATCCCATGAGTAAGCGCACGTTCCAGCCGAGCAACCGTCGCCGTAGCCGCAACCACGGCTTCCGTGCCCGCATGCGCACCCGCGCCGGCCGCGCCATCCTGAGCGCCCGGCGCCGCAAGGGCCGCGTCGAGCTGTCGGCCTGAGGCCGTGCTGCCCGCCCCCCGGCGGTTGAAGCGGCCTGCTGATTTCGCAGCAGTGGTACGCGAGGGACGCCGGGCGGCGACGGCCACAGTCGTGGTGCATCTCAGACGCACTGACCCATCCGATCCACCCGTGACCCGGGTGGGTTTTGTTGTCTCCAAGAAGGTGGGCAACGCCGTGGTGCGCAACCGCGTCAAGCGTCGTCTACGGCACCTTGCCGCATCCACCGCCATGCCGGAGGGTTTCGACGTCGTCGTTCGGGCTCTCCCTCCTGCCGCAGGCGCCGATGAGTTGGGCCCAGATCTCGGTGACGCCTTGCGGCGGGCTTTGCGGAAGGCCGAGGCATGCTGAGGCATCTCCTGATGTGGGGCGTGAAGGCATGGCGTCGGTTCGTCTCCCCCATCTATGGAAACGTGTGCAAGTTTCACCCCACCTGTTCGGCCTACGGACTGCGGGCACTGGAGACCCATGGTGCGCTGCGTGGCTCGTGGTTGACAATGCGACGCATTCTGCGATGCCACCCATGGTCCATGGGTGGTGTGGACTACGTGCCCGGCACCCCGGAGGCCGAGGCATGGCGCATACAAGAGGAACAACCGAAACGGGACGACGGGTCCCAACTACACGAGGTGGCATAAGTGCTCGATCTCCTGGTCTCACTGAACTTCTTCGACGGCTTCATGAAATTGCTGTCGGCGATGATGCAGCCGCTGTACGCGGCGGTCTCGGGCATCGTCGTGTTCTTCCACTGGCTGTTCAGCCACGTCATGAACCCGAATTCCGGGTTGACGTGGGCGTTGGCGATCATCTCGCTGACGGTGGTGATCCGCACGCTGCTGATCCCGCTGTTCGTCAAGCAGATCAACTCGGCGCGCAACATGCAGTTGCTGCAGCCGAAGATGGCGGAGCTGCAGAAGAAGTACGGCGCAGACCGTGAACGGCTCGGCCAGGAGACGATGAAGCTGTACCGGGAGGAAGGCGTCAACCCCATGGCGTCCTGCCTTCCGCTGCTGCTGCAGATGCCCATCTTCATCGCGCTGTTCCGCGTGCTGGAAGGGGTCTCGAGCGGTCACGTCCGGGGATACTTCTTCAAGGAGAACCCGGACTTGGTGAAATCGCTGCAGAACGCGGAGCTGTTTGGTGCAGGGCTGGCCGACAGGGTCTTCCCGTTGACGCCGTTCGGTGCGACGCAGGTCGTCGGCATCTTCTTGGTGGTCGCGATGGTGGCGGTGTTCTTCGTCACCCAGTTGCAACTGACGCGCAAGAACATGCCGCCCGAGTCTCAGGTGGGCCAGGCCGCCCAGATGCAGAAGATGATGCTCTACTTCTTCCCCGTCGTGTACGCGGCCTCGGCGGTGGTGATTCCCATCGGCGTGTTGGTCTACTGGCTCACCTCGAACCTGTGGACCATGGGACAGCAGGGCTTCCTTATCCGCAACAACCCCGCCCCTAATACCCCGGCCTATATCGACTGGGAGGAGCGCATGCGGGCCAAGGGCAAGGATCCCGAGGCCATCGTGAGGGCGCGTGCGGAGAAGCGTCGACGCAACAAGAACACCCGTGCCCAGGCGCCCGCGTCGCCGGCCTCGCCGGAATCGCCGTCGGACAAACCGAAGGTGTCACGCCAGCAGGTCTCGCGGCAGACCACACGGATCACGGAGGACGGCAAGCGCGTCGTCTCCCGTAACCAGCCGAGGCAGCAGTCGCGGGCCGCGCGCAAGAAGAAGTGAGATCGGGCCGTGGGGGTCGGCCTAGCGGGAACAATTCAATAGATCGTGGGTGGCTGCTCGCCGGCAGGGTTGGCGGCGGGCCCACCGAGGAAGTTTCAGTTCAACCCCGAGGAGAAGGACATGTCCAACCACGAGTCCGAGAGCGCGTTACTGGCGGAGGGTGACCTCGTTGCCGACTATCTGGAGGAACTGCTCGACATCGCCGACCTGGATGGCGACATCGAGAACCTGGTGCAAGACGGCCGGGCGTTCGTGACGATCGACACGGATTCCGACCTCTTGGTGGGCAAGGACGGCGAGGTGCTGGACGCCTTGCAGGAGCTGTCGCGTCTGGTGGTGATGACGGAGAACGGGCATCGGTCGCGGCTGATGGTCGACATTGGTGGCTTCCGTGCGCGCCGGAGGGCGGAGCTGGTTGCGATGGCGAAGGATGCCATCGCGGAGGTTCAGGAAAGTGGTGACCCGGTCAAGCTGGTGCCCTTGAACGCCTACGAGCGCAAGATCGTCCATGACGAGGTTGCCGCCGCCGGGTTGGTCTCCGAGTCGGAGGGCGAGCCGCCGAACCGGCGCGTGGTGGTGCGCACGTCGTGACCGAGGATGCGGAGGGCATCATCGTCGAGGCCTTCCCCCATGCCTCTGAAGGATTAAAGCAATATGTCGATGTATTGCTAGGACGAGGAATCGAGTGGGGGCTGCTCGGCCCGCGCGAGGCGAGCGGTTGTGGCAGCGACACATCGGGAACTCGCTCGCCCTGCTGGACGTGTTACCCCATGGGGTGTCTGTGGCGGATGTCGGCAGCGGCGCCGGCCTGCCTGGGTTACCCATCGCCATCGCGAGGCCCGACCTACAGGTGTGCCTCGTCGAGCCGCTACTGAGACGGAGCCACTTCCTGGAGTTGGCTGTGGACGAATTAGGCCTGTCGGATCGAGTCAGCGTCGCGCGTGCGCGCGCCGAGGAAGTTCCTAAGCGATTCGACGTGGTGACCTGCCGGGCGGTGGCTCCCCTAGTGAAGCTAATCCGCTGGACCTCGAGTCTCTTTGAGGGGGGCGGGCAGTTGCTGGCCCTAAAGGGTGCGTCCGCAGAGGCCGAGATCGAGGCCGCGGGAAAGGTGCTGCGGAAGGCATCCCTGACCGCCGAAGTGTTGGAACTGCGGGCCGCACCCGGGCTGGAGCCGACGAGGGCCATCCGCGTCCGCTGACGTTGTCGCGCATGCGTGGGAACATGCCTGGGTAGATCGATCATACGATCGAATATTTTGACGTGTACATCGATGCCCCGCCGGTCGAGTCATTAGGTCCTGGCGGCGTTCTTCCTGGGAGGGGAAGCCCCGTTGGCCAGGGTGTCGAGGCCTGGTGACGATGCTTGCCGGGGGTCTCGACACGCCTCGCTTCGTCCCTCGAGAGGTACTCGACCGGCGGATACTTCAGTCCAGTCACTGGGTCCTGGAGGCGTTTTTCTTGCGAGAGAAGTCCCGCCGGTCGAGTGGCTGGACGCGGTAGCGGCCAGTGTGTCGAGGCCTGGTGACGATACGCACCAGGGTCTTGACCCGTCGCGTGGGGCTCTCCCTGTGGACCTCGGAGGATTTGGATCTTGCTTCGCTCGACGTTCTGTGTCCGTGGCAGGCGGTTTGCCGCGCTGCGGAGCTGCTCTGGGCTAGTGAGTGAACCGAATAGCGCTGGTCGAGTAGCCTCGCGAGGACGAAGCGAGGAGTGTCGAGACCTAGGCGACGATACGCGCCGAGGATCTCGACCCGTCTCCCCCGTGGACCCGGAGGAATGGATCTCGCTTCCTGCTTCCGGACAGGCGACTACGCCGCGTCGCGAACGCTACCAGCTACTCGGCCAGCGGAGCTTCCTTACTAAGGACGCCACCCCGTGCCAAAGGAATCGATCGACGATCGCCTCGCTCTCCAATGAGCGCACATGGTGGTCCCCGCTTCCAGCGTCCTGCACGTTGGCGCCTATGTCTGAAAGTCAGAGTGTCGCATTCAAAATCGAGAATATACGGGACGGAACCCTGCTCCTGCGAGACCGGCTCGCTCGTGTTATTGGTTGTCCGCACACTGTTGTCGTGCCCTGTGGTCGCTCTCCCGGGAATACACGAGTCAGGTCTCCCTCCCTGCACGGCACGGCGAAGCCCCGTGCGACGTATCGAGACCTGGTAGGGGTCCTCGCCTCGGCCTCGACACGCCTCGCTTCCTCCCCGCGAGGCTACTCGACCGGCGGGTATCTTTCTTCCACGCCGCGGCGTAGCCGCCTGCCGTCGAAGCAAGAAGCGTGCGAAGCGAGCTCCGTCTTTCGGGCTCCCGAGACCCGGGCGAGGACGCCTACCAGGGCCTCGACACGCTGGCCGCTACCGCGTCCAGCTACTCGACC
>JBHADA010000175.1:0-21844 GCA_041854805.1 Arachnia sp.
CTTGGCCGAGCAGGAGGAGACCATTGTCGGGGAGCTACTGGCGGTTCAGGGTAGTCCCGCCGATATCGGCGGTTACTACCGCCCCGATGAGGTCAAAGCCTCGTCGGTGATGCGCCCGTCCGGCACGCTAAACGCGATCATCGACGCGCTCTAAGACCGCGTCGGCCTCCTGCCGGTTGAAGTCATTGGGCCCTGGAACTCAGAGACTTAACCGAAACACCCACCGGCCCTTCCAAGGAGAACGCCTGCCAGGGCCCAGTAACTCGACCATGGACCTACCGATGCGGCATCAGGATTCGCGTTCGATCTCCAACGTCAGCTTGGCGATGGTTCCACCGATGACGGCGACGGTGCTGAGCACCGGGGCGACCATGAATGCCAACGCCCCTCCCGCGACCCCATGGGTGAGCGGGATCCGCAGTAGTTCCTTGCCCTCGTCGTTGCGGATGGTCACCCGTTTGGCGCCGGCATCCTCGAAGAGTCCCTTGATGGTGGAGACGAGTTGTTCGCCAGCTACCTCGATTCGCTCGGTGAAGGTAGGTTTGCCGGCCTTCTGTTCATCACTCATGCCCCCACGATACGTGCGCTCTTTGGCGAGCATTCTCGATTCAATCCTTGAGCTTCCAATGCTCTGGTGCCACGGCTCGTTCCATGACGTCGCGGGCCGCAGCGCCCAGGAAACGATAGGTCCACTCCTGGGCCAGCGCCCGGTTCTCGGCGAAGATGATGGGCACCTGAGGTACCCGCACCTGACACTCGGCAAGCATGTCGGCCACTACCGCGGGGCGAACATGGGTCAGTTTGAACACCGACGAGTAGCGGTCCTCCACCACTACTGCGGCGTTGGGCATCGTGGCCAGCTCGTCGAGGCGGTAGCCCAGTTTGCCGGTGGTCAGGCTGCCGACGAGGTCACCTAGGGACTTGCGCTCGACAACGGCGATCACTTCGTCGTCAACCTTCACCGCGTAGTCCCCCACCGGCAGTGCCTCCTTGACTGTGGTGACCTGCTGGGTAGAGAACTTCCAGGCGTACCGCTCGCGCGTGTCGACGATGAACTCGAGGTTGGCCAGGCCCGAGGCCCGCGCCGTCGGGAGCGCGACGTTCGGCCTGGCCGCCTTGGAGGTCCGTGCCGACTGCCAGAAGATCATCTCCCGCCCACGAGCTTGGGTGATGACGAACTGGGAGCGCGACTCCCTAGCCCGGTCCACCTCAATGCTGATCGCTGCACCCCGCTGGACACACGCACGCAGTGGCAGTTCCTCGACGATGTCCGCATCTGCGGGCCAAGGCAACTCGTGCCTGTGGCAGTAGACCTTAGAGGTACGCGGCCAAGTGTCCTTGGTCCGCAGCACGAGGCCGTCCCCGATGGGGATGCGAACGATATACGGCAGGCTCGAATCCTCCGGGTTACGGGCGATCAGTAGTGTCTTGGCGCCTTCCATACCTCCCAACCCTATGAGCTCTGGGCTAGAGGAGGCGCAACTCTACTTACCGAGGCACTCGGCGACGTAATCGATGTCCTTGTCTCCCCGACCCGAGAGATTGACGATCAGCACCTTGTCCTCGCCCAATTCAGGGGCCAGCTTGGCGGCGTAGGCCAACGCGTGGCAGGACTCCAGAGCGGGGATGATGCCTTCCAGGCGACACAACAGTTGGAAGGCCTCGAGGGTCTCATCATCGGTGGCCGACACGTAGGTCACGCGGCCGGTCGACTTGAGATACGCATGTTGCGGCCCCACCCCGGGATAGTCCAGGCCGGAGGCGATGGAGTGCACCGGGTTCGGCTCGCCCTCCTCATCCTGCAGCACAAGGGTCTTCATGCCGTGGAGCGTGCCGTCGGTGCCCAGCGTCATGGTGGCGGCGTGCTCGCCTACGACGCCCAGATCCCGGCCCGCGGGTTCCACGCCGTAGATGGCCACCTCCTCGTCGCTCAGGAACTCGCTCCATAGGCCCAACGCGTTGGAACCGCCGCCCACGGCCGCCACCAGCGCGTCGGGCAGGCGCGACTCCTTCTCCAGGATCTGCCGCTTGGCCTCGCGTCCGACGATGGCCTGAAAGTCGCGCACCATGCTCGGATACGGATGAGGGCCGACGACTGATCCGATGCAGAACATGGTGTCGCGGTAGTCACTGGCGAAGAGCCCGAAGGCCGAGTCGACGGCGTCCTTGAGGCAGGCTCCCCCGCTCTCGACGGCCACCACCTTGGCGCCGAGAAGTTCCATGCGCACCACATTGGGATGCTGCTTGGCGACGTCAATGGCGCCCATGTGGATCTCGCACTCGAGGCCCAGCAGCGCCGCGGCGGTGGCGAGCGCCACGCCGTGCTGACCGGCGCCGGTCTCGGCGAGCACCCTCTTCTTACCCATGCGCTTGGCCAGCAGCACCTCCCCCAAGCAGTGGTTGATCTTGTGCGCCCCTGTGTGGTTGAGGTCCTCGCGCTTGAGGTAGACCTTGGCCCCGCCGAGATGTTCGGTGAGCCGGCGTGCCAGGAACAGGGGCGATGGGCGTCCGACATAGTCGGCGAGCAGGGCCTCGTATTCGGCGATGAACGCCGGGTCCTTGCGGGCCTCCTCATACGCCTCGGCCACCTCCGCCATCGGGGTCTCGAGCTGCGGGGGGACGAAGCGGCCGCCGTAGGGACCGAAGAAGCCGTCTGAGGTCATGGGCGCGATCGTAGCCCATCTCTACACCACGGCCTTCCATCACGGGGTAACACCCATTGATCCAGTGCTACACTAGGTTGATGCCCACCACCCGCCCGCGCCATTTTGTGACTGAAACCGATGAACTCGCCGAGGCGCTGCAAGCCGCCGCCAAGCGATGGCCAGAGCTGTCGCACAGCAAGAGCAAACTCATCGCCCGGCTCGCCCTTGACGGACACCGAGCACACCAGCAGTCCAGCGTCAAGGAAACTGAGCGTCGCTTGGAGGTCATCGCGCGAGCAGGCACGCTCCTGTCCGGTATGAACGCGCGAGCCGAACTGGAACGGATGCGTACTGCTGAGTGGCCACAATGATCGTGGACGCAAACATCATCATCGCCTTGCTCGATGACCAGGATGCGCAGCATAGTGTGGCCGCCAACCTGATCGCGAACACCGACTCGGACTTGCTGGTGCACGAGATCACCCTTGCCGAGACCCTCGTCCACCCGTATCGAGCGGGAGCTGGAGCCTTGGCCCTCCACCTTATTGAGAACCTCGGGATCCGCACCGCTGAATCACTGCCGGGCTTCGCGCTCTATCTGGCCGAGGTGCGAGCCGAAACCGGCCTCAAGATGCCTGATTGCATCGGCTTGGCACTTGCCATGAAGCTCCAACACGATCTAGCGACCTTCGACAACCGACTCAGAAACGCGGCCACCCGGCTTGGCCTCAGAGTCCGCCCAGACTGAAACGGCTAGACTTTAGGCCTGCTCAGACCGCCGCTGGGACCCAACCGTGAGATCGGAGCTGCCTAAGAGCGGTCTGGATGTGGTTTTCGGTGAACAAGCGCGCCTTCCGGGGAGACCACTGCCATTCTACTAGGGATAAAACATGCCGCAGATTGTCTGGTAGGGCCCGTAATGAGCGCGTTCGAATTTGAGGCGTAGTGGCTCCCCTGCCTCTTGGAGGAAATACATCAGCTTCTGCGTTTCGATCAGCCCTGGCCACAACAAGGCCAACTGTTCGTAGCCACTGAGCAACTCCACCAGGCAGGCCCTGCCGAGAGTCATCGAAGGGCGCTCGCCCCCGGTCACCATCTCAGCGGCTTTGGGTGCAACTCTGGGGCGGGAACACCTGCACCTCTACCTCAGGGAGCGCAGCAAATGCCTCCTCGATTAGAGGCAGTACCGCTTCCCACGCCAGCCCTCCGTTGCCACATCCAAGTGGAGGCACCGCGATCGAAGTAATGCCCCGCACTCTTACGACGCTCACGAGGTCCTCAAGGCCTGCACGGATGTCATCGATCCTCGACTTAGACTTCCAGTGACCTTTGGTCGGGAAGTTGACGATGTACTTCGGGCCCGCCAGTTGGCCCGTTGGCCACACCGTGACCTGTCCAAGCCTCAGCTCCCCAGCCTTGGCGGCCCGCCGGTACTCGTCGTACATGGCTGGGTAGGCGCGCTTGAACTGCAGCGCGATCCCCTTGCCCATCACCCCGTGGGTATTCACGGTGTTGACAAGCACATCGGCTGGGGCACGGAGCAGGTCCCCGGACATCTCCTTGATCATGACAGCCTCCTCCCTTAGAAATACCACTCCGGTCTGACAAGAACCTCAGGACCGCCAGACAGACGGTCCATCACCTCGGCCTTCATCTCATCGGACTGGACACCGATCCACCGGAACGCTCGCCAGGGGACTCCACCGTGGACAAGACACTCAGCCATCCGACGTTCACGTCCAACCGGGAAGTTCACCCAGTACTCTGCTTGTATGCTCTCCCAGTCAATGAAGTCATTCTCAGGCCACACTGCACTCAACGGTACAAACTCGGCAAGTCGAAAACAGTGTTACGATCGCTCAAGACAACTTGACAAGGCAAGTTCAGCACAACCGCCGGCGTGGCACAAGTAAAATCAGCTTGTTCGTACCACCTCTGTACGTCTCCACATTCCCACGAGCGATTGCGTAATCATCGGGCTTCGTGGGGCGAAGTAGAAAGGCACATAGTCCGCCACCACCCCACCTGGCGGAACAGGCACCTTTCGCTCGGCACGGCGCTGTTTGATGTCATGGTTGCCTACGTCCACAGAAGGACACGCATGGGAGTCGCAACCGAGTCCAGTAGCGATGATCGAAGCCAGATTGTCGATGCGCGTGAAGTCCCAACGCTCTCATCTGCCAACGATATGGCAACGGATGAACAGTACAGCATTCCTTGGCTGCTACCTCATGGCGGTCGCGACACGTTCGCTTGGATCAAGGACGCTCAAGATCTGCCAGCGGCAAGACCTCACACCAGGCGGGCGCCGCCTGCCCCATCCTCCGCAACAACCTCCCCCAGCGCCCACGACGCGATGCCGCGGGCGGCGAGGCACCGGATCGCCTCGTCGGCCCGTTCCGCGGGCAAGACCGCCACCATGCCCACGCCCATGTTCAGCGTGGCGTCGATGTCGGCCTGGGAGATGCCGCCTGCCTGCTGCACGAGCTGGAAGACCGGCGGCGGGGTCCACGACGAGCGTCGCAGCAGCGCCGCCTTGCCTTCGGGGATCACCCGGGCCAGGTTGTTAGCCAGCCCCCCACCCGTGATGTGGCTGAAGGCGTGCACCTCCACCTTGCCGATCAGGTCCAGCACATCCAACGCGTAGACCTTCGTCGGCTCCAGCAACTCCTCCCCCAGCGTGCGGCCCAGCTCGTCGACGTGGCGCTCCAGCGCCCAGCCGGCCCGCTCCAGCAGCACGTGGCGCACCAGCGAGTAGCCGTTGGAGTGCAGCCCGGAGGAGGCCATCGCGATGACCGCGTCACCGGTTTCGATGCGGTGCGCGCCCAAGATCTTGGACTTCTCGACTACGCCGGTGGTCGCGCCCGCGATGTCGTATTCGTCAGCGCCGAGCAGGCCGGGGTGCTCGGCGGTCTCGCCGCCCACCAGCGAGCAGCCGGCCGCCACACAGGCGTCGGCGATGCCGCCGACGATGGCCGCGATCCGCTCCGGGATCACCTTGCCACAGGCGATGTAGTCGGTGACGAACAGCGGCTCGGCACCGCACACCACCAGGTCATCAACCAGCATGCCGATCAGGTCGAAGCCGATGGTGTCGTGCTTATCAAGCGCCTGCGCGATGGCCACCTTGGTGCCCACCCCGTCGGTCGAGGTCGCCAACACCGGGTGCTGGTAACCCTTGAGCGCGGACGCGTCGAAGAACCCGGCGAAACCGCCGAGGCCGCCCAACACCTCCGGACGTCGGGATCGGGCCACGGAGGCCATCATCAGCTCGACGGCTCGGTCTCCGGCCTCGATATCGACGCCGGCTGCGGCATACGCGCTAGTCATTGGGGTACCTCCACGTGCAACAGTTCCGCCTGGGCGGGCGGGATGGGGACGGGGTAAGCCCCGTCGAAACAGGCCCGGCACAGATTCTCCGCTGGTACGGAGGTCGCCTCGGTCAGCCCATCGACGGAGATGTAGCCCAGCGTGTCGGCCCCGATCGAGCGCCGGATCTCCTCCACGCTCAGCCCCGGGGCCAGCAACTCGGCCCGGGTGGCGAAGTCGATGCCGTAGAAACAAGGCCACTCCACTGGCGGCGACGAGATCCGCACATGCACCTCCCGGGCCCCAGCCTCGCGCAGCATCCGCACCAGGGCACGCTGGGTATTTCCGCGCACGATGGAGTCGTCGACGACCACGAGACGCTTGCCCGAGATCACCTCGCGCAGCGGGTTGAGCTTGAGCCTGATCCCGAGCTGACGAATGGTCTGCGACGGTTGGATGAAGGTCCGGCCCACATAGGAGTTCTTCACCAAACCCTGCCCGTACGGGATACCAGAGCCCTGCGCATAGCCAATGGCCGACGGCGTGCCGGACTCCGGCACCGGGATCACCAAGTCAGCCTCGACGGGATGTTCTTCGGCCAGCCGCTTGCCGATCTCGACCCTCACGGCGTGAACTCCCCGTCCCGCGATGGTGGTGTCTGGCCGAGCCAGGTAGACGTACTCGAAGATGCATCCCTTGGGACGCGGCGCGGCGAAACGCTGAGTGCGCAACCCGGCCTCGTCAATGGCGATCAACTCGCCCGGTTCAACCTCACGGACGAACGACGCGCCAACGATGTCCAGCGCGGCCGTCTCCGAGGCGACGACCCACCCGCCCTGCAACCTCCCGACCACAAGCGGTCGCATGCCGTGCGGGTCGCGGGCGGCATACAGGGTTGTCTCCGTCATGAACGTCAGGCAAAACGCGCCGCTGAGCCTCGGCAGCACTTCGAGCGCGATCCCCTCCAGATCCTCGCCGTCGAAGCTCGACATGAGCGCGGTCACCAGCGAGGTGTCGTTGGTGGAGTCCATGGTCTTCTTCTCGGGAACGTGTTCGGAAGGGGCCAACCGCGCCAGCCATTCCTCGAGTTCATGGGTGTTGGTGAGGTTGCCGTTATGAGCGAGGGCAAGCCCGCCATTGCTAGTGGCGCGAAACGTCGGCTGCGCGTTGTTCCACACGCTGGCGCCCGTCGTCGAATAGCGGGTGTGGCCGATGGCCAAGCGGCCCGGCAGCGACTTCAAGGTGGCCTCGTCAAAGACCTGCGACACGAGACCCATGTCCTTGTAGACCATGATCCGGGACCCGTTGCTGACGGCCATACCCGCCGACTCCTGGCCCCTGTGCTGCAGAGCAAACAAGCCGTAGAAGGTGAGTTGCGCCACGTCCTCATCGGGCGCCCAGACCCCAAAGACCCCGCACTCTTCCCGAGGACCGTCGTAGTCGATCACGGTCACACCCTAGCGGTTGGGCACCGGTGCTGCGTTGGGAAAACGCGACGTCACGACGTGATGCTCTAGCCGAATAGCCGCACTTGCATTGCCTTGACGGAGGCGAAGACTGCCTGCTCTGGACGCAGCCCGAGATCCGCGACCGCGTCGGTGGTGATCTCTGCTCGCAGCCGCTGGCCGGCTACGTCCACGGCGACGACGGCACGCCTGCCTCGCGACTCGACCCCCACCACCCGCGCCGGCATCACGTTGCGTGGGCTTCCCTGGGGAGCGGTGAGGTAGATCCCGATCGCCTCCGGCGGGATCGCGGCCCGCCCAGCGTGACCCACTGTCAGTTCACCCATTCCGGTCAGACGGATCTGTCCCACCTCGAGCGTGCCCTCGTCAACGGCGATACCGCGGAGCAGGTTGAGCCCCGTGAAGTCGGCCACGAACTGGTTGGGCGGCGACGCGAACACCTCGCCCGGATCTCCATCGGCCGCCACGGATCCCCCGTCCAGCACGACGACGCGGGTGGCCAGGCTCAGCACGTCGAGGAGGTCGTGGGTCGCCATCACCACGGTGCGTCCGGCGAGCCGTGTACGCAACACATCCCGCAGCTCGGGGGCGACCGCAGCATCTAGCGCTGGGAACGGCTCATCCACCAACATGAGTTCGGGATCCACCGCCAGGGCTCGAGCCAAGGCCACCCGCTGCGCCTGTCCACCCGATAGCCGTCCCGGACGCCAGTTGGCCGCGTCGGCCATGCCCACCGCCTCCAGTTCCGCCATCGCCCGGCGCTCGGCATCGGCACGGCTCTCCCCTCGGGCACGCGGCCCGTAGGCCACATTGCCCAGCACCGTCAAATGCGTGAACAGGAGGGGGCGCTGTTCCAGGTAGGCGAAACGCCTGCGGTGAATGGGGACGCCTCGTCGTGGCGAGGACAACCGCCTCCCTCGCCACTCGACAACGCCGCGATCGGGCATGAGCGCACCCGAGATGAGCTGGATCAGGCTTGACTTGCCCGCGCCGTTGGGCCCGATCACCGCTACCCGCTCGCCCTCGTCCACCACCAGATCCACGCACAGGCCGCGCTCCCGCACCGTCGCCGACACCCGCAGCTCAGGCATACCCACCCCTCATCCCATTGGCGCCTCCCAGGACAACGGCCGCCACCGCCAGCATGACCACGGCCAACGCCAGCGCAAGATCCGTGTCGGACTCGCGCAACAGGTAGACCTCCAACGGCAGCGTGCGGGTGATGCCTTGCAGCGACCCGGCGAAGGTGAGCGTGGCCCCAAACTCTCCCAAGGCGCGCGCGAAGGCCATCGCCGTTCCAGAGACGGCCGCAGGCAGAATCCGGGGAATGGTCACGGTGAACAGGACGCGCGTGGGCGAGGCACCCAAGTGCGCGGCGGCCAACTCCACCCGCGAACCTGCCGTACGCAGCGCGCCCTCCAGCGTCAGCACCAGATAGGGCAGGGCCACGAAGACCTGCGCCACAACCACCGCCACGGTCGTGAAACCGATCTCGATGCCCAGCATCGCTAGGGGCCGCCCGATCGTTCCCCGGCGGCCAAGGGTGAGCAACAGGGCCAACCCCGCAACGACAGGAGGCAACACCATGGGAAGGGTCACAAGGGTGCGGCACCACCGGGCCCACCGTCCTTGCGCACGGGCGAGCACCAGCGCCGCCGGAAACCCGGCCAGCACCACAATCACCGTGGATGCGAGGCATGTGACGAGACTCAACCCCAAAGCGTCAACCGCTCGCTGAGAGGTCAGGAGCCCAGGAAGCCGTCCCCACGGCGCCCTCATGACAAGACCCAGAATCGGCAACGCTAGGAACGCCACGGTCAGCGCCAGGGCTCCCCAGGCCCAACGTGGGGCGCTCACCGGGGAGGGCCAAAGCCCGCGGCCTGGAGCCTTTCCCTCCACGGCCCCGTCAGATTGTCCACGAAACTCTTGGCTGCCTCTGGGTTGGCGGCGTTCTTAACCACACCCACCCAATAGGTGTTCGGATCGTCCTTCGCTCCCGCCACCTCGATGGTGTGCACCGCATCCGATCCCGCGGCGTCAGTGGCATAGACGAATCCAGCGTCGGCCTCGCCGGAGGCCACCTTGCCCAGCACATCGGTGACCTTCGACTCCTCGGAGACCGGAGTGAGCCTCACGCCGGCCGCCTCAGCGAGCTTCAACGTAGCTGCCCCACACGGCACCTCAGGGGCACAGACCACCAGTTTGACGTCGTCCAGCGAGGCGTCCAGCCCTGTCACCGACGCCGGATTACCCGACGGCGTGACGAGCACTAGGTGGTTGGTGGCGAACATGACCGGCGCTCCCTCGATGAGCCCTTCGCTGACCGCCCGATCCATGCTCCTCTTGTCCGCCGAGGCGAACACATCCGCCCGTGCGCCACCGGCCAGTTGATCCACCAGTCCGGAGGATCCGTCGAAAGAATAGGTCTCCTCTGGGGCGATCTCGGGAAATACCTTCGACAGCGAGGCCGCGGCGAAGACGACGAGCCTGGCATCGGATCGTTCTGGGCCGCTGGATTCTTGTGACCGGGCGACGCAGGCCGTCAGGAGGAGCGCAAACGTCACGACCATCCCCATCGGCCTCATCGCTGCCCACCCTCGGCGGCGGCTTCGGTGGCCTTGAGCGGGACGTCGTCGCTGACACTGATCCGCATTCGCGTCATGGGACGAGCCTATAGCTTCCGGTCTCGGGAAGGACTCACAAGCCTGGACGCATAGGTGGCCGAACGGCCCCGGCACGGCACCACCGGGGATCACGGGCGCTACTGTCGTGACCATGGGATACCGCGCCGCAGTCATCACGTGTTCGGATCGGGCCGCCTCGGATGTCTACGAGGATCGTTCTGGCCCCGTGCTTCGCGACGGCCTGACCGGCCTCGGCTTCGATGTCCTTCCTCCGGTCATCGTGCCCGACGAGGCGAGCCTCATCGCCCAGGCGATCCGCTCCGCCGTGGCGGGCGGCGCGCGGGTGGTACTGACTACCGGCGGCACCGGTGTTGGGCCGCGGGACGTGACCGTCGAGGCAACCCGGCCACTGCTGGCCTACGAGGTTCCAGGCGTCGCTGAGGCGGTGCGAGCACTGGGAGCCCAGAACACGGGGCTCGCCTGGCTCTCACGTGGGGTGGCGGGGGTGATCGAGGTCGAGGGCGCGCGGCGCGCGTTCATCTTCAACGCGCCCGGCTCCCGGGGTGGGGCTCGCGACAGCTTGGCTGTCTTGGGCACGCTACTGATCCACATCGTCGAACAACTCGACGGCGCCGACCATGACCTCACCCGGCCCGCCTCCGGGGAGCGGGCATGACACGGTTCACCCACCTCGACGCCGCCGGCCAGGCACGGATGGTCGATGTCACCGGCAAACAGCCCACGGCGCGCTCGGCCACGGCCGTCGCTTCGGTTCGCTGCTCGGTGGACGTGGTGTCGGCCCTACGCGACGGCACGGTGCCCAAGGGCGACGTGCTGGCCGTGGCCCGTGTGGCCGGCATCGCCGCGGCCAAGCGGGTGCCGGATCTGCTGCCGCTGGCCCACGTGATTGGCGTACATGGGGTGAACGTGGACCTCACCATCGTCGACGACGGGGTCGAGATCACCGCGACGGTGCGCACTGCGGACCGCACGGGGGTGGAGATGGAGGCGCTGACGGCCGTAACCGTGTCCGCGCTCGCCGTCATCGACATGATCAAGGGCGTCGACCGGCTGGCCGAGATCGTCTCCGCCAAGGTGGTGGCCAAGTCAGGCGGGCGCTCCGGTCGTTGGCAGCGCCCAAGCTGAGGAACGGACCTACCGGGTCAGGTGTACCAGGACTTCATCGCCTGCCTCGATCCTGGTGGCCTGCTCGTCCACCACCGCCAGCCCGTCGGCCAGATGCAGCGATGCCACCAGATGCGAGCCCGAACCCAGGTGATGGATGGGCGTAGCCTTGCCTCTGGACAGATTGACGGGCAGGAACTGCCGTCGTCCAGACGGCCCCTCCCAACCCACTGCGGCTCGGGCACGAAGCCGCGCCCAACTGCTACCCCAGCCACCCATCCGAGCCACGACGGGGCGTACGAACACCCATGCGGAGACGAACGCACTCACCGGGTTACCTGGAAGGCCCAGCATGGGCACGAGCCGCCCATCCGAGGCGGATAGGCGGCCAAAGGCCTGCGGTTTCCCCGGCTGCATAGCGACGCGAACGAAGGACACCTCGCCCTCGGTGGCCTGACGCACCACCTCGAATGCCCCGACTGAGACCCCGCCGGTAGTGATCACCAGATCGGCATGCAACGCCTCATCCAGCGCCGCGCGGAACTCGTCGGGTTTGTCGCTGACGCACCGAGAGACACACACCTCAGCGCCGAAACGACGCGCCAGTCCAGCCATCAGCGTGGAGTTCGAATCCGGGATCTGACCGAAGCCAAGCGTCCTTCCTGGAGGCACCAGTTCAGAGCCGGTGCTCAGCACGGCGACCTTGGGACGGCGCACCAGCGGCACCGTCGCATAGCCCACCGCCGCCGCAGCCGCTCCCGCGCCCGGGCCCCACACCTGGCCCGCCCGCAAGATCGTCTCCCCCAGCAGGCTGTTCTCACCTCGGCGCCGGATGTGCCTCCCGGCGGTGACCACGCCTCGCACCCGAACCCATAGCGGCAGTTCCGTATCCCCCGTGGGCTGGTCGGTCTGCTCGACCGGCAGCACCGCGTCCGCACCCGTAGGAACCGGGGCGCCCGTCATAATCCGGGCCGCCTCGCCAGGGCCCACCCGGGGCGTTGAGTCCGCTCCCGCGGGAATGTCTCCCACCACCCGGAGCCGGACTCCCTCGGCCAAGTCACGTGACCGAACGGCGAAACCATCCATGGCCGAGTTGTCGAAAGGCGGCACAGCCAAGCGCGCCACAAGATCCTCAGCCAGCACGAGCCCATCGCCGTCCCCCACTGGTACCTCTACCGCTGGGAGCCGTTCGGCTAGAGCTAACACCTGATCCAGGTGTTCCTCGACGCTGAGCATCAACGTGCCTTTCGAAGGGGCACGATGGACCAACGTCCGCCTGCGGCATCCACGACGAGCACCCGGCCCACGAGCGGCTCCCCGAACCCCGCCAGCAGTTTGATCGCCTCAGTGGCCTGCAACGCTCCGATCTGCCCCACCATGGCACCGAGCACGCCGACATCGGTGGCACGCGGATAGGTCCCCTCCGCCGGAGGCTCCGGGATCACGTCACGCAGATAGAGCCGATCGCCATGAGTGTCGGGTACGCCGAACACCGAACACTGTCCCTGCATGCCCACCGCTGATGCCCACACCAGCGCGGTGCCAGTGGCCTCGGCCACGTCGGAGAGGAGAAACTTGACCGCGAAACCATCACAGCAGTCGAGCACCAGGTCGAAGCGACCAAACACGCGTGCCGCCTCGGGCTCGGTGAGATGCTCCGGCCAGGCCTCCACGTGCACCTCGGGGTTGAGCTGGCGTAGGCGTTCGGCCGCGGACTCCGCCTTGTTACGCCCCAGCTCGGTGTGCAACACCTGGCGCTGCATATTCGTCAGTTCGACGACGTCCCCATCGGCGACACAGATCCGCCCCACCCCCGCCGCGGCCAGGTAGGGTAGCGCCGCAGATCCCAGACCGCCTGCCCCGATCACCAGCACCGAGGAGGAGGACAGGCGCTCCTGGCCCGCCTCCCCCAGCCCGACAACATCGATGTTGCGGGCATAGCGTTCTCGTTGTTCTGGCGTCAGGGACATTGCGACCACTCATATCCACCGTCAGCCAGGAACTGCTTCTTCCACATGGGCAGCACCTCCTTGACCCGATCCACCAGACCCCACGCACACTCGAAGGCCTGCTGGCGATGGCTGGCGGACACCGCGACGAACAATGCCACGCCACCCACTGCGAGAGTACCGACGCGGTGCTGCGCGACTACGCCATGCACCCCGTCCCGCGCCGCGAACTCGTCGATGATCTGACGCAACACCTGCTCGGCCGATGGATGGGCGACATACTCGATACCAGTCACCGCCACTCCATGGTCATGGTCGCGCACCACGCCCGTGAAGGTCACCACCGCCCCGGCCCGCGCGTCTTGCACCTTGGTCAGCAAGGCGGCGGCGTCGATGTCCGCCGCGGCGATCGTCATCATCTCATCAGCTTGGTTTCGCGGCACCAGGCCGAGCGTAGCGCCACCAGGCGATAGCCGTACAGACCACACACACTGCCACACCGATGCCGTAGAAGACGGTAGCCCCCAGCAAGGACAATCCCACGCCGAACAGGAACGGCCCGAACGCGGCAATGGCCGCAGTCCAGCCGATCACTCCACCGGCTTGGCGTCGCTCAAAGATCATGGGCATTTGCTTGAAGGTGGAGGCGTTGCCGATGCCGGCGAACAGGAAGATGGCCAGCATCCCCCACAGGAACAGGTTGAAGCCTCCCCGCAAGGTCTCCGCGCTCGACGTATCAGGAGTGAGAGCGGGGATGGTCATACCGATGGAGATCACCAGCCCGACCCCGGAGATCAACGTCCAGATGGCCCCACCCATCTTGTCCGTGAGCGGCGAGAACAGCACCCGCGCCCCAGCCCCCACCAGAGGGCCGAGAAAGACGTAGGCCACCGGGTCGGGAACCGTGTACCCGTCAATCAGCACCTGCGCGGAAGCGCCCGAACCGGACACGATAGCCGGATTACCGGAGCCGTACAGGTTGCTCATGAGCAACCCAAACTGCGCCGACAAGCCCGAGAACGTGCCAAACGTCATGATGTAGAGCGCGGTCATCCACCAGGTGTCCTGATTGGCGAAGATGTCGAATTGCTGACGGATGTTGGCCTTGACCGGTACGGAACGCAGCACGATGTAGGCCCAGATCGTCACGGCCAGCACGATGGGTACGTAGACGAAGGCCGCGTTCTGGTAGAACACCTCTCGGGTGGCGCCGCCCGTGGAAGACATCGTCTGACCCGAACCGAGGAAGCCCACCATGGCGAAGCCGATCAGCCACGGGGTCAGCAATTGCACCAGCGAGACGCCGAAGTTGCCCACCCCGGCTTGGATGCCCAATGCCGTTCCCTGCGCCTTCCGCGGGAAGAAGAACGACGTGGAAGGCATGAATCCGGAGAACGCGCCGCCGCCGATGCCGGCGAGGAAGGCCAGCAGCAGCAAGACCGGATACGGCGTCTGGTTGTTCTGTACCGCGATTCCCCAGCCGATGAGCGGCAGGAGCAGCGACGCGGTGGTCAGCGTCACCATCTTCCGGGTACCCATGATGGGGGGCAAGATCATCCACAGCAGACGCAGCAACCCGCCGGAGAGCCCTGGCATGGCTGCGAGCCAGTAGAGCTGGTTCGTGTCGATGTCGAAGCCGAGCGCGGTGAGGCGTGGCACGATGGCGCTGGGCAAGAACCAGGCAGCGAAACAAAGCGTCAAGGACACCGTGGTGACGGTCAACGTCGTCCAGGCCAGCTTCTTGTCCCAGAGCTTCTCATCTTCCGGGTCCCACGTGACGAGCCAGTCGCCTTTGGTCTCCACGCTCATGCTGGTGTTCCTTCCTGAGTGGGTTTCTCGATATCGCTGGCGAGTTGCGGGGACTCGTCATGCAGCATGCGCATGACGGTCACATGCATCCAGACGGTGCAGATCGCGACGAGGACGAAGACGCAGAAGAAGGTGGAGCTGGGAAAGCCAGACCATCTCGTGCTGTAGGCGAACAGGGGTGGCAGGAAGAAGCCACCCAAGCCTCCGAGCATGCCCACGAGGCCACCAACCGACCCCACGTTGTCCGGGAAGTACTCGGGGATGTGCTTGTAGACGGCAGCCTTTCCGAGCCCCATGGCGCAGCCGAGCAGGAACACCACGACGACAAACCATGGCAGCCTCATGGTGTAATGCCAGTGTTGCGTCGTGGAGCCGTCCGGGTTGACGATGGTGAGAAACCCGTTGGGCATCATCAAGATGCCGCTGGTGGCCAGCATGAGCCCAAAGGTCCCATACATCACCCGGCGTGCCCCGAACCGATCGCTCATCCAGCCTCCGAAAGGCCGCAAGAGCGAGGCAGGAAAGATGAAGGTGGCGGTGAGCAGACCGGCCACAGACAGGTCCGTGCCGAAGTTGTCCACGTAGTACTTTGGTAGCCAGGCTGACAAGGCCACGTAGGCGCCAAACACGGCCACGTAATACAGGCTGAACCGCCACACTCTCACGCTCGACAACGGGGCCAGCATCTCGCGCAGCGGCTTGGACGAGCCGGGTGCCCGGTCGACCCGAGGGACGACAAGCCAGGTGACGATACCGACGGCGATAAGCAGCACGGCGTAGATGACGGGGATGAGACGCCATCCGCCCTGAATGCCGAGCACAAACGTCGAACCGGCCGTGGCCGCGATGAGGGGTGGGCCGATGAACTTAGTTACCGAGGCCCCCACGTTGCCGGCACCGAAGACCCCCAGGGCAAGGCCTTGACGCTCCTTCCCGTACCAGGCCGAGTTCCAGGCAGTGCCAACCGAGAACAGGTTCCCGGCGAAGCCGACGAGGAATGCCAGCACCAACAGCCACATGTAGCTGTTCGCCAGCGAGACCAGATACGCGGGAATGGCGGTGGCGAACAGCAGGAACAAGGTCACCTTGCGGCCACCAATGCGGTCCGTGAGGATGCCCGCTGGCAAACGCCACATGGAGCCGTTGAGCACGGCTACGGCGGCGATCCAGCTCAGTTCCTCATCGCTGAGCCGCAGTTCCTTCTGGATGGGGATGCCCAGAATCCCGAACATCAGCCATACCGCGAACATAAGGGTAAACGCGACCGTGGACATCGTCACGACGCGCCCGGCGCCCTTGGCCGTCTCGTGGACGGGCGGCACCTCGATCAGGTTCCTCGCCATGGCTCACAACCTCGCGCTCAGCGACGGATGCGTTCGTTGTCCCGCGCACCGACGGGATCCCAGCCACGTCCCTTCGCCGTTGCCGTGGCCCGCGGCGCCACATCTCTCGAGCGATAGACGATGTAGGGCCGGAACAGATAATGCACCGGCGCCGAGAAGGCGTGCACCAGACGCGTGAAGGGCAGAATCGCGAACAGCGCCAAGGCGATGAGCACATGCACCTGGAACTGCCACGTCGCCCCTGCCATGGCCTCGGTATTGGGCTGAAGGACGAACAGGGAGCGGAACCACACGGAGACGGTCTCGCGATAGTTGTGTTCCTCGCCGGTCGAGGTCTTGTCGCCGGTGAGTGTGGCCACCAACCCCATCCCGATCACCGTCGCGAGCACGAGATACATGATCTTGTCGTTCCACGTCGTCGCGCGGAACACGGCCCCCGTGGAACGTCGGCGCCAGATCAGCAACGCCAGCCCCGCCACGAGAGCGATCCCGGCCAGGCCACCGCCGTACAGGGCCACCGCGTGGTAAGTGTGCTGGTCCACACCAATCCAATCAGTAAAGGCCTTGGGAATTAGGAGCCCCACCACGTGCCCCATGAGCACCGCGAGCAGGGCGAAATGGAACAATGGCGAGCCCACCTTGAGCAGCTTCGACTCGTAAAGCTGCGACGAGCGGGTGGTCCACCCAAATTGGTCGTAACGGTAGCGCCACACCAGCCCACCGACGAGAACGAGGACGACGAGGTAGGGCAACACACCCCACAGCAACAATTCCATGTCAGCTTCCTTGCATGCTCGGATATGGGAGGAACGTGGGCTCCAAACCGACGGTCTCCGTGGGTGGCCCGGCGATCAGGTCACGCACCTCGGCTCGGGTCTGCGGCGAAGGTCCCCCAAGTTCGGCACATACCGCCGCCACCACGCCCTCCTGCGCAAGCGCGTCCTCCGCTAGACCAATGCGCAACAGTTCAAGGGATGCGCGATAGGAATTGAGTAAGGCCCGCCCGATTGCGGGGGAACCGGTGGCGGCGAACTCCAGCACCATCGGAAGATAGTCGGGCAGTTCGCCGTCCAAATCCACCAATAGGCCAGAATCACGGTATGTCTGCTTGATGGAGGCCAGCACCTCTCCCCTGCGGCGGGTGTCCCCATCCGTCCAATAGGTCAGGTGAAGCGCATGCCGACGCGACAGGTCGAACTCCCGCACATGAAACGCCTGGAGCTCCATGAGTGGCGCACCGCGAAGGTGCGCCAAGGTGGGCGCGAAGTAAGCTTCGGCACCCACCTCGGCCACGGCCTGCTCGATCAGGTCCAGCCGGCCGAGAAGCACCTCGTCCGGGTAGCTCAGCACCAGCCCAGCGGCCTGGAACACGACGGCGCTCATGGTGTCTCCGCGAGACGCCGGGCTTGTGCCTCGGCGAAACTCTCGATGCTCACTGGAACGGGGCGCCCGGATCCGCTGCCGAACGGCCCATCGCCGCCTGCCCCAGGCCCACCGTCGAAGTCGAGCGAGCATCCCATCTCTTCCAGGGCATGGGCCTGCTCGGCGTGCGCCTTGGGGATGACGTAGCGCTCGTCGTACTTGGCAATGGCCAAGAGCCGGTACATCTGTTCCATGGCCTCCGGTGTCATGCCGACGGCCTCCGCCAGATGAGGTTGCCGCGGCCTGCCGAGCGTCACGTCGCGCATGTAGGAGCGCATCGCCGCTAGGCGTTGCAGCACGCCGGTGACCACACCGGCGTCTCCCGCAGTGAATAACTCCGCCAGATATTCCACCGGGATCCGCAAGGAGTCAATGGCCCCGAACAGGTTTCCGGCGGCCTCGGAGTCGTGGCCCTGCTCCTTGAGCAGGTCGACCACGGGCGACAGCGGTGGCACATACCAGACCATGGGCATGGTCCGGTATTCGGGATGCAGCGGAAGCGCCACCTTGAAGTGCCTGATCAGGGCGTACACCGGGGAACGCTGGGCGGCAGCGAGCCAGTCGCTTGGAATGCCGCTGAGCTTGGCATCGGCGATCACCTTCGGATCCGACGGGTCGAGCATGACGCCCAGTTGCGCCTGGTAGAGGTCGCGTTCGTCAGCCAGCGCTGCCTCGGTGACCTTGTCCGGGTCGTAGAGGATGATGCCGATGTATCGCAGGCGCCCTACACACGTCTCCGAGCACACCGTAGGCAAGCCAACCTCCACCCGGGGGTAGCACATAGTGCACTTCTCGGCCTTGCCCGTGCGATGGTTGAAGTAGATCTTCTTGTAGGGACAGCCGGTGATGCACTGACGCCAACCGCGGCACCGGTCTTGGTCTACGAGCACGATCCCGTCCTCGCTGCGCTTGTAGATGGCGCCCGAAGGACAGGAGGCCATGCAGGATGGATTGAGGCAGTGTTCGCAGATCCGGGGAACGAAGAACATGAAGGTCTGCTCGTAGGCGAACTGAATCCTCAGGTTGGCCTCCTCGCGCAGCTTCTTGACGATGGGATCGTCCTGCCCCGTCTCCGCGATACCACCCAACGCGTCGTCCCAGTTGGCCGACGCCCTGATCGCCATGTCTTGGCCGGTGACCAGGGACTTGGGCCTAGCCACTGGGAAATCGTCGCCTAGCGGGGCCTGCGTCAAGGTCTCGTAATCGTAGGTCCAGGGCTCGTAGTAGTCACCCAACTCGGGTTGTACCGGGGATGCGAAGATGCTGAGCAGCTTCTTGAAGCGTCCTCCGGAACGGAGCTTGAGCCGGCCGGACTTGGTGCGCATCCAGCCGCCCCGCCAGCGTTCCTGATCCTCGTAGGTGCGCGGATAGCCCTGCCCGGGCCGGGTCTCCACGTTGTTGAACCACACGTATTCGGTGCCGGCCCGGTTGGTCCAGGCCTGCTTACAGGTGACGGAACAGGTGTGGCACCCAATGCACTTGTCGAGGTTCATCACCATGGCTACCTGAGCCATGACGCGTCGCTGCCGGGCCATCAGTACTGCACCTCCTGGGAGCGACGGCGCACGGTGGAGACGATGTCTCGCTGCACGCCGGTGGGGCCGATGTAGTTGAAGGCATACGCCTGATGGGCGTAGCCGCCGATGAGATGAGTCGCCTTGAGCAGGATGCGGGTCACCGAGTTGTGGATGCCGCCTCTGCGTCCGGTAGCTTCCGACTTGGGCACGTCGATGGTGCGTTCCTGCGCGTGCTGGACGTAGGCGACGCCATCGGGCAGCTTGGGAGTCACCACGGCCCGCGCCACGAAGACCCCATTGGCGTTGGTCAACTCGATCCAGTCGTTGTCAGACACCCCGATGCTGGCCGCGTCGCCCACGCTGAGCCACGCCTGGGGCCCGCCGCGCCCGAGCGAGAGCATGAACAGGTTGTCTTGATACTCGGAGTGGATAGACCACTTGTTGTGCACCGTGAGGTAGCGCAAGGTGATGGCCTTCTCCCCCGTCGGGCCAATCTCGGGCTCGCCGTAGGCACCGGTCATGTCGAGCGGCGGCCGGAACGTCGGCAATTGTTCCCCAGCGTCGATCATCCAGTCATGGTCGAGGAAAAAGTGCATCCGGCCGGACAGGGTGTGCCAGGGCTTGAGCCGCTCCGTATTGATAGTGAACGCGGCATATCGGCGTCCTCCCGTCTCGGAGCCGGACCACTCGGGCGAGGTGATGACCGGCTGAGGTGAGGCCTGGGTCTGCGCGAACGTGATGACACGCTCCTCGGAGCCCAGCGAAAGGTCCACTAGGCGCTGGCCCGTCTTGCGCTCAAGATCCCGGAAACCCTGTGTGGCGACCTCGCCGTTGGTAGTGCCGGAGAAGGTGAGAATCGCCTCCGCCAACCGCGCGTCGGTATCGATCGCGGGTCGCCCCGCTGCCGGCCCAGAGGGGTAGACGCCATGCAGCTTGGCGAGCCGTTGCACCTGATGCGTCATGTCGTAGGTGATGTTCTTGACCGTGAAGCCGAGCTTGTCGGCCAGGGGCCCCACCGTGAGCAGCTTGTCCGCGATGGCGGTGTAGTCGCGCTCCACCACCTGCAGCACCGGAAGGTTCTTGCCCGGCACCGCGTCGAGTTCGGTTCCACGCCAGTCTGGCGCGTGGCCTCCTGGCTGCGCGATCTGGCCCGGTGTGTCGTGCTGCATGGGCACCGCGACGATGTCCTTGCGGGTGTCGAGACGGCCCTTAGCCATCTGGGAGATGGCCGTGGCCAGATCAGCGAAGAGGGTGAAGTCGCTGCGTGTCTCCCAGGGCGGGTCGATGGCGGGAGTGAAGGCGTGCACATAGGGGTGCATGTCGGTGGAACTGAGATCGTACTTCTCGTACCAGGTGGCTGCCGGGAGCACGATGTCGCTGAGCAGCGTGGAGCTGGTCATGCGAAAGTCGGCGGTGATGAGTAGGTCCAGCTTGCCCTCGGGGGCTTCGTCACGCCACGTCACCACGCGGGGCCGCAGGTCGGCGCCGTGACCATTTTCCATGACGTTGTTGTGCGTACCGAGGAGGTGTTTGAGGAAGTACTCGTTGCCCTTGGCGGAGGAGCCAAACAGGTTGGAACGCCACAGGATCATGGTGCGCGGCCAGTTCTGCGGGGCGTCGATGTCCTCGACCGCGCTCTTGAGTTCGCCCGACTTGAGCTTGGCGGCGACGAATTCCTGAACCGTGGAATATTCCCCGCGGGCCACCGCGGCCTCGGCCTCGTCCGCGAGGTCGAGGGGGTTGGCGTCAAACTGGGGGTAGAACGGCATCCAGCCCAGCCGGTGGGCCAAGGCCATCGAATCCGCGGTATGCATGCCGTCCAAGACACCAGTGGACAGTGGGGACTTGATCCGGTCCGACGAGAAACCGTCGGTTCGCCACTGGTCGGTATGCATGTACCAGTAGGCGGTGCCAATCATGGTTCGCGGCGGCCGTGTCCAGTCGGTGGCGTTGGCCATGTTGAACCAGCCGGTCATGGGACGACACTTCTCCTGCCCGACGTAGTGGGCCCAACCGCCACCGTTCTTACCGATGCAGCCGGTGAGCATGAGCAGAGCGATGATGGCTCGGTAGGTCACGTCGGCGTGGAACCAGTGACAGATGCCAGCCCCGATGATGATCATCGAGCGGCCCTTCGATTCCTCGGAGTTGCGCGCGAATTCGCGGGCGACGCGGATGCAGGCCTCCGCCGGCACGGACGTGATCTCCGCCTGCCATGCCGGGGTGTAGGGCACCGTCGCGTCGTCGTATCCGGAGGGCCACGTCCCAGGCAGCCCGGGGCGGGCCACGCCGTATTGAGCCAGCATGAGGTCAAAGACGGTGGTGACGAGCCGGCCCTCCACCTCTCGCGCCGGGACCCCACGCCGGATGATGGACCCGGCTCCCTTGGGGTCTTCGAAGCACGGCAGCGCCACCTCGACGCCGCGCGTGGCGGGCTGCCCGTCGAGTGTGAGCGCGGGTTCGATGGAGCCGAGGTCGAGGTTCCACCGCCCCTGCCCATCCTCGTTGTACCGGAATCCCATAGAACCATTGGGAATGGCGGGCGCGGCGGTGGCCTGATCCCACATCACTGTCTTGAAGGCGGCATCGGGCTTGGCGCGGTGCGCGGCGAGATCGGCGGCCGTGAGGAACTTAC
>JBHADA010000176.1:0-3519 GCA_041854805.1 Arachnia sp.
AGCAGTGGCGCGCCAACACCAGTCATCGGCCTCGCGTGCATCGTTGAGTGACAGCCCCTTGCGCTCGGCGTCATTCTCCCCTGCGAGCGCAGGAAGGCTCATCGGTTCCAGAATCCGTTCAAGGTCGTCCCGGAAGAGCACTTGCATTGCGAGGGCTTCGAGCCCGGAGATCGAATCTGGGACCAGATTCGGGTGGGGTGCGATGAGCCGGGGAGTGATGAGGGCATGCCGAACTTCGTCGACCGGTGCAAGATGTACCGCGCCGGTCCAGGCAGTGCCGTCCCAGGTCGGAGTCGGAAGCTGTGTCAGCGCGACGTCGGAGAGTGCTTCGTTGTGGTCCGCGTCGACGGTTTGGGAGGCCAGCACAAGAATCTTGGCACCCTTACCGGTTGAGAGGACTCGCTCCGGGGTGACGTGAACCCAGAACGAGAGGTCTCTGTCATGATCGCGCAGGATCACCACGTGGGGCAAGGCGTGGTGCAGCCAGTAGTCGAAGTGTTCACGGTCGTCTTCGGCGAACCACCACCCGGTGATCGTTCCCTCGGCGTCTTTATGCGGCGATTTGAAGTAAGACGGCCCGGTCTTGACCTGGGCACCCAGCACGGCGCCGAGTTCGTACCGGCGGGCATCTCGCGGCCGCAGGTATAGATCGGTGCCTGTGTCGTGCCGACTATCGATCACCCCTCCCCAGCCCAAGCGCTCGAACTGCGCCAAGACCTCCGATTCACCCGAGGTTCCCGTAGCTTCATTCTTCGGTGCTCGCACCTATGCCCCTCCGTTGCCTTGTCTGTAACAACTTTAACGTCACGCATGGGAGGACCAGTGAATGAGAGCGTAATGAACGAGTCGCGAAACGCGATTCCCGCTGACCGCTTCACGGGCCCGTGGCCGGGCGGAGTGGTGAGAGGGAAGCTCATGCCCACAGGCGCCTTACCTGAAACTATGGTCAGGATGCGGGCCGCCCACCGGGTAACCTGGATGAGGGGGAGCCTGCAGATAGTCGGGAAGGTCTACCCGACTTTCGAAGTGTTTCGCGGCCGCGACATGGAACATCGCTCCGTGGGTCAGGCAATCATGTATGCCTCAGCGAGCACGGCAGGGACCTCCACCCTCAACTGAGTTAGCTCCAACCCTTGTCGATGCCCGTCCACCTTGGGCGCCTGTGCGAGAACTTCGATAACGGGGCGGTCGAAGATGTCCACCGCGTCCGGTCCGGTCAGTGCACCAACAGGGATGCTCCCATCTGCGTTGGGTGGAGTGGTGACGAATGAGACTTTGAGGTCATCACGAGCGCGGACTGAGAGACCGTGTTTGACCTTGTTGTGAGCAGCGTTGAGTTGGAGCTCATGCCCTACCAATAGGTCGATAGCGAACTGGAGCCAGTCGGCGAACACGTTGGACGCCGAAGCAAGTCGCTCCGTCATCCCGCTTTGCAAGTCCTGCTCGCGGAGAACCAGACGGGCGAACTGCATCGGAGCCTCCGCCGAGGAGAAGGCCTGGCGGAGCTGGCTTACGACCTGATCGAGTTGGTTTGGGCCGGCCGACAGGTCCTCCCAAACGCACGATTCGGCCGCGTTCGCCCGTTGGGAGAGTGCCGCCGTCAACCGCACAAGCGACTCAGCCGCATGATGCCGAAGGGCGTACGCATCCGTAGCGACCTGTGTGGCAATGGACCTCGGCGAGGTCTCGGGTGAATATCCCGCAGGCCGACCAAGGAGGCGGGCGAACCGCCCACTGGTCTCGGTCGCGTGCCGCTCTTCATCATCGTTCGCAGCGAAGGGATGCTCATCGCTGTCGGCGTCCGACTCCGCCCACCGCAGCATCATGCCGATCCGAGCGCTGAAGTATCGGTACGGGTCAGAAGACAGGAACGTGTCGTCAAGCTCCTGACGCTGCTCGGCTGTCAGGTCCGGCCCGACTGGTGGCGGGTACATTCCATAAGCGTACGACCTGCGGGCTCGGAGACAGCGGCGCCGCCCAAGCCGCATGTGTAGTAGTGACCACCGACGAGAACTACCAAACTCCCGGTAGCGAGCAGCACATAGACCTAAATCGACTCCGTCGCCGCCTCCACCACGGACGGGGCCACCACCGCGATCCACGATCGGGCACCCATGTGAGATGTCTCGTCGACAACACCGAATCTGCCGCTGTCCGCAACCAATATTCCGAGCCATGCGCTCGAGCCTCGACGTTCGCTGCAGAGCTATCAGTGCACCCGGTGTAGTTGTCATCTCGCGAGTCTCGGCGCGCAAGAGCACTCCGGTCACGGCTCCGCCCAGAGAGACGAGAACGGCAGGGCGAGGAGCCGATCCCCCGCCCGCTGTGCGCCCCCACAGCTTAAGACGATGCCCGCGAGGAACTCGCCACCAAGCCGGTCTCGCAGGGCCATGAGGTGCTTGAAATGGGCGGGCCTGGCCGCGCTGGCGGCCTTGACCTCGATCCCGACGATCCCTTGCGGGGATTCGATGATGATGTCCACCTCCGCGCCGTTTCGATCGCGGTAGTGCGCCATTTCGAAGCGTGTCGTGGACCACTGCCGCTGGCGCGCTAACTCGTTGACCACGAAATTCTCCAGCAAGGGGCCAAGGTGGTCTAGGCCTTGGGGAGAGGCCAGGTGCGCCTCGCCAAGTCCCGCCAAGACGGCCACCAAACCGGTGTCGGTGAGGTAGGCCTTCGGACGCCGGATCTGACGGCTGGTGAGATTCCGCGACCAGCTCGGCAGCCGAGCCACCAGGAATAGCCCTTCGAGGAGGTCGAGGTAGCGTCCGACCGTGTCGCGATTGACCCCTAGCGCTTCGGCGAGCCGCTCTAACACCACCTCGCCGCCCACGGCTGCCGCCAGGAGAGACAACAAACGGCGGAGAATGGGCAACTGTGCCCGCCCCAAGTCCATCGAGTCCCGCTCGACTAGGCGATTGGCGTAGTCCTGCAACCACGCGGCACGCACGCGTGAGGTCATCTCTTGCACGGGCGGATAGCCGCCCCGTACGACGCGTTCGACGACGTCCTCACGTTCCACGGGCCCTAAGCCCTCGAATGCGCCGGCGAGAACTCCGGTCACCCAGTCGTCGGGCGTGCCCTGCAACTCGCCTTGGGTGAACGGATGCACCCGCACCGTCATCGCCCGCCCGGCCAACGAGTCCTCGGCCCCTGGAATCCGCAGCAGGTTCGCGGACCCGGTCAGCACGAAACGCCCCGGCCGACGGTCTCGGTCCACCTCAGCCTTCAACGGTAAGACCAATTCGGGGCAGCGCTGAATCTCGTCCACTATCAGCCGTCCCGATCCCGCGGACCGAAGAAGACGCTGCGGATCGTCGACGGCCAACGCACGGGTGACGGCATCATCCATGGTGACCGCGGTAACCGGGCCGCCGCTGAGCATCATCGCCAGAGTCGATTTGCCCACCTGCCGAGCGCCCTCGATCACCAAAACGGGCGAGACTTCCAGTAGCTCCTCCGCCCAGTTACGCAGGTGCCTAGCAACTAGCATCATGCCAAGACAGTACCGCAGGCCGA
>JBHADA010000177.1:0-3778 GCA_041854805.1 Arachnia sp.
GCGCCGCGGTTGACCTTCTCGCCCGCCTTCAAGCCCAGGAAGCCGGCCACGTCCTGCGGCAATGGCTTGCCGGTGCCGTCGGCCGGGCCCCCGGGGACGATCTTGAGATCCGCGCTCTTCCACGCCGTCGGGGTCCGCGGCTCCCTGATCACAGGATTGGCCTCGCGGGAGCCGGTGAGGTCGACGCCGCTCGCCTCCTTACCCGCGGTGCGCACGTTCGGGTTGGAGGCGAACTCGCCCAGCTTGGCGGCGTTGACGCTCTCCGTGAGCCGGTTGGGCCCGTACTGCCACAAGACGGTGGTCGAGGGGACGTTGACCGGCTGGCGGTAATAGACGTTGTGATCGATGCCGGACACCATCTGGTTGCCGTACACCTCGCCGCCCACCTGGTCCTTGTTCCCCGTGACCTGCATCATGGCGGAGTAGCGCCACACGTCGCCCTCGGTGACCTGCTGCTCCGAGGACAAGATGTTGTTGTAGAGCCTGACGTTGGTGGTGTCCCAGGTCAACCCATGATCGGCCGACCACTTCTCCACCTGCGCGCAGCTACCGTCGGCGTTGCGGGCGTTGCAGCCGTCGGAGCGGCTGTCCTCCTGCACGACGATGCTCGTCAAGGCGTGGCTGATGGTGTTGTTCCACACCTGCGAGTTCTCGGAGCCGGAGATCTGAATACCAATGCCGGCGCCCTCGATCACGTTGGAGGCGATGGTGTTGCCCCGCGAGACCTCGTCGAAGATGGCGGTGGGCACGTTGACGAAGCGGGAGCCGATGATCTGCGAGTCGAGCACGCCCTCGTCGAACCAGATGGCCGCCTGCTGCTTGGCCTGGAACGACGACAGGTTCGAATGGTCCACGCCAGCGGCGGAATAGTCGACGGTGTTGTACTGGTAGCGGATGCGTTCCGCGTGGGTCACTTTCATGTCGGAGAGGGTGCAGTAGGCGCCGCAATTGGCCGAGATGAAGCCAGCGGTGTTGTTGTTCGACCAGTAGTTGTGCTCGAAGGTGATGTCGCTCGACTGGTTGATGCCGGAGCCGACGCCGCCGTTGCCGGCGAAACGGTTGTTCGAGACCGTCGAGCTGCTCGCGTCGGTCACGGCGAAAGCCGTGCCGGCCGCCGAATGGGCGAAGGAGTTGTTGGACACCTCGAAGTTCTTGCCAGAGGCAACGAACATGGCCCCTCCCGTGGCCGTGCCGATCTCGGGATCCCTGTAATCCCAGCGCTGGACGGGAGAGTACTTCTCTACGGAGAAACCGCTGAAGGCGATGCCGTCGGCCTTCAAGGTCGCCGCACGGGAATGCTGGACCACCTCGACGCGGTGTTTCGACGGGTCCACCCCGATGACATAGGAGGCGCCGCGATGCGGCTTGACGTTGTAACCGGCGTGATTGTTCTTCGGATTCTTCAAGGTGATGGGGTCGGGGTCGTCGACGAAGAAGGTGCCGGCCTTGACCTCACCCCGGGTGGCCACCTGCGTCAGGGGCTTGCCGTCCACGAAGACCTGCTCGGGATGCGCGGCCATGCCCTCGACGGAGGGGTCGGCGTTGGTGGTGCACACGGTGCAGAAGCGGACCATGTCGTGCGGCGTCGCCCAGGTGCCGTTGCCGGCTGAGGACCACGACGCGGGAACCTTCGCGCCCGACAACACAGGCTTGGCGCCACCGGCGGCTCGCACGGTGACGTCCTTCTCGATATACAACTCGCCTTCCCGGTAGGTGCCGTCGGCCACCTCGATCGTGTCGCCATCCTTGGCGGCCTTGAGGGCGGCGCCGAGGGTGGCGTAGGGGGATGTCGAGGATCCGTTGCCACCCTCACCAGCGGAGGCTGCGACATGAATTGTCGTGGGTTGATCTCCCCATGCCGGGGTGGCGCAAAGGGGCGAGACAGCGGCCAAGACGGCGGTGGCTGTTGTTGCGATGAGGCGGCGCATGCGCTTCTCCTATCGTGTAAATGAGGCCTAACTCACACGCTAACCAGGCGAGGGGTCGCCCGATAATCGCCTGCCGGGGAGGGGAGAAGCGGGGGATTTACACGCCGGAGATGATGGCGTACGATGACCAGTTTTTCTCCGCCAGTTCGCCGGTGGCTTGTGCCTGCCATGGGAGCGCTCTCCCAGGGAAGGCGCCGCCGCTGCTTGCCGATGCGTGGGAAGATTCCCCCCATGACCGATGTCATTGCACTAGATGAGGCGGCCTGGTCAGAGGCCACGTGGCCGCTCGGCACGCATCCCAAGGCCGAGGGCGTGACGTTCGCCGTCTACGCCCCGGCGGCCACCCGGATCCAGCTCGAGATCTATCCTGAGGCGCTCGGCGCCACCGCCAGCCACACGTTCCTGCCCGCACGCGGAGACGACGGCGTCTGGAGGGCCATGCTGCAGGGCCTCCAGCTTGGCGCGCTCGTGGGTTTTCGCGCCTGGGGTCCCAACTGGGACTACGACGAGGCCTGGGTTCCCGGCTCGGACGCGGGCTTCGTCGCCGACCTGGACGAGCACGGCAACCGGTTCAACCCCAACAAGGTGCTGTTCGACCCATACTCGCGCGAGATCACCCACAACGTCTACACGGACCAGCTCCAGCGCCTCGGCGTCAACGACGGGGTGCTTGGCACTGGCGGGGAACTCGTCGACGGCGTCCCGCGTCGGCTCATCGACACGGCGCCCTACGCGCCCAAGGGGATCGTCATCGCCGAGGACACCTACGTCTCGCCCAAGCCGCACCTCCCACCGGAGCAGTCGATCATCTACGAGGCCAGCATCGAGCAGCTCGCCGGACATCCCACGGTGACGCGGCTGACGGATCTGCTGGCGGGCGAGTCTGGGTTCGAGGGCATCGTCAATATCCCAGAGGAATACCGTGGCACCTACAAAGGCGCCGGCATGATCGCCCCGTATCTCAAGGGCATGGGGATCACCACCGTCGAACTGTTGCCCATTCACGAGACCAACCGCTCGGAGACCGGGCGGGTGGGGGCCACCAACTCGTGGGGGTATATGACGCTGTCGTATTTCGCGCCCAACCGTGCCTACGCCGCCGACAAGAGTTGGGGCGGGCCGACTCGCGAGTTCAAGGAGATGGTCTCCGCGTTCCACGACGCCGGACTCGAGGTATATCTCGATGTGGTCTATAACCACACCGCCGAGGGAGGCAACTGGAACGGCGACGTCAACACCACCGGATTCACCAGCCTGGGCGGGTTCGCCACTGCCGAGTATTACCAGATGACGCGCGACAAGATCCTCGTCGACGGTGCCACCGGCACCTCCAACCAGCTCAACTACTCGTCGCGAGCGGCGCAGCAGTTGGTGCTCGACTCGCTGCGCTATTGGAGCCGCGACATGCAGGTCGATGGATTCCGGTTCGACCTGGCCACCGTGCTTGGGCGCAAGCCCGCCGAAGCGGAACCCGACGATTGGGCCGCGCAGAAGCGATTCTTCACCGACCATCCGCTGCTCGTGGAGATCGCCCAGTTCGCGGAGGAGGACCGCATCGAGGTCATCGCCGAAGCGTGGGACCTGTGGGGCTATGAGGTGGGCAACTTCCCGCGCGGCTGGGGCGAATGGAACGGTCGCTATCGCGACGCCGTGCGCCGCTTCACCAAGGGCGACGGAAACACCATCGACTTCCTCGACATGTTCAACGGGGATTACCACCATTTCCACGACAATGGCGGGGCGCAGAAGTCGATCAATTTCGTGGTGGCGCACGACGGATTCACCGCCGCGGACCTCGTCAGCTATCAGACGAAGGTCAACGACCAGCCCTATCCGTTCGGCCCGTCCGA
>JBHADA010000178.1:0-7624 GCA_041854805.1 Arachnia sp.
CCACGAAATATTCCCACTTGGTCATGGGGCTAGCCTGCCAGAAGTGGAACCGGCTGGGCGATCCACGCTGGGGGAGCGGACCTCGTCGAGAGTGGGCGGGTTGGCGGACGGGCGTGCGGCGATGGCGTCGACGACGGCGTTCAAGGTGGTCTTAGCCTCGGCGATGGTGGCCGTGGGCTTCTTGACCTCACGGAACTTGCCTCGTCCCAAGGTGATGAGGATGAACGCGAACAGGCCCGATAGCAGCATGCTGACTAGGAAGCCCAGCGTGAACGAGCCCCATGGCCCAAGAGGAGTGAGGGAGTACAGCAACAGTCCCACCGCTAGGGCCAAGACGATGACCAGCATCCAGATGGCATGGAACAGGAACACCGCGGCTCCAGCGAACATGGCGGCGCCAATGCCCGCAGACTTCGCGGCCGGCTTGAGTTCCGCGGCGGCCAACTCCGATTCTGCGGAGATAAAGTCCGCGAGGGCGTCCTTGATATCCACCACTGGATGGCTGGGCTCGTTCGGCATGTCCCCACTATAGGGGGATGGCTAACCCACTGTCCGGGAGGGTAACGGGGCTGGTGAGTTCCGCGTGGTCCACCCAAGCCCGGCAGCAGGTGAGTTGGTAGGGCAGGCGCAGAGTGTCGCCCGGGCGCACGGCTGAGTCGTAGAGGTCTAGCACCTGGGCGAGAAGATCGCCGAGTTGCTGTGGTTTCAGATGCTTGGTGAGCGGTTGTGCCTCGACGAGTTTGGTGAGTTCGGCGCGGCTGATCGGGCGCCACACCCGGAAGACCCGTTCCTCCACCTCGGGAAAGTAGTGGCTTTCGCGCAACGTCACCAGGGAGTCCTGCCCATAGTCGCCTCGCATCACCATGGGGTCGAAGCGGCGCAGCAACGCGGCGAGACGTCGCACCCAGGGAACCGAGTCGTCGCGGACGAGGTACGACGCGCTGAGGCAGCCCCCCGGGCGTAGCGTGCGGGCGATCTCGTTCAAGGTGGGTTTCGGGGCGTAGGCGTGCAGCGACTGGTGCACGAACACCACTTCGAACTGGAACGGATCGGTTGGGATGGCATCGGGACGGGCGATGAGGGGGGTGACCCGTTCGTGGCCGCGCAGCCGTGCCGCGATCCGGGGGTCCTCGGTGAGCGCGAAGATGGTGTGCCCAGCCGTGGCCAGGTTATGGATGAACGCGAGATCCTGGCTGACGACGGCCGCGCGCACGCCCTGCCACACAGACAACCACTGCAAGGCCTCGGGAGGGATCATGGTGCGGCTCATGAGGCAGAACCCTACGACACCGGATCAAGGGTTATCCACAGAACCCGACGGGGACGACAAATTCGTTACCTGATAACCAACGAAGGGGGCATGGAGAAGACAACTGGGCACCCCGTTCTGCTCTGCGTCCGCGATGCGTCTGTAGCTGAGGCGGTGGAGGTGTCGGCGGCCACGGTGGGAGTGCCGTTGCAGGTGGTATCGGACAGTGACGAGGCGAGAGCCGCATGGCCCTCTGCGCCGTTGCGTCTGGTCTCGACGGAGGTTGCAGCCCGTTGGTCGACGGTGGCCCCCGGATGGGCATGCCTGGTTGGGAAGGATCCCAAGGAGTTGGCGAGGTGTTCGGCGGAGTTGGGGCTTCCCGTGCTTCCCCTGCCAGACCAGACAGGCAGATTGGCGGAGGCGCTTGCTCGCTCTCGACAGGTTGGCTTGAGACGCGGGGCCACGGTGGCGCTCTTGGGCGCTTCGGGCGGTCTCGGGGTGAGCACCTTGACCACGGCCCTGGCGCTGCTGGCCGCACGCCGTGGTAATGCCACCGTGGCCGTGGATCTCGCCGAGGGAAGCGGGGGGCTGGACCTGCTCGTCGGGCTCGAGACCGCGCCAGGGTTGCGCTGGGCGGATCTTCTTCATGCCCGAGGCGAGGCGGACGCCATCTTGCCCGGCTTGCCCAGCACGGAGGGAGCGGCATTCCTGGCGCCCAGCCGAGACGCACAACAACGTCCAGGCAAGGCGGCGACCGATGCCGTACTTGGGTCCTTGGCCAAGTCGGCCCAGCTCGTGGTGGTCGACGGTGGAAGACACCCAGTTCCTGGCTGCGACCAGACGTTGGTGGTGGTGGGGGCGGATGTCCGTTCGGTGGCGGCCGCACGGGTGACGGTGGGCCTGCATGTGCCCACCGGCATCGTTGTGCGCACGGGCCCCGGGCGCAGTCTCCCGCCAGAGACGGTGGCCGCCTCGCTTGGGGCGCCGTGCCTGGGAGTCATAGGACAGGAGAACCAGCTTCCCCGGCTCGCCGAGCTTGGCATGTCGCCAGTGGCAGTTCCAGCGCGTAGGTACCGGCGTCAGGTGGACGCCCTGCTTGAGAGGCTGGCCAATGGCTGAACCGTTCCTCGACGAGTTGCGAATGCGTCTGGCGGCCCTTGGTCGTCCCTATACCGCCACGGATGTGGCTAGCGCCCTACGAGGGTCTGGCACAGTGGTCACTGACGCGGTCATTGCGGACGCGCTCAGCGCGTTGCACCGCCACAGTATTGGTGCTGGTCCGCTGGAGGGCCTCCTTACCGAGCCGGGTGTTTCGGATGTCGTGGTCAACGGGCCCACCGAGGTTTTCGTGGACCGAGGATCCGGCCTCGAACGAACGGACGTGGCCTTCGTCGACGACGAGCAGGTGCGCCGTCTGGCCATCCGGCTCGCTGCGGCGGCGGGACGACGCCTTGACGATGCGTCCCCCTTCGTGGATGGCCGGCTGCCGAGCGGAGTTCGGTTGCACGCCATACTCGCTCCGGTGGCGGCGCCAGGGACATGCCTGTCCCTGCGCGTCCCGGCGTCGCGTACCTTCGCCCTGGCAGACCTGGTGGCTTCGGGATCGCTGTGCGAGGAGGCTGCGCGCCTGTTGCGAGGGCTCATCGCGGAGAGAGTGCCGTTCCTCATCTCGGGTGGCACTGGCACGGGCAAGACGACGCTGTTGGCCGCACTCTTGGCGCTGGTGCCCCACGAGGAGCGGATCCTCGTGGTGGAGGACGCCCGTGAACTCGTGCCCAACCACCCCCATTGCGTGCGGCTCGAGGGGAGACCACCCAACGCGGAGGGAGCAGGTGCCATCACGCTCACGTCCCTGGTGCGTCAGGCGTTGCGCATGCGCCCAGACCGCGTGGTGCTCGGAGAGGTGCGTGGTGCTGAACTAATCGACCTCTTGACAGCGTTGAACACCGGTCACGAGGGGGGATGCGGCACGGTGCATGCCAACTCTGTCGCAGACGTTCCAGCGAGGCTTGAGGCGCTGGCCGCACTGGGCGGGCTTGGCCGAGAGGCCTGTCACGCGCAGGTGGCGGCGGCCCTCAAGGTCGTGGTTCATGTCTGTCGCGATCGAGACGGCAGCCGCCGGGTGGACCATGTTGGACTGTTTCATCGGGCGGCCAACGGCATGGTCGAAATCGTGCCCGCCGCCACGGTACGTCCCGACGGCGTCGACTATGAGCCAGAAGGCGGGCCGCTACTGCGCCGGATGGTGGACCCATGCTAGCCGTCGCTGGACTCGCGGCCCTCGCGGGCTTTCTTTTGATTGGTCCACCGCCGCGCACGAGGATGAAGCGGGCGGAAGCAACGCAACGTACCCGCACATGGCAACTCCCGGCATGGGCGCCTGCGGTAGGGCTCACCAGTGTCGCGCTGGCCCTCGGTATTGGGCTGCACGTGCTGGCTTGGATGGCCACCCTGGGCGTGACCACGGCCACCATCGTCTACCTCGTCATCAGTCACCGTCGTCGCCGCGCTGCTCGTCGCCGGGCCGAGGAATGCGCCAAGGCGGCTAGGGTCCTCTCAGGGCTGCTCCGTGTGGGGCAGATTCCTACCGTCGCGTTAGCCGAGGCGGCCATGGATTGCGAGGTGCTGCGGCCCGCGGCCACCGCGTCAGGGCTCGGTGGCGATGTTGGTGCCGAACTCGAACGCGCCGCGGCCCTGCCCGGCCAGGGCGGTATGCGTGCCGTGGCTGCAGCTTGGAGAGTGAGTCAGCGCAGCGGAGCGCCGATGGCGGAGGTACTCGCTCTCGTGGCAGAGAACCTACGTCGTCAACGCCAGCTTGAGGCGGTCATCGACACCGAACTGTCCGCCGCCCGCAGCAGCGGCCACATCATGGCCGCTCTTCCTCTTCTAGCCGTTGGGCTCGGCGCGGTGGTTGGGGTCAACACCCTGGCCTACCTCGCCGCAGATCCGCTCGGCCAGGTACTCCTCCTCGTCGGCGTATGCCTCACCGCCGTAGGGGTGCTGTGGATAGACCGGCTCGCCCGGTCTGGTTCTAAGGAATGCTCATGAGTGATGCCCTACCCGCCGCTGTTGTGGCCGCGCTCGCGGTATGGCTGGTGTTGGCCCCACCTGCTCAGCAGCTACGACGCCTCGCCCCATCCGAGCGGTTTGCCCTGCCGTCGTTTCTTACCGGGAGACCGGGCGCGCCACCCCTTCGGCAGCGTTCGGCCGTCGGGGTGGCGGCGGGCCTTGTCCTCTCGCTCGTCATCGGCGGCCCGCTCGGTGTGCTCGCCGGTGCCGTTGCCGGCGCGGGTACGACGGTGGCCATGGGATACCTGGCTCCCAAAACGGATGTGGACGACTTGGTAAGGGAGCTGCCCGATGCTTTGGAATTCTTAGCGGTATGTCTGGAGGCTGGGCTTCCGATGAGCCGCGCCGTCGAGACGGTGGCCGATGTGTCCCCGGAGGCTACTGCGCAGGTCTTGAGGCAGGTGGAGGCCCATCTCCTGTTGGGCCGGGCAGGGGCGCTGGCCTGGGACGAACTGCGCGATCATCCGGCCTGGGGACCGGCGGCAGCCGATATCGCCCGCGCTGAACGCTCCGGAACCTCGCTGATCGGCGTGCTACGGGTCCATGCTCAAGACGCTCGAACGCAACGTCACGAACTGGCCTCCAAGAAGGCCCGCACCGTAGGCGTCAAATCCGTTGTACCTCTCATGGCGTGTTTCCTGCCCGCTTTCATCCTCGTGGGCGTGGTGCCCATCCTGCTCAGTCTCATCCGCAGCTTCTTCGGATAGAACTGTGTGAGGTGGGTGGCACAGTTGGAGGGTGGGATTCGACTGGGTAGCGGACCGGGATGAGGTAGCCGCTGTCAACGTGAGTGAGCCTCGGCCGGGTATTGAGGCGGAGTGGCCCGCATGGTTGCCGGACGAGACGCGCGCGAGGATGATCGAGGTTGGGATCGCATCGCCCTGGACTCACCAAGCCACGGCAGCCGAGGAACTATGGCGTGGGCGGCACACCATGCTGACTACCGCCACTGGATCGGGCAAGACGCTGGGCTACCTCCTGCCCATCATCGCGACGACGGGGCATGGCGTCCTCGGCGTGGAGGTACGATCGGCCCGTGCGCTGCTGACCCGACGTCACACGGCGATTTACATTGCCCCGACCAAGGCCCTTGCCCACGATCAGGCGCGGGCGGCCAGGGAACTTGGCCCTCAGAACTGGCCGGTGGTGGCCGTGGACGGAGACTCGACGCAAGAGGAGCGCTGTTTCGCCCGTGAGCATGCCTCGTTCGTCCTGACCAATCCGGACATGCTTCACCATTCGATCTTGCCTGGGCATCAGAGGTGGGCATCGTTTCTTGGGGCGCTGCGCTATATCGTCGTCGACGAGGCGCATCGTTACCAGGGGCTCTTCGGTGCTCACGTGTCCCAGGTGATCCGGCGCCTGAGGCGGCTGGCGGCTCACCACGGCGCTAGTCCAGCAGTGGCCTTCTCCTCGGCAACCCTTCCCAATGCCTCTGCTTTCGCCGCCACGCTGGCCGGAGTTACCGAGACTGTCGTTGTTCAAGACGACGCGTCTCCCGCTGGACGGCGCACAGTGGCGCTGTGGCGGCCCGCCGGATCCCTGCGGCATGACGCCGCCTACCTGATGAGTCGGCTCAGCGATGATGGGTGTCAAAGCATTGCGTTCGTCACCTCGCGTCAAGACGCCGAGTTAGTCTCCACCGCCGCGCAGAAACTGGCCACGGACCCATCACGGATCGCGTCCTACCGTGGTGGATACTTGGCCACCGACCGACGCGAACTGGAGCGTGGCCTTCAAGCCGGTGAACTGCGTGCCTTGGCCAGCACTAATGCGCTCGAGCTGGGCGTTGATATCGCAGGCATGGATGCCGTCTTGGTGGCCGGTTATCCCGGCAAGCTGGCCTCTTTCTGGCAGCAGGCGGGCCGGGCAGGCAGGCGCGGCCAAGATGCCCTCGTGGTGCTGTTGGCGCGCGAAAACCCACTCGATGCCCATCTCCTAGAGCATCCAGACCTAGTCTTCAGCGGGCGGGTGGAGCCGGCCGTGCTCCATCCGGACAATCCTCGGGTGCTTGGTCCCCATCTGGCTGCGGCGGCCCAGGAGATACCGCTGGCGGAGCTGGACGAGGAATGGTTCGGTCCCAGCACCGGAGAGATGACGGCGGCACTCGTGAGCCAGGGAGTGCTACGGGATCGGGCAGGACGCAGGTTCTGGACTCGGCCGGAGAGAGCCGCCAGCTTCATCAACCTGCGTGCGGCGGGCGAGCGTCCCTTCGACATCATCGAGCACGACACCGGCCGCGTCATCGGTGTCGTGGACGAGGCAGCAGCCGATCGGACGGTGCATGAGGGGGCCGTGTACCTGCATCAAGGCGAGACCTTCCTAGTCAAGGAATTGGATCTTGCACAGCGGCAGGCCCTCGTCATTCGGGCCCGGCCGCGCTACTACACGCAAGCGCGTTCCTCGTTCGAGGTGCAGATTGTGCGCCAGAGAGACGCCCGCCCGCTTGGACAGACGAGGGTGTGTTGGGGTGAGGTTCGGCTCGATTCCCAGGTCACGGCCTATGCGCGTCACGATGCGACGACACACGAGATCTGGGATTCGACCCCGCTGGACTTGCCGCGGCACCGGATGATAACGCAAGCCGTGTGGTGGGCGGTGCCACAGGAGATCATCAAGCGGCTGGGCTGGCCGGAACCAGCCGTCGGGGCGGCCGCCCACGCCGCGGAGCACACCGGGATCGGATTGCTGCCCGCGTTTGCTCCCTGCGACCGGTGGGACATCGGCGGGCTCAGCACGGCATTACATCCCGACACGGGCCTGGCCACTGTCTTCGTGTACGACGGCATGGCTGGAGGAGCGGGTTTTGCGCGACGTGGTTTTGAGGTGGCGGAGCAGTGGTGGGCCGCCACCCTGGAGCGGTTGCGTCGCTGTCCTTGCGATGGTGGCTGTCCCTCGTGCGTCGTCTCTCCCAAATGTGGTAACGCCAACCGGGCATTGGACAAGGCAGGTGCCGTGGAACTCCTTGAGGCGCTCATCGGATGACATCGCTGGCAGATTCATCGGAGGTTGAGGCACAGGGCCCATTTGACTCGACTTGACTCGACCAGCGGAGCTTTTCTTTCTAAGAAGAACGCCTGCTAGGTCTCAACGAGTGAACCGAAAAATGCCCGCTGGTCTCCGTGATGCGGCGTAGCCGCTTGTCACGGAAAGTAAGAAGCGAGCGGAGTTCCGGTTCTTTGGGGGTTCACGGGGCGTAGCCTTGTGTGGGTGATGCGGCGTAGCCGCTTGTCACGGAAAGTAAGAAGCGAGCGGAGTGAGTTTCGGTTCTTTGGGGGTTCACGGGGCGTAGCCTTGTGTGGGTGA
>JBHADA010000179.1:0-3080 GCA_041854805.1 Arachnia sp.
CAAGGATTTCGTCAAGTCGGAGCAGTTTCCCCTCGCCTCCAAGGACGCCAACGGCAGGCTGCTCGTGGGCGCCGCCGTCGGCTACTTCGGCGACGCCATGGAACGCTCACGCACGCTCATCGAAGCGGGCGTCGACGTGCTCGTCGTCGACACAGCCCACGGTCACGCCAAGCTCCTGCTCGACATGGTGCGCAGGCTCAAGAATGATCCCGCCACCGCTCACGTCCAGGTCATCGGCGGCAACATCGCCACACGCGCGGGTGCCCAGGCGCTCGTGGACGCAGGGGTAGACGCCGTCAAGGTGGGTGTCGGACCCGGCTCCATCTGCACCACCCGCGTCGTGGCTGGCGTGGGCGTGCCGCAGGTCACGGCCGTGCACGAGGCGGCCTTGGCGTGCCGGCCCGCAGGAGTGCCGGTCATCGCCGACGGCGGGTTGCAGTACTCCGGGGACATCGCCAAGGCCATCGTCGCCGGGGCATCCAGCGTCATGGTGGGCTCCCTGCTGGCCGGTTGCGAGGAGTCGCCCGGGGAGACCGTCTTCATCAACGGCAAGCAGTACAAGCAGTACCGGGGCATGGGGTCCCTGGGGGCGATGAGTTCGCGCGGCAAGAAGAGCTACTCGAAGGATCGCTACTTCCAGGCCGATGTCGGCAGCGACGACCAGCTCATTCCCGAGGGCATTGAGGGCCAGGTGTTGTACCGCGGTCCGGTCGCCTCCGTCATCCACCAACTCGTTGGCGGCCTCCATCAGGCCATGTTCTACGTCGGTTCGCCCACCATCGCAGAACTCGCCGAGAAGGGGCGCTTCGTGCGCATCACCTCGGCCGGGCTGCGCGAGTCGCACCCGCACGACGTGCACAATATCGCCGACGCGCCCAACTACAGCCATCGCTGAGGAGAACCATCGATGTACGAACTCGGCCGTTCCAAGCGCGCCTCCCACGCCTACAGCTTCGACGATGTGGCCATCGCGCCCACGCGCCGGACCCGGGGTGAGGATGAGGTGGACCTCACCTGGCGCATCGATGCCGTGTCCTTCGACGTGCCCATCGTGGCCGCCCCCATGGACTCGGTCATGTCGCCATCCACGGCCATCGCCATGGGCAGGCTGGGCGGGCTGGGCGTGCTTAACCTCGAGGGCCTGTGGACCCGCTACGAGGACCCGCTGCCTCAGTACGCGCGGATCGCCCAGCAGCGCGACCAAGTGGCAGCCACTCGGACCCTTCAAGAGATCTACGCCGAGCCGATCAAGGAGGAGCTGGTGCGGGACCGGCTGGCCGAGATCCGGGCGGCGGGGGTGCCGGTCGCCGGGGCCCTGTCGCCGGCGCGCACGCTTGAGTTCGCGCCAATCCTGGAGCAGGCGGGGATGGATTTCCTCGTCATCCGCGGCACCACCGTCTCCGCCGAGCATGTGGGCGGCGAGGACACGCTCAACCTCAAGGACTTCATCTACCGCTTCGACATCCCGGTGCTGGTCGGCGGCGTGGCCACCTACCGCGCCGCGCTGCACCTGATGCGCTCCGGCGCGGCGGGTGTGCTCGTCGGGTTCGGCGGGGGAGCCACCCACACCACCGCGTCCGTGCTGGGGATCGAGGTGCCCATGGCCTCCGCAGTGGCCGACGTGGCCGAGGCCCGTCGCGACTACCTGGAGGAGTCCGGCGGCCGCTACGTCCACATCCTCGCCGACGGGGCCGTCGGGCGTTCCGGGGACATCGCGAAGGCTATCGCCTGCGGGGCAGATGCCGTGATGGTGGGCTCGCCGCTGGCCCGCGCCACTGAGGCCCCGGGACGTGGCTGGCACTGGGGGTCGGAGGCCAGGCATCCGCGCCTACCGCGTGGGCAGCGCTCGTTCTTCGAGCAGGTGGGAACCCTGGAGGAGGTCGTCCTCGGGCCCTCCCGTGTGCCCGACGGCACGATGAACCTCGCGGGTGGTCTGCGCAAGGCGATGGCGCTGACGGGATACACCGACATCAAGTCGTTCCAGCGGATCGACCTCATCCTGCACTGACCCATGAACGATCCATACGAGGAACTTCGGCGTCTGCGCGGCAGCATCGACAACATGGATTCCATGCTCGTCCATCTGCTCGCGGAGCGGTTCAAGGTGACTCAGCGCGTGGGTGAGTTGAAGGCGCGTTCCGGCATGCCACCCGCGGATCCGGAGCGTGAGGCGCGTCAGATCGAGCGGCTGCGGGCCCTGGCGGTCGAGTCGGAACTCGACCCCGAGTTCGCGGAGAAGTTCCTCACGTTCATCGTGCGTGAGGTGGTGCGTCACCACGAGCAGATCGCGGCCAACCAGAGCGACCTTGACTGAGGTCTTTGTACCGCACCTAAGGTGTGACAGAATCGCACTATGGAGCATGTGGATCTCGGGCGCAGGATCGCCGAGGCACGCGCGTCGCGCCGGTGGAATCAGGCGCAACTCGCGCAGCAACTTGGAATGGATCGCACCACGTTGGTCAAGATCGAGCAGGGACAACGTCGCGTCACCGCGCTCGAATTGCTCGACCTGGCACGCGAACTGGGGCGTCGTGTCGACTGGTTCCTGACCCCGCCGCCTGCCGCCATCGCGCAGCACCGCGGTGCCCAGCCAGAGGACTACTCCACCCTGCCCATCGACGAGGAACTCGAAACGCTCGCCTTGGACACCACGTTCCTGATCGACTCGGGTTTGCTCACGCCCCCGGCACGGCGGCACGTTTTCGCCCGCCCTGCGTCGCGACGTGAGGCGGAGAGGCTCGGGGCCGAACTGCGCGAGGCAGCTGGCCTCGGTGACGATCCGGTGCGAGACGTGGCGCAAGTCGCCCACTCGCTAGGGACGCTCTGTTTCGCGCGGGAACTCGGCGAGGGGGATGCCGACGCCGCGTCGATGAGTGTGGGCGAGACCGGCATCGCGCTGATCAACAGCTCCCGGGCCGTGGGCCGGCGAAGGCTTTCCGCGGCACAAGAGTTGGTGCATGTCATGGTGGGGGACACCTACCGGACCGACTTGAGCGTCGATCGAATCGACTCCGAGGACCAGCACGAGGCCCGGATCGATCGGGCGGCGCGCGCCTTCCTGCTTCCGGAGCGGCTCCGTG
>JBHADA010000180.1:0-16633 GCA_041854805.1 Arachnia sp.
ATGTCGAAAGTGACCTCGATCTGCGGCACCGAACGCGGCGCGGGCAGCAGGCCGGTGAGTTCGAAGTTGCCCAGCGACTTGTTGTCGCGGGCGAACTCGCGCTCGCCCTGGTAGACCTGGATCATCACAGATGGCTGGTTGTCCTCGGCGGTGGTGAACACCTCGGAGCGCTTCGTGGGGATGGTGGTGTTGCGCTCGATGATCTTGGTCATCACGCCACCCTTGGTCTCGATGCCCAGGCTGAGCGGGGTGACGTCGAGCAGCAGCACGTCCTTGACCTCACCCTTGAGCACACCGGCCTGCAGCGAGGCGCCCAGCGCCACGACCTCGTCCGGGTTGACGCCCTTGTTGGGCTCCTTGCCGCCGGTGAGTTCCTTGACCAGGTCGGCCACGGCGGGCATGCGGGTGGACCCGCCAACGAGAAGCACCGTGTCGATCTTGTCGACGGAGGTCTTGGCGTCGCTGATGACGGCGTTGAAGGGGGCGCGGCAACGGTCGAGCAGGTGCTGGGTCATGCGCTGGAACTCGGCGCGGGTCAGCTTCTCGTCCAGGTGCAGCGGGCCTTCGGCGGAGGCCGTGATGTAAGGCAGGTTGATGGCAGTCTCGGAGGCCGAGCTCAGCTCGATCTTGGCGCGCTCGGCGGCCTCCTGGAGGCGCTGGCGAGCCATCTTGTCCTTGCTGAGGTCGATGCCGTTCTTGTTCTTGAACTGCGTGACCAGCCAGTCGACGATCACCGCGTCCCAGTCGTCGCCACCGAGGCGGTTGTCACCCTTGGTGGCCTTGACCTCGAACACGCCATCGGCGATGTCGAGCAGCGAGACGTCGAAGGTGCCGCCGCCGAGGTCGAACACGAGCACGGTCTGCTCCTGCTCGGCCTTGTCCAGGCCGTAGGCGAGAGCGGCCGCGGTGGGCTCGTTGATGATCCGGTCGACCACTAGTCCCGCGATCTCGCCGGCCTCCTTGGTGGCCTGCCGTTCAGCGTCGGAGAAGTAGGCGGGGACGGTGATGACGGCGTTGGTGACCGACTCGCCCAGGTAGGCCTCAGCGTCGCGCTTGAGCTTCTGCAGCACGAACGCGGAGATCTGCTGCGGACGGTAGTCCTTGCCGTCGACGGTCACCTTCCAGTCGGTGCCCATGTGGCGCTTCACCGAGCGGATGGTGCGGTCCGGGTTGGTGACCGCCTGACGCTTGGCGACCTCGCCGACGAGGACCTCGCCGGAGTTGGAGAACGCCACCACAGACGGGGTGGTGCGGGCTCCTTCGGCGTTGGGGATGACGGTGGGTTCGCCGCCCTCAAGGACGGCGACAACAGAGTTGGTGGTGCCGAGGTCGATGCCTACTGCACGAGCCATGTGGGTTCCTCCTACGGAAGTTGAGTTCTAAGTTGAGCGTTGCCGGCTCAAGTGTGGCACATGAGCCGAAGGGACTCAAGTTTTAAGTTGAGTACACCAGACTCAACCCACATGGGTCGCCTCTTATTCCCGGTTCCCACAGCCTGCTCCGCAAGGGCTCCGCCCCTGCGGTCGACGCGGCACAGCCGCCTGTCACCGAACGTGTCGAGATCCTGGCGACGAAACCACCAAGGTTCGACACGCTGGCCGCTCCGCATCCAGCGACTCGACTGGCGGGGCTTCCTGCCAAGAAGAACGCCTGCTAGGCCCAGTGACCCGACCAACGTTCAACTTCTCACTCGGTGACAAGCGGCTAGTGTCGCTTGTAGGTGTCCTACCGCGTCATCACTTCGCGAGGTGGAACGGGTTGATTCCCTGCCGGGCCATGGCGTACCACGCAGTGGCCCCGGTGTGGAGGCTGGTGGTATTCATATCGTCGCCGCCGGCGTAGCCCCTTCGGGAATTGGCGGGAATCCCCTTCCCGTCCGCATCCACGCCGTGCTGCTGCTCCAACTCGATGCTGGCCAGGTAGGCCCGCGCCCGCTCGCTGTGCGCCTGCGTGCCGCTGGCTCGCAGCGCGAGCGCCATGTGAGCGGTCCCCTCCAGCCAGACGGTGGTGTCGTTGTGGACCTTTTCTTTCTTTGGATCGGTCTGCTTGGCGAACCCCACCCCGAGAATGGGAACGGAGTCGAATTCATCAGTCACCTCAAGGTTGGCGAGGCTCCAGTCGAGCGCGCGCCGGTAACGGTCATCGCGGAGGGCGAGGTAGCCCCACGACTGCACATCCTCGGGGATGTACTCGTCCCGGTTGATGGTGACCCCATCGTCCGTCGAGCCGATGTGGAAGCGCCCCTCACCCTGGTCCCACATGCTCTCCACGAAGCTGCGGGCGTGCTCGCGCTGCTGGGCCCACGTGTCGTCGCCGGTCAGTTGGTGGAGCATCCCGAAGAGGCCGATCATGTCGATATTGTGTTCAGACGACTTCCAATCCTTCTTGGAGGAACCCTCGTATCCGACGGTGAATCCGCCGGCCCCTCGGGTGTCCTTGGTCTCACGCACGAGCCACTCCCCGATTCGCACCGCCCCATCGCGATAGGCCGTCTCGCCGGTGACGTGGGCCAAGTGCGCCAGCGCCATGCCGGCCCAGGCCTGGTTGCCGGAAGCCGCGCCCCATGTCTGGATATTGGGCACGCCGTCGGCGTTGAACAGGTTCTCGGGCCCGTAGGCGTTGCGCAGGCGCCCGTCGCCGGCGGGGTCCTTGGCCTGCATCTTGAGGAGCGCATCGCCCATGGTCCGGGCCCGGGCGAGGGAATCGGGATTCTCCCGGCGATTCGCATACGCGATGATGACCAACGCGTTGTCGTAAGTGACAGAATTATCCCAGGAGTCCTTCTCCCCACGGTGATAACTCGACGGCACTCTCAACTCTGGCGCCGATGCCCATTCGTCCATTGCCTCGTCGAGGTGGAGATAGGCGTTACTCAACGTCGTCTCCTCCGCGGCCCCAGGCCACGGGCTGGCGGCCAACAAGGCCGTGGCCGCGACGGCGGAAGTCAGGAATCGCGCGATATGTTTCATGGGAACCCTCCGGCTGGTCGTTTCTTACGGCTTCGTCAAGAAACCCTACGCTGGATGCCTCCGGCAGGGGATGCGTCCATGATATTGGCCGCTACTCGTCTGGGTCGACCTCGCCCAGAGCCCTCAGGTCCTCGTCCTTGTGTTTGTCGAAGTACGCGCCCATCGCGTCGCCACCCAATGAGGCGGATAACTCGGCCAACGCGTCACGATCCACGATGTCGACCGCCTGCCCATCGATCCTCGCGTAGCCCTTTATCGGCACCTGAAGCAGCCGCACACCGCTGGAGAGGTCAGCGAGCCGCATCGACATGGCGAGGTCCGTGATGTATTCGTTCGTCATGGACTCGTCGACGGTCATGGTGTCGGCCAGCCGCCCCACCATGTCGGAGAACCGCGACGGGTTGCCCACCGTCTCTGGGGTGAAGAGCTTGCGGATGATGGCCTTGACAACGGTGCGCTGTCGATGTGCGCGGTCGAGGTCTCCCCGTGGCAGAGGCTTGCGCTGGCGCACATAGGCCAGCGCACGCTCGCCCTCAATGTGAATCTTCCCTTTCGGGAAGGGGCCTGTATCGTGCTGCGTGGCCCACGGGTTATACACCTCGACGCCGCCTATGGTCTGGGTGAGCCTGACGAAACCCTCGAAGTCGATGACGACGGTGTGATTCATACGGACCCCGGTGAGGCTCTCCAACGTGCGCACCGTCAACTGAGGACCGCCATATGCGTAGGCAGCGTTGATCTTGGCCCTGCCCCTGCCGGGGATGTCCACCCACATATCCCGCGGGAAGGAGACGAGATAGAGGCTCTTGCGGTCTCCGCTGATGTGGGCAACCATGAGCGAATCGCTACGGCTTTGCCCTCCCCAAGAATCCGCGCCCATCAGCACGATGTTGAGGGGAGGCTCACGATTGTCAACGGGTGCGGGGGCTGATGGCCTCCCCTCGTATTCATCGGGATTGAGGCTCGGATCACGATCAATGCTGGACACCGCCGCCAGACTTCGTCCTATGTAAACTCCGGCGAGGGCCAGAACCAGCACGAGCACCGCAAGGCCACTCATAGCAAGGACGAACCCAGGCCCTCGTCTCTTACTCTTCCTACTCCCCGTCGGCTTCTCGGACAACCCCATCAGTACCGCCGTTCTCGCTCATTCCCCTATGTGCGAACACGTTACCTCGCCCCCGTGGCGATTCGGCCCATATCACGGCACCGCAGTGGGGCTCAGTACGGCCAGACATGATGGCCAAGCTGAATCTCGAATCCCTCGGGACGGCCGCGGCGACGGGCTGCGGCCGCACAACGGGGTCGGCCGAGGGCACCGGCATGAGGTTCGCCTGTGGCAGGTCCTCCAGCACTAGCGACAGCTCGTCGATGTACCTTGTTTGCCATGAGCTCGCTGTCGCGCCGCAACCTCTGGTCCTTCTCAGTGGGCACGCTGGGGCGCGACTTCATCTACACCATGGTGACGATGTTTCTCATCGTGTTCCTCACTGAGGTGCTGGACCTCGACGATCAGACGATGTGGTGGGTGAGCGGCATCATCGTGACCGCGCGGCTGTTCGACGCGTTCACCGACATCCTCATGGGCGGTGTTGTCGACAACACCCGAACCCGATGGGGGGCCTACAAGCCCTGGATCGCCATCGGCGTCCTAGTCTCCGCCGGGTGCGCGGTGGCGCTGTTCACGGACACGGGCCTTCGCGGCCCGGCGTTCGTCGCCTTCTTCGCCGTGGCCTATCTCCTGTGGGGGCTGGCGTGGACCACCAACGACATCCCCTACTGGTCGCTCCTGCCTGCGCTGACGCTGGATCCCGCACAGCGCGAACGGCTCGGTTCGACGACCAAGATCTTCGCCACGGTTGGGTTATTCGCCGCCGTCGTGAGCGTCACGCCCGTCACCCGCGCCTTGGGCGGCGGCCCCGGGGCATGGACGGCGTTCGTCGCGTACGGCGCAGTGGCAATGGTGACGTTCCAGGCCGTCACCGTGATCGGCGTGCGCGAACCCAGCCTGACGCGTCCGCAGGAGCGCACCGGGATAAGGGAGCTGTTCGCCATCGTGATCCGCAACGATCAGCTCGTCGCGGTGGCCTTCACCATGATCTTGTTCATCACCGCCTATACGACGACCACCACGTTCGGCATCTATTTCTTCAAATACGCCTACCGCGATGAAACCATGTATTCACCATTCGCAGCCGTGTTGGGAGTTGCCCAACTCTTAGGCTACGCCGTGTTTCCGACGCTCAGCCGTTGGCTTGGCCGTCGACGTCTCTTCGGCGCGGGCATCGCCATGTCCATGGCCGGCTACGTGGTGTTCTTCCTCTCCCCCATGAACATGGTGATCATCGGCGCCGCCGGTCTGTTGCTGTTCACCGCGAATTCGATCATCGTCGTGTTGATGCTGGTGGCTGTCTCCGACTGCATCGAATATGGGCAGTGGCGCTCGGGGCGCCGCAATGGCGCTGTGACGTTCTCGTTGCAGCCGTTCATCTACAAGGTGGCGGGGGCGCTGGGCAGCGGCGTCGTCGCAGTCACCTTAATCCTCACGGGGATCAACTCCGCAGCCGACGCCGACGACGTCACCCCCGCAGGGTTGCTGGGCATGAAGGTGGCGATGATGGGGCTTCCGGCCGCGCTCATCGCGGCGGCTTTCCTGGTCTATCGGCGGTGGTATCGCATCGACAACGAGCTACACGCCCGCATCGTCGCCGAACTGAGATCCCGTGGCCAGTTGGGCCGAGACGCCGAGCCGGGGTGACATCGCGCAGTAGCGTGACCCACAGTATCCATCAGCGGTCGATGGCGGGAGATTCGGGTATCTTCGCTCAGTTGCACGAGTCGCGGGCACAACCTTCCTGACGCCCGGATGCGCCCTAATCCGCGGTGAAGACCGTGCTGGGCACTCCCAAACGGTGATAGTCGCGCTCGCAGGCATGGCACGGGCCCAGACGGACACCGTCGAGGAAGATCTTGACCTGGGTGCACACCTCGGGCAGGCTCTCCACACCCGACCGCTCGGCCATCTCGGCCAGCGTCTTGTTTGCCGCGTCGGTTTCGTATGACCAACGAGCGAAAGGCCCTCCGCCACGGATGGCGTTGTCCAGCCACCCCTCATACCAGGCACGAAAACTCGGCGCGACCTCCACGATGGACTCGTCACAGGCCCGAGAATCCAGCCACACCGCGCCGCTGTGGGTGTTGTAGATCCAATCGGCCCCACAGCCAGCCTGCGCCAAGCGCCACCACGGCCCCTCGAGGTGCGCCAAGGCCAAGCCATAGCCAGGACCGGCCCCGGATGCGGCGATCTCGCTGAAGAACCACGCGGCGTCGGGCGGCATTGGCACAGGCGGCTGGGCCGGGGCCCCAAGAATCATGCCGTGCGCCCGTCCCCCCATCCAACCGCCTTCGGTCTCCGGGGAGTCTCCGGCAGCGCGCAGAAGCCCGAGCGTGCGCTGGAGGGAGTCTCGGCTGAACGGAGGCGGCGGCTCCAAAGGAGTCAGCAAAGCCCATTCCCGCAGCAGACACATGCCGGTCAACCCCGGTTCCTGCGGAATCGACTCCAAAACCGCCCGGCCTGGCGCCCATTCCCCGGCGCCGAGTTTGACCTCCGTGACCCGGTGGTCGCTGGTAAACCCAACAAAGCACCCCAAAGACAGGGTATCTCCGGAACGAGATGCGGGAATCGCCCCGCTGGCGAGCACCATGCTGGTCAGCACATGCGGCCCGCCCAGATGCTCCCGATAGGCACTCACCTCCTCGATGGGCAGGTTGCCGCCCCGGTCCAAATGGCCCGTCGTGACCAGGTAGCGGCGCCCACCGACGGTGGTCTCGAACTGCTCGTAGCGAGGCTCCTCGGACACGATCCGCCCAGCCTGCCCGATGCCTGCCAGCAACACCGGCCCGAAGGCGCACGCCCAGTTGCAGCCACCAACGACGAGTCCCTCCAGCATCGACTGCCCGTACCCGCTTCCCGTGACGACGGTGTCGTGCGGGCCCAGCGCGCCGCCACGCAGCACGAGCGTGAAGAACGCGCCGTGAGGCGGCTTCTCCTCCAGCGAGTTGATATGGCATTCGATGACAGGCAGCCCGTCACCCAGCAACACCGTGTAGGTGCCATGGCGTCTCTCGAACGTCGCGTCCATGAAATGGTTACTGATGATCTCAGCCAACAGCCGCTCAGGCGTCGGATTCGGCAGATCAAGTTCGCTCATGCGCCCTATGGGATCACATGGACGGGCCATAGGCGATACCTCCACTCCACTTTCCGGATCCCGTGGCTCGACGGCCACGCCGGGCAGCCCTCGTCAGCGCTCGCCCGACCACTGGGCATCGTATTCCACATCATCCCCGCTCATTCGGCGATGAGGGCGCGCACCGCATGCACGTCGCGTGGAACGGTGACCACGCGCCGGGGCAGATCCTCAATGCCCTCGAAGCGGGCTGGGCGCGGCGGGGCCTCCCCCAACGCCTCGACGATGGTGTCGGCGAACTTGACCGGAAGCGCAGTCTCCAGCACCACGGTGGGGGTCCCAGTACTCATCGCGCTGGCAACCTGAACACCGTCCGCGGTGTGCGGGTCGATGACCACTCCATCGCTTTGCTGAACCCGGCGGATCTGGGCAATCCGGTCCGCATGCGTCGATGCGCCCGCGACAAATCCAAACCGTTCCCGCAACGTGGCGAACTCGGGTGTGCCGGACAGGTCGAACGAGCCCTCCGCGAGCCGGTCCACGAAAAGTTCCCGGACACGGGCAGCGTCGCGGCCAAGCAGGTCGAAGACGAACCGCTCGAAATTGGAGGCCTTGGAGATGTCCATTGACGGCGAACTGGTGGCGAGCGTCTCATCAGTGCCACGCACCCGGTAGACGCCAGTGCGGAAGAACTCCTCCAGCACGTTGTTCTCATTGGTGGCCACGATGAGGTTGCCGATCGGTAGCCCCATCTCTCGGGCGATGTGCCCGGCAGCGACGTTGCCGAAGTTGCCCGACGGCACCGCGAAACTGACCGGGCCGCCGTCGGAGACCTGAAGCCAGGCCGCGAAATAGTAGACGACCTGGGCAAGCAGCCGCGCCCAGTTGATGGAGTTGACCGCACCAATGCGATGACGGGCCTTAAACTCGGCGTCGGCGTTGATGGCCTTCACGATGTCCTGGCAGTCATCAAAGACGCCCTCCACAGCGATGTTGACGATGGACGGGTCATCAATGCTGAACATCTGCGCCTGCTGGAACGGCGTCATCCGCCCTGCCGGGGACAGCATGAACACCCGCACCCCGGGCTTGCCCAACAGCGCATACTCGGCCGACGATCCGGTGTCCCCGCTGGTGGCACCAACAATGGTGATGCTTTCCCCACGACGCCCCAACTCGTAGGCGAACAACTCGCCCAGCAACTGCATGGCCATGTCCTTGAACGCGGCCGATGGCCCGTTGCTCAGATGCGCCAGCCACAACCCGTCGCGCAGCCGCGTGACGGGAACGACGGCTGGGTCCAGGAACTTGTTCGGGGCATAGGCCCGTTCGACGATGCCTCGCAGATCCGGCTCGTCGATGTCGTCCACGAACAACGAGATCACCTCGAAGGCGAGGGCCGCGTATCCCTTCTCCCGAAGAAGGTTCCGCCAACGGCCGAGGGTGGCATCGTCGATGCGGGGATACCGCTCTGGTAGGTAGAGCCCACCGTCGGCAGCCAAGCCCTCGAGCAGGATGTCACTGAACCGCTTGCCCTGGCCGGGCTGGGCGGCACGGGTGGACACGTAACGCATGGGCGGCACTCTAATGCATCGGTTACCTAACAAGCCTTTGCGTCAGTCTTAGATGCTTACTTCGCGACAGGCGGCTATGTCGCATGCGGTGTTACCGGAAGGCTCAACCCCGGATGTCGCGGCGGCGGAAGACGATATGTGCCGCCACCCACAGCAGCCCGATCACGACAGGAAAGTAAATCAGGGCCTCGACACGGGTGAAGGTGGTCGGGTTTGACTGCCATGTATGGTCAACCAACTGGCCTAGATCAGTGGAGTAGGTTCCGTAGAGCAGGGCGATGCCCTGCCACCAGGGAAAGATGTGGGCCCAGCCCGCCGACAGGGCGAAACCCTGCAAAGACATCAGGAATATCACGGTACACGCGGCACAGGCACCCAGCGCCGGGATCATCCCTCCCAGGAACACGGCCAACGACGCAACCAGGCCCGCGAAGAACCCCAGCAGCGTACCGCTGACGAGCAACTCCAGCATTCCATTGGCGTTGCCTACAGCGTCGAATCCGTTGGCGCTGACAAACCAGACGAGCGTCACGCTACACATGGCCATCAGTACCGTTCCCGAGACCACCGCGCCCAAGGCCCCAGAGACGAGCGTGCGGGCGGCCAAGAGCTTTCCCCGCGAGGGCGTGAAGGTGAGGTGGACGCTGATGGCACCGGAGATGAAGTCAGAGCCCACGTAAAGGATGCACGTCACCAAGGCGAGGAAGGCGATGATGAGTCCGTATCCTTTCATGTACTCACCGAGAGCCGACAGGTCGAGGGGTTGCCTCAGATAGTCGCCGACGCAGTCCGGGCAGCCCTCCTCAATGGCTTGCAGACGCGCACTTTCACGCTCCTCGGCGGTCACCGGCATGGCTCCACCGACATAGGTCATGGGCAACATGAGCCCGCCCGCCAGCATCAGCAGGAGACTCACCAGTACGCGCTTGCGGTAACGCACCCGGAGGAACTCGGCCATGAGCAGGTTGGTGAACGTCATGCGGCCCCCTCCCGCAATTCGGCCTCGCGTGTCAGTTCCAGAAACACCCGTTCCAAGCTCGAGCTGCGGGTCACCAGTTCATGGGGCCACAGCCCGGCCTCGCCAAGTGTCTGGGCTACCTGCTCGGCCTTCGGCGGCCCATCCTTGCCCGTCACCGCGATCCTCTCGACCTCGTCGCGCACCTCCCATCCTGCGCGCCGCAGCACCTCCGCGGCGCCCGCCCGATCAGCGATGCCCACGCACACCTCGCCGTCGCCATCAGCGAGCAGATCCCGCATCAGCCCTTCCGTGACGAGCCGGCCGCGTGCGATGATCGAGACGGAATCAGCCACCTGCTCCATCTCGCTGAGCAGGTGGGATGACACCAGCACCGTGCGCCCGGATTCCGCGAGCCGTCGCAGCACCGCACGGATGTCGTGAATGCCCACGGGGTCGAGGCCGTTGGTGGGCTCGTCAAAGATGAGCACCTCTGGCTTCTTCAACAGCGTGGCTGCGATGGCGAGGCGCTGTTTCATACCCAGCGAATAGGTGGCGAAGTTCTGATCGGCCTCATCCGCTAGGCCCACCTCAAGCAGCACTTCGTGGACGCGTCGTCGGCTCTCGCCAATGGACAGGGCAAGGGTCTCCAGGTTGCGCCTAGCGGTAAGCCTGGGCGCGAGCTTGGGCGACTCGACGATGGCGCCGACGCGGCTGATCACCTGCGGCAATTGCGCGGGCGAGGGATACCCCAGGATATGGACGGTGCCCTCGTTTGCCCTGGCGAGGCCAAGCATGATCCGCAGCGACGTGGTCTTGCCGGAGCCGTTGGGTCCAAGCAGCCCATGCACCCCGCCTCGGGGAACACGCAGGTCGAGTCCCTTGAGCACGACACGTCCGCCATATCGCTTGCTCAAACCAGTGACCTTGATCGCCCAGTCCGCGTCATCCCGCTCGTGGAAATCCATACCCTCGAACCTAGGCGCGCTGCTCCCACAACAAATCTCACCAGGGTCTTGGATTCGTAGGATCGTAGTCGGGCTCGCCGCGGTCACGGATTCACGACGCCGCCTCCGGCAGCAGGGCGCCGTCTGCGCGGCGGAGACGCCGCCACAACCAGATCAGCGGGGGCGCCACCACAAACATGGCAATGTAGGGAGCCAACACATCCTGCAGGCCGGGCAGCAAGGAGAACCCGGCAATGGCCACCAGCCACGCCCAGTCCCACCGTTTGCCGAGCCGGCACAACGGGTACAGCGGCAACAGCCAAGTGAGGTACCACGGCTGTAGCGCGGGGGCGAGCACGCACGCGGCGGTCACCACCGCCGCGGCGAATAGCCACGGCTCGCCGGTACTGTGCCCGAACGGGCCGAGCCTGAGCCAGAGCACCACGAACGCGACAAGGATCAGCAGCGTGGAGACTCCTGTGACCAGCGTGTTGGCCACCGTGTGATTGGGCAGCAACTCGTGATAACGAAGAAACGAGGCCACCCAGCTCAGCGGGGTGTTGCTCGTGGCGGCGATAGGATTGCCCGCCGTGGGGGCTCGCCATCCAAGGCCCAACCGCCACGACGTGGCCAGGAACACCCCGATCGTGATCACCCCAGGGACCGCGGCGATGGACACCAGCTTGGCCCAGCCCTGCTTGGAGGGGAACCGGACGCTCCACGCCACGGCCACGACACCGAGCCCAAACACCGCCGCCGATTGCTTGATGCTCATCGCCAATCCCAGCAGCACCCCAGCCACGATGAGGCCGCGCCAGCCACGCCACCCCAGATCCATGGCGGCGAGCAACGCGGCGCAACACAGCGCCACCATGAGCGCGTCGTTGTGCACTCCGCCGATCCACTGTACGAGCATGATCGGGTTGAGTAACCCCGCCCACAGGGCAAGCAGCGGATCAACGCCCACGCGGCGCGCCAACGCGGGCAAGACGGCGGCGAGGAGCACTAGGGCAAACACGCTCGGCACCCTCAGAGCCACCGTCGTCCAATAGAGGTCGCCACCCGTGAGCCGGTTGATCGCCCCAAACAGCTCCACCGATCCCGCCGGATAGACCGAGGTGGTGTTGTGCCAGTGAACCCCCACGAGCAGCCCCGGCAGGCCCGCCTCACCCAGCGTGACGCTGTAGGGATCGTGGCCGTGGGCGACCAGCCAGCCCTGCGCCCCATAGGCATAAGCGTCGCGGGAGTGCAACGGCAGCGCGAACATCATGGGCAAAGACCAGATGGCGGCCGTCAGTAGCGGATGACGCCACCTGGGCCCCAACTGCCACCATGCGTAAAGCAGAAGAGCGTGACCTGGCACGGTGATCAACGGGCGCCACCGGCTCGAGGCACGTTCCAAGTAGCCGGCAAGGTCGACTGCCTGCCCCAGCAGGATGAGCAGGACGGCGAAGAGGCCCACGAGGACCCAACCCCACCCCCACGACGGCTCGGCCGGAGCACGGCGGGGGCGCGGCTTGAAGGCGTTGAAGCGACTGCGCGGCGCAGGAAGAACGGTGATGGCTTCAACTCCCTTCGGACGATAGCCGCAATAGTTTAACGCCCGTTTGACTACCTTGATTTTCGCGCGCCTACAATGGCGAAATGCAAACCCCCTCCCCTCTGCCGCGGCGACCCCGCGTGGTCATCATTGGCTCCGGTTTTGGCGGCCTCTTCGCCGCCAAGGCGCTCCGCGCGGCTGGCGTGGATATCACACTGATCGCCCGCACCACCCACCACCTGTTCCAACCGTTGCTCTACCAGGTGGCTACCGGGGTCTTGTCCGAGGGCGAGATCGCACCAGCGACCCGGGAAATCCTGCGCCGCCAGGCCAACGCAACCGTCCTGCTCGGGCTCGTCGAAGACATCGACCTGACCGAACGCACCGTCACGTGGCGCTTCCACAACGATTACCAACAGACCCCCTATGACTCACTGATCGTGGCTGCGGGCGCCGGCCAGTCCTACTTCGGCAACGATCACTTCGCCACGTTCGCGCCTGGGATGAAGACCATCGACGACGCCTTGGAACTGCGCGCACGCATCTTCAATGCCTTCGAGCTGGCCGAATTCGCCAACGACCCCGAGGAACGGGAACGGCTTCTCACCTTCGTCGTCGTGGGCGCTGGCCCCACGGGCGTCGAGATGGCTGGGCAGATCCGCGAACTGGCCAGTTCCACCCTCCGCAACGAGTTCCGCAACTTCGACCCGGCTACGGCCCGGGTCATACTCGTCGACGGGGCCGACCAGGTCTTGCCGCCGTTTGGCCCCGAACTGGGTGCCAAGACACGGGCCACCCTGGAACGCCTAGGCGTGGAGGTGTGGCTGGGTGCCATCGTCACCGACGTGGACGACGCCGGAATCGTCGTCAAGCACAAGGATGGCACCAGCGAACGCATCGAGGCCGTCACCAAGGTGTGGGCGGCCGGCGTCCAAGGAAACGAACTGGGCAAGACCCTCGCGGAGCAGTCGGGCGCCGAGCTCGACCGCGCGGGCCGCGTCATCGTCGGCGAGGACCTCACCCTCCCTGGGCATCCCGAGGTGTTCGTGGTGGGAGACCTGGCCTCGGTGCCGGGAGTACCCGGCGTCGCGCAGGGAGCCATCCAAGAGGCCAGATACGCGGCCAAGGCGATCCGCGCGGACCTAGACGATGCGCCTCGCCCTGGTCCCTTCGCCTACAAGGACAAGGGATCCATGGCCACCATCTCCAAGTTCGCGGCCGTGGCCCAGGTGGGCAAGCTGAAGCTGACCGGCTTCGTCGCCTGGACCGCCTGGCTGTTTCTGCATCTGCTCTACATCGCAGGCTTCAAACAGCGCATCACCACGCTGCTGAGTTGGGCCCTCACCTTCGTGACGAATGGACGTTCTCAACGAGTGGTCACCAATCAACAGATGGTGGGGCGACTCGCGCTGGAGAAGTTAGGCGCGTACAGTTCTGGACGCCTCATCCGCGGATCGGACAAGTCTCAGCCCGAATAGCCAGGCACGATTCATAGGAAAGACACAGGAATCGCATAGGGAGTGCATCGGTTTCATCCGCGAAGATATGTCCCATGGCAAGGAATGAACCACTCACTCGTCCCGACGGGACCCCGATCAAGATCGTCACCGTCGACGACGAGCCCAGCCTCACCGAACTGTTGTCCATGGCCATGCGTTACGAGGGCTGGGAGGTCCACACGGCCCAAACCGGAAACGAGGCGGTCCGCGTGGCCCGCGAGGTGAAGCCGGACGCGTTGGTACTCGACCTCATGCTGCCCGATTTCGACGGGATGGAGGTGATGCGTCGCATCCGTACCGAACAGCCCGACGTGCCCGTCATCTTCCTCACGGCCAAGGACGGGGTATCCGACCGTGTCGCCGGGCTCACCGCCGGCGGCGACGACTACGTCACCAAACCCTTCTCACTGGAGGAGGTCATCGCCCGCCTGCGCGGACTGTTGCGGCGCTCGGGCGCCACCACCGTGCGCCCCGATACCCAGATCGTCGTGGGAGACCTCATCTTGGACGAGGATTCCCACGAGGTGACCCGCGGCGGTGAACCCATCAAGCTGACCGCCACCGAGTTCGAATTGCTGCGTTTCCTCATGCGCAACCCCAAGCGCGTGCTGTCCAAGGCTCAAATCCTGGACCGGGTATGGAACTACGACTTCGGCGGCCAAGCTAACGTCGTCGAACTCTACATTTCGTATCTGCGTAAGAAGATCGACGCCAACCGGGAGCCTATGATCCACACCATGCGCGGCGCCGGATACGTGCTGCGCCCCGTCGGCTCATGAGCAAACAGACGACGCTGGCTGGCCAGCTTCAACCGCGACTCGTGATCACGGTCGCGGCGATGGCCGTGCTCGTCGTGCTGTCGACGTTGTTCGCCGCGTCCACCATCTTGTATGGGCAACTGGACGCGGAACTCGACAAGACCCAGGTGCGTCAACAACGCGGCCCGGATGGCGGGCGGGCGCCCGGCGTCGCCGTACCCGGCATGCGCGTGGGCACCCTCATCGCCGCCCAGACTGACAGCGGCAAAGCCGGACGACTGATTGGGGACGGCTCGGTCAGCGAACTCACCGATGCGCAGACCACGCAACTGCTGAGCCTCGCCTCGGAGTACGAGAAGCGCACCGTCACCATCGACGACCTAGGCACGTATCGAGTAATAGCGAAACGGGTGGACGGACCAAGCGACGCCACTGTCACCGTCGGCCTGCCCGTGGCCGAGGTGGATCACGCGTTGCTCATGCTCGGCGCCTTCGCCGGAGGAGTCGGTCTCGTCGCCGTCGGCGCGACCTCGCTGGTGACCCGCGCTGTCCTCGCTCGCGCGACCAAACCGCTCGTGGCGCTCAGCGCCACGGCCGACGAGGTGAGCGGCCTAGACCTGACTCGCGGCGCCGTCGAGGTCCCCCGCGTCCAGGTGGCCGACGAACGGCGCAGCAACGAGGTAACCCGGCTGTCTCACGCGTTCAACCACATGCTGGGCAGAGTGGAGAGCGCGCTGGGCGAACGGGAACGCTCGGAGGCGAAGCTGCGCCAGTTCGTGGCCGACGCGTCCCACGAGCTACGCAACCCCCTCGCAGCCATCCGGGGCTACGCCGAACTAGCCGAACGCGCACCCGACGCATCGGGCACCTCTCACGCGCTGGGCCGGATCTCGGCCGAGTCCAAGCGGATGACCAAGCTGGTCAACGACCTCCTCCTGCTTGCCCGGCTGGACGCTGACGCGAAGGTGGAGTTGGTCCCCGTGGACGCCGTGGAGGTGGCGCTCAACGCCGTCAGCGACGCACAGGCCTCCAGCCGCGAGCACCGCTGGCAGCTCGACCTGCCGGAGGAACCCATCGAGGTGATGGCCGACGCGGACCAACTGCACCAGGTGATGGTGAACCTGCTCTCCAACGCCCGCACCCATACGCCGCCCGGCACGACGGTCACCACATCGGTACGCACCGAGGCGGGGCAGGCCGTCATCCGGGTGGCGGACAATGGCCCCGGCATCGACCCGGAGACCCGAGAGCGCGTCTTCGAGCGTTTCATCCGGGCAGACGACTCCCGTGCACACAACGTCAACCAGTCCACCGGTCTGGGCTTGGCCATCGTGCGCGCCGTGGTGCAGGGCTTCCAGGGGGAGGCGACGGTGGAGTCGCGGCCAGGGCACACCGTCTTCTCGGTACGCCTGCCCCTACGCCCTTGAGAAGGTAAGCGACGCGTGTCGAGACCCTTGGTGAGGTCTCGACACGTTCGGCGACGCGACGTAGCCGCGATGCCCGCCAGGCCCAGTGACTCGACCGCCGAAACTAGCGAAGAGTCGGGTCGGCCTGCTTGATCGCCTCCACTTCTTCCGGGGTCGGCGCATAGGCGCCGTCCCTGCTGACGGTAATGCCCGAGGTGACGACCGCGTTGTGCAGGGCGGACTGCACATCCGACCAGTTGGCCTCCCGGAGCCGCTGACGGGCCTCGGGAGAGCCGAGTAGTCCGGCGCGAAGCAATCCGGTGATCAAACCTGCCATGAACGAGTCTCCCGCACCGACGGTGTCGCCCACGGTGACGGTCATCTGATCGATGTGCAGCATGTCGCGGTTATCGGCCAACAACGCATAGGCCCCCCACGGTCCGCGGGTGACGACCACCATAGACGGTCCAGCCTTGATCCAGCGCCGCATCACATTCTCGACCGGCTCGTCGGGATACAGCCACTCCAGATCCTCATCGCTGGCCTTGACCAGATCCGAAAGGCTGACGATTTCCTCAATCCTGTCCCGGACACGCTCCGGGCTCAGCATCAGGGCCGGGCGAATGTTCGGGTCGTAGGAAACCGTCGCGGCGTCGCGGATCCGGCGCACCGTATCGACCACGGCGGTTCCCCCGGGCTCCACCGTGGCGGCGATGCTGCCAGTGTGCAGATGTCCGAACTGTTCCAGGTCCTCCAGGGGCGGCACGTCCCATGGCACATCCAGCTCATAGGTCG